>NZ_LFHY01000011.1:0-343110 GCF_001660175.1 Escherichia sp. B1147
GAGCTCTTCTTAAAATATGGCGGTGAGGCGGGGATTGACTCGCTTCGCTCGCCCTGCGGGCAGCCCGTTCACTGCGTTCGCGGTCTGTCCAACTGGCTGCCGCCAGTTGTCGAACCCGGGTCCGGGCTTCTCATCCCCGCCAGGCTGTGCAACATGCGAAAAAAAAGCCCGTACTTTCGTACGAGCTCTTCTTAAAATATGGCGGTGAGGCGGGGATTCGAACCCCGGATACGTTGCCGTATACACACTTTCCAGGCGTGCTCCTTCAGCCACTCGGACACCTCACCAAATTGTTTTGCTGCCTGACCTCATGGGTGGCAACGGGGCGCTACTATAGGGAGTTGGAGTAAAACGGTCAAGAAGAATTTATTTAGATTGGTTTGTTTGGTTATGCAATGAACACACGATTTGTTCGACCGAGATTATGACCGTATGCGTTCTGGTCAATTGTTTATCAAAAGCTATGTAGAAAATATGAAATTGAAGAAGTACCGATCGGCCCTTTTTTCAGGGTGAAATGTAACTCATTGATTTTGTTTATTGCTATTTTGAAGTCTGGAAAAAGGGTATGACTCGGCGATTTTGTAAGTTTTAACAGTAAATCAATCGGATAGTCTGCTATTATTCCAGTTCACTGCCGTACAGGCAGCTTAGAAAATTATGCTGCCAGCACCACCGCGTCGGCGGCTGTTCACTGCCGTACAGGCAGCTTAGAAACTGTTATCTGCCACTGCGCGTGGCGCGGCCATGTTCACTGCCGTACAGGCAGCTTAGAAAAGCACTCGTGTAGCCCAGCAATAACGGCGGAAGTTCACTGCCGTACAGGCAGCTTAGAAAACGGCAAATGGCGGCTGTATCGACTCGACGGGGTTCACTGCCGTACAGGCAGCTTAGAAATGGACTATCAGCGCCCGGTTGCCGGAGAGTGAGTTCACTGCCGTACAGGCAGCTTAGAAAAATAAAACACCCTGACAATAACGCCCAAAATAGTTCACTGCCGTACAGGCAGCTTAGAAAATCACAAGAAACATGAAGCCGTCTTTGGTGATGTTCACTGCCGTACAGGCAGCTTAGAAAAGCTCCGGTGCGCCCATTTTCTCCAGCTCACTGTTCACTGCCGTACAGGCAGCTTAGAAATGGTGGCGTATGCAGGGCTATGCGCTGGAAATGTTCACTGCCGTACAGGCAGCTTAGAAAAAGAAACGCAGCAGCGTTGACGCCGCGATTAATGTTCACTGCCGTACAGGCAGCTTAGAAAATAATTTGTTTTTGCACCACTGTACCTCGTTAAGTTCACTGCCGTACAGGCAGCTTAGAAAAGCAGCGATGCGAAGCTCTTGAGGCGGATCAATGTTCACTGCCGTACAGGCAGCTTAGAAAAGCAGCGATGCGAAGCTCTTGAGGCGGATCAATGTTCACTGCCGTACAGGCAGCTTAGAAAATTCCGTAGCAGTGCGCGTAGGCAGTGGTGCTGTTCACTGCCGTACAGGCAGCTTAGAAAGAGCCAGAAAGACCTACACAAGTTGCAGCTCGAGTTCACTGCCGTACAGGCAGCTTAGAAAGCGTGCCAGTCTTTCTTTTCAAGAGACATTCTGTTCACTGCCGTACAGGCAGCTTAGAAACCCTACCCTCGCATAAACAAATAACCGTCTTAGTTCACTGCCGTACAGGCAGCTTAGAAAGCAACAAGGGGGGCGCATGACCGCAAACATTATGTTCACTGCCGTACAGGCAGCTTAGAAAGGATACGTTCATTTCGAAACGGTGAACTGCCTGTTCACTGCCGTACAGGCAGTTTTCAAACTCAACGCTCCATCCTCCAGGATTTACTCCCCATAACTCCAAACGCAAAAAAGGCCGGTTAAACCGACCTTTTACTCGTTCTTTCTCTTCGCCTATCAGGCGGTAAAACAATCAGCGACTACGGAAGACAATGCGGCCTTTGCTCAGGTCGTACGGGGTCAGTTCAACAGTCACTTTGTCGCCCGTCAGGATGCGGATGTAGTTTTTGCGCATTTTACCGGAGATGTGTGCAGTAACCACGTGACCGTTTTCTAACTCTACGCGGAACATGGTATTAGGCAACGTTTCCAGAACGGTACCTTGCATTTCAATATTGTCTTCTTTGGCCATCTAATCCTCTGGGGTATCACTACCGTAATTTGAACCGGCAAGATAATGCCGAAGTTCTGTAAATAAGTAAAGATTTGTGCGCTAATTCGCAACAAACAGGTTTGGCACATAACTCCGAAAACACACGGCTAAGCCGCACTATAAGCGCAACGTATAAGGGAGCGGTGAGATAAACGATGGGCGTTACCTGACGCGAAAAGTTCCTTATCGGCAGCGGAGTAATGAGCATAACCAACTCTGCGACCGCAATTATAACACTCTGGGGAGAAATGTGCCGAAAACATTCATTCTTGTGGTGAAAACAATCGCCGTGGTACCCAGAAATTATTTGGTAACCGTTCGAGGCGCAGTTGATAGAGATAATTGAGGTAATCCCGACGAGGAATTTCGCAGGCGCCAAGCGAGGCAGTATGGTCATTTAATACCTGGCAGTCGATAAGCTTACCGCCATGACGGATAAATTCGTCACAAAAAACCAGGAGCGCCGTTTTCGAGGCATTCTCCATGCGGCTGAACATCGACTCGCCACAAAACAGTGTTCCCTGCGCCACGCCGTACATGCCGCCGACAAGTTCGCCTTCACGCCACACTTCTATGGAATGGGCATGGCCCAACTCGTGAAGGCGATGGTAGGCTTCGACGACGTCTCGCGTTATCCATGTTCCTTCTTCGCGATCGCTGGCGCAGCCTTCAATAACCTGACCAAACGCGTAATTCAGCGTGACGCGATAGGGGGAGCGCTTATGAAAACGTTTCATGCTGCGGCTTATATGCAGTGATTCTGGCCATAAAACCGCACGTGGATCAGGCGACCACCAGAGAATAGGATCGCCCGGAGAAAACCATGGGAAAATACCGCGCTGATAAGCCATGAGTAGCCGCGCAGGGCTGAGATCGCCTCCCAGCGCCAGCAGGCCGTTAGGCTCACGTAATGCGCCTTCCGGGGAAGGGAAGGCTATTGAATGGCGAGAAAGCTGAACCAGGCGCATGACTGCAAAACTCCACTACGCAAGTCGGATCGTTCAATAATAGCTTACAAACCCTGCTTAAACTGGTAATAACGCCCCTGTCTGGCAAGCAGTTCTGCATGAGTACCTTGTTCAATAATTTGCCCGTTGTCCATCACTATTATTTGCTGAAAATGTGAAAGTCCACGCAGCCGATGTGTAACCATTAATAGCGTTTTCTCTCGCATCATTTCAGCCAGTAATTCGAGGATCTGACTTTCAGTTGTGGCATCTAAGCCTTCAGTTGGTTCATCCAGCAATACCAACGGCGCATCGTGCAATAGCGCACGGGCGATAGCCAGACGACGCAGTTCGCCGCCGGAAAGCTGACGTCCACCTTCTCCCAACCAACTGTTGAGCCCTGCGTCTTCGAGTAGTTTCTCCAGACCGACGCGACGGAGAATTTCAGCTAGAGTGTCATCAGTAGCGCCAGGTGCGGCGAGTAACAGATTATCGCGCAGTGTGGCGCTAAACAGATGCACTCGCTGCGGCACAACGCTGATGGTCTGGCGCAATGTCGATTCATTCAGGTCTGCGATCGGGCTGCCGTTAAGCAAAATCTCACCCTGTTGCGGGTCCCATGCGCGGGTTAGCAGTTGTAACAATGTTGATTTGCCGCATCCGGTTCGCCCGAGAATCGCAATATGTTCGCGGGCGTTTGCCTGAAGAGAAATCCCTTTAAGCGCTTGTTGGGATTGTTCCGGATAAGTGAACGCAACATCCCGTAACGTCAGGGAAACCTGCTCGGGAACGGCGGACTGAGTATCCGGAAAGGTCACTTCTGGTTTTTGGTCCGTTAAGTCAGTGATACGCACGGCAGAAGCAATAACTTGCCCCAGATGCTGAAATGCACCTGTCACCGGAGCCAGGGCTTCGAATGCAGCCAGTGCACAGAAGACAAACAGCGCAATTAACGCGCCTGGCTGGCTATTACCGCCAACGCCGCCGGAGGCCATCCACAGCATCAGAATTACCGCCAGCGCGCCAATCAACAGCATAATTGCTTGCGAGAGCGAGGTCAGTTCGGACTGACGACGCTGCGCTTCCAGCCACTGAATTTCGGTGTTCTCTAACTGCGTGCGATAACGATCGCTGGCACCAAAAATGGTCAATTCAGCTTGTCCTTGCAGCCAGTCGGTTAACTGTTGGCGATACTGACCGCGAAGATGGGTAAGATTTTGCCCGGTGCTTTTTCCCGCACGATAAAACAGCGGCGGCATCAGGAACAGTGTCAGCAACATAATGCCGCCCAGCGTGAAGGCGAGGGTGAAATCAAGAAAACTTAACCCGACAGTCACCACCATAATCACCATAAAAGCCCCTACCAGAGGTGAGATAACGCGCAAATAAAGATGATCGAGCGTATCAACATCGGCGACGACGCGGTTGAGCAACTCGCCCTGGCGATAGCGGGCCAGCCCGGCAGGGGAGAGGGGCAGCAATTTGCTGAAGGTGTAAATGCGCAGATGTTGCAACACGCGGAAAGTCGCGTCATGGCTCACCAGACGTTCAAAATAACGCCCAGCGGTACGGGTGATTGCTGCGCCACGCACGCCTGCAGCGGGTAGCATATAATTGAAGCTGTACAGTCCTGCAACGCCTGCAACCGCTGAGGCGGAGAGGAACCAACCAGAAAGTGTCAACAAGCCGATACTGGCCAGCAGTGTGACAATTGCCAGTACAATACCAAGGCTTAACATCCACTTATGACGCTTATACAGAGCCAGATAAGGAAGCAACGCGCGCATTTAAATCTCCTCCTGACGATGGGCCAGCAACGTGGCGAATGGACCGTTAGCGACGCTTAAATCAGCGTAACAACCTTGCTCAATAATCTGACCATCCTGCATTACCCAAATGACATCCCAGTCAGCAAGATCTTCTAACTGGTGGGTGACCATCAGCGTTGTCTGGCGCTGCGAGGCAGCACTTAGCGCCTGCATCACACGCTGCTCGCTGTGTGCATCGAGGCTGGCTGCAGGTTCATCCAGTAATAACAGTGAGCAGGGATGAAGTAATGCACGCGCTACTGCCACACGTTGTGCCTGACCTACGGAAAGGCGGGCAGCCTGGTCGCCCACGGGAGTATCGATACCTTGCGGTAGGAGTGGCAGAAACTCGCTGACCCAGGCGTTATCCAGAGCTGTTTGTAACTCTTGTTCGCTGGCATCAGGTCGCGCCAGCAGCACGTTGTCTCGTACTGTTGCCGCGGGTAATTGCGGATTCTGACCAACCCAGGAGAGATGTTTTCGCCATGATTCCGGAGATAAATCCCGCAATTCAATGCCGTTGATCTGCAGCGAGCCCTGATAGGAGAGAAAACCGGAAAGCGCATTCAATAGTGAGCTTTTCCCTGATCCGCTTCGTCCCACCAGTACCGCACGTTTGCCTGCCGGTAATGAAAAGTTCAGCGGGCCAGCCAGTGTTTTACCTTCAGGCGATGTGATGAACAGATCTTTGGCTTCGATGGTCACTGGTTCGGTAGACGTTAACTCAACTTCACCACGCTGTGGATGGGCGAGGGGCGTTTCCATAAATGTTTTCAGGCTGTCAGCTGCGCCAACAGCCTGGGCTTTAGCATGATAAAACGTGCCGAGATCACGTAACGGCTGGAAAAACTCGGGAGCGAGGATCAACGCAAGGAAACCCGCAGCTAACGTCACGCCCGTGCTGTAGTGACCGAAATCAAGCTCGCCGAGATAGGAGAAACCAAAATAGACCGCCACCAGAGCAATCGACAGCGAGGTAAAAAATTCGAGAATGCCGGAGGATAAAAACGCCAGCCGTAGCACTTCCATTGTCCGTTGGCGGAAATCTTCCGAAGCAGAGCGAATGCTTTCAATTTCAGCTTCACCACGACCAAAAATACGCAATGTTTCCATGCCCCGCAGGCGATCGAGAAAATGTCCACTTAAGCGAGCAAGAGCGAGAAAGTTACGTCGGTTAGCATCGGCAGCACCCATCCCAACTAAAGCCATAAACAACGGAATTAACGGTGCAGTGCCGAGTAAAATAAGTGCCGCGGCCCAGTTAGAAGGGAAAATTGCGACGACAATCAGTAGTGGTACTGAGACTGCCAGCGCCATTTGCGGTAGGTAGCGAGCGTAGTAATCATGCATATCGTCAATTTGCTCGAGCACCAGCGTCGCCCAGCTCCCCGCAGGTTTACCCTGAATCCAGGCAGGCCCTGCCTGCTGCAAACGGTCAAGAACCTGGCGGCGGATAGCAAAACGAATATGTTGCCCGGCGTGATAGCCCACCCGTTCGCGTAACCAGACCACCCATGCACGCAGCACAAAGGTCATCACCAGCAAGGTAAAGGGAAGCAGCAAGGCTTCTCGGGGAATGTTCTCCATGATCATATGTTGCAGAATTCGCGCCATAAACCAGGCCTGGGCAATTATTAATATGCCGCTCACAAAGCCCAGCAGACGAGAAATATTCAGCCAACGTTGGGAGATGACGCTTTGCTGTTTTAACCAGCGGGTTAACTCTTTTTGACGGGATTTATTCATTGCACGCTTAGCAGGTGAGTTATCAGAATTTTTTGCAGGGCAATGTTACAACGGAGGAATAATAAAGGCGACCCATAGTCGCATGGTGTCGCCTTCTTTACTTTTGTTACTGATTTGTAAAATTATTTTTTGTCAGCTAAACCGTCGAGGTAGCGTTCCGCATCAAGTGCCGCCATGCAGCCTGTACCGGCGGAAGTAATGGCCTGGCGATAAATATGATCCATCACGTCACCTGCGGCAAAAACGCCCGGAATACTGGTCTGGGTGGCATTACCATGAATACCCGATTGTACTTTGATGTAGCCGTTTTCCAGTTCCAGTTGTCCTTCAAAAATAGCAGTGTTCGGACTGTGACCGATAGCAACAAACAGACCAGCAACGTCGAGAGACTCGATATTATCGCTGTTTTGCGTATCGCGCAGACGAACGCCAGTGACGCCCATCTGATCGCCGATCACTTCTTCCAGCGTACGGTTAGTGTGCAGAATGATGTTGCCATTCTCCACTTTGTCCATAAGACGCTTAATGAGGATTTTTTCCGCACGGAAACCATCCCGGCGGTGGATCAAATGTACTTCGGAAGCGATGTTAGACAGATACAGCGCCTCTTCAACCGCAGTATTGCCGCCGCCGATGACCGCCACTTTTTGGTTACGATAGAAGAATCCATCGCAAGTCGCACAGGCAGAGACACCACGACCTTTAAAAGCCTCTTCAGAGGGCAGGCCGAGATAGCGTGCAGAAGCCCCGGTGGCAATAATCAGCGCATCGCAGGTATATTCGCCGCTGTCGCCAGTCAGGCGGAACGGACGATTCTGCAGATCCACTTTATTGATGTGGTCAAAAATAATTTCAGTTTCAAACTTGGTAGCATGCTCATGCATACGTTCCATAAGCAGCGGGCCGGTCAGATCGTTTGGATCGCCAGGCCAGTTTTCTACTTCAGTGGTCGTCGTCAGCTGGCCGCCTTTTTCCATGCCGGTAATCAGTACCGGTTGCAGGTTGGCGCGTGCCGCGTAGACAGCCGCGGTATATCCTGCCGGGCCTGAGCCCAGGATAAGCAGTTTACTGTGTTTGGTCGTGCCCATGAGATCCCCATAGTTGTTGGCAGACAATGGGCAGGATTGTAGGGAATTTACAGACGTAAAAAAAGAGTATGACGATTTTGTTAACGATTTGTGCAATCGACAAAAGCGATAAGCGTGTCAAATTCTCCCGTCATTATCACGCCTGCTACTTAATTTTTCCGGTTTATAAGCCGATTAAATGATGATTAAACGTCACTGTTAATGAATAACTGGCATGTTGTACTAAAAAACGATGTTTTGCTTTGACAATCACCTGGTGTTTTGCGAAAACATTCGAGGAAGAAAAAAACAGTATTGTTATGTGCGCATAATCATGCATGTAAATACCATGTTTACCGTGCTAGTGAAATCTACGCATGGCGTGGACAGACGCCATTCGTGATGTCGATAGCTGCCTCAAGGCAACGGTCTTCTCACCGTAGACCCAGGCATTGCGAGCCGTGAATCTTAATGATTTCGGTCTATCGTGACAGGTAGCGACTCTGAACAGTGATGTCTTCAGGGTCAGACAGGAGTAGGGAAGGAATACAGAGAGACAATAATAATGGTAGATAGCAAGAAGCGCCCTGGCAAAGATCTCGACCGTATCGATCGTAACATTCTTAATGAGTTGCAAAAGGATGGGCGTATTTCTAACGTCGAGCTTTCTAAACGTGTGGGACTTTCCCCAACGCCGTGCCTTGAGCGTGTGCGTCGGCTGGAAAGACAAGGGTTTATTCAGGGCTATACAGCGCTGTTGAACCCGCATTATCTGGATGCATCACTTCTGGTATTCGTTGAGATTACTCTGAATCGTGGCGCTCCGGATGTGTTTGAACAATTCAATACTGCTGTGCAAAAACTTGAAGAAATTCAGGAGTGTCATTTAGTATCCGGTGATTTCGACTACCTGTTGAAAACACGCGTGCCGGATATGTCAGCCTATCGTAAGCTGCTAGGGGAAACCCTGTTGCGTCTGCCTGGCGTCAATGACACACGGACATACGTTGTTATGGAAGAAGTCAAGCAGAGTAATCGTCTGGTTATTAAGACGCGCTAACACGGAACAGGTGCAAAATAAGTGTATTTTGATTACACTCCTGTTAATCCATACAGCAACAGTACTGGGGTAACCTGGTACTGTTGTCCGTTTTAGCATCGGGCAGGAAAAGCCTGTAACCTGGAGAGCCTTTCTTGAGCCAGGAATACACTGAAGACAAAGAAGTCACATTGACAAAGTTAAGCAGCGGGCGCCGACTTTTGGAGGCGTTGCTGATTCTTATTGTCCTGTTTGCCGTCTGGTTGATGGCAGCCTTGTTAAGCTTTAACCCTTCGGACCCCAGTTGGTCGCAAACGGCCTGGCATGAGCCTATCCATAATTTAGGCGGGGCGCCTGGTGCGTGGCTGGCCGATACGCTGTTCTTCATTTTTGGCGTGATGGCTTACACCATCCCGGTCATTATTGTTGGCGGCTGTTGGTTTGCCTGGCGTCATCAGGCCAGCGACGAGTACGTTGACTATTTCGCCGTTTCTCTACGAATTATTGGTGTGCTGGCGCTTATCCTTACGTCCTGTGGCCTTGCGGCAATCAACGCGGACGACATCTGGTATTTTGCCTCCGGTGGCGTAATCGGTAGCTTATTAAGCACTACGCTGCAACCGCTGTTGCACAGCAGTGGTGGGACCATTGCGCTGCTCTGTGTTTGGGCGGCTGGCCTGACGTTGTTTACTGGCTGGTCCTGGGTGACCATTGCCGAAAAACTGGGCGGCTGGATTTTAAACATCCTCACTTTCGCCAGTAACCGCACTCGTCGCGACGATACCTGGGTTGATGAAGAAGAGTATGAAGACGACGAAGAGTATGAAGATGAGAAGAACGGCAAACAGCATGAATCGCGCCGTGCTCGTATTCTTCGTGGCGCGTTAGCGCGTCGTAAACGTCTGGCGGAAAAATTCATCAATCCGATGGGGCGGCAAACAGACGCTGCATTGTTCTCCGGTAAGCGGATGGATGATGAAGACGACGTTACCTACACTGCGCGCGGTGTAGCCGCTGATCCTGATGATGTCCTCTTTTCAGGCAACCGTGCAACGCAGCCAGAATATGACGAGTACGATCCATTATTAAACGGCGCCCCAATTACTGAACCTGTTGTGGCAGCAGCTGCTGCTACCACGGCGACGCAAAGCTGGGCTGCGCCGGTTGAACCTGTTACTCAGACGCCGCCTGTTGATGTTCCTCCTGCACAACCGGCTGTGGCCTGGCAGCCTGTGGCGGGGCCGCAAACGGGCGAGTCGGTCATTGCCCCTGCGCCGGAAGGTTATCCGCAACAACCTGTGCAGTCACAGCAGCCATATTATGCGCCTGCTGCGGAACAGCCTGTTCAACAACCTTATTATGCGCCTGCGCCTGAACAACCTGTTCAACAACCATATTATGCGCCAGTGCCTGAACAGCCGGTTCAGCAGCCATATTATGCGCCTGTTGCGGAACAACCTGTTCAACAACCTTATTATGCACCAGTGCCTGAACAGCCAGTGGCTGATAACGCATGGCAAGCTGAAGAGGCGCAATCCACTTTTGCGGCGCAGTCTACATACCAGCCTGAGCAAACTTACCAGCAGCCAGCCGTTCAGGAGACGTTGCGTCAGCAGCCGCCTGTTGTAGAGCCTGAACCGGTTGTTGAAGAAACAAAACCTGCGCGTCCGCCGCTTTACTATTTTGAAGAAGTGGAAGAGAAGCGTGCGCGCGAACGTGAACAGCTCGCCGCCTGGTATCAGCCTATTCCTGAGCCAGTTAAAGAACCTGAGTCTGTTAGACCTGTTCAGTTAGCTAAATCTGTTCAGTCATCACCGACTACCGCCGCAGTCCCTCCGGTAGAAGCCATGGCAGCTGTTTCGCCGCTGGCATCAGGCGTGAAGAAAGCGACTCTGGCGACAGGTGCTGCCGCAACGGTTGCAGCGCCTGTTTTTAGCCTGGCAAACAGCGGTGGGCCTCGACCACAAGTGAAAGAGGGTATAGGCCCGCAGTTGCCACGACCAAAGCGTATTCGTGTTCCGACTCGTCGTGAACTGGCATCGTATGGCATTAAGCTACCTTCACAGCGAGCCGCCGAAGAGAAAGCTCGCGAAGCGCAGCGTAATCAGTACGATTCTGGCGATCAGTATAACGATGATGAAATCGATGCGATGCAGCAAGATGAGTTGGCACGTCAGTTCGCCCAGGCACAGCAGCAACGCTATGGAGAACAGTATCAGCATGATGCGCCAGCTAATCCTGAAGATGAAGATGCAGCGGCAGAGGCTGAGCTGGCTCGTCAGTTTGCCCAAACCCAACAGCAACGTTATTCCGGTGAACAACCTGCGGGAGCAAATCCATTCTCACTGGATGATTTTGAATTTTCGCCGATGAAAGCGTTGGTGGATGATGGCCCACACGAGCCGCTGTTTACGCCCATTGTTGAACCTGTTCAGCAGCCGCAACAACCGGTAGCGCCGCAGCCGCAGTATCAACAGCCGCAACAATCAGTTGCGTCGCAGCCGCACTATCAGCAGCCGCAACAACCGATAGCGCCGCAGCCGCAATATCAGCCGCCGCAGCAACCTGTAGCGCCACAGCCGCAGGATACTCTACTTCATCCGTTGTTAATGCGTAACGGTGATAGCCGTCCGTTGCATAAACCAACGACGCCACTACCCTCGCTGGATTTGCTGACACCACCGCCAGGCGAAGTTGAACCGGTAGATACCTTTGCACTTGAGCAAATGGCGCGTCTGGTAGAAGCGCGCCTGGCCGATTTCCGCATTAAAGCTGATGTGGTCAACTATTCACCTGGGCCAGTTATCACCCGCTTTGAGTTGAATCTGGCGCCGGGCGTAAAAGCAGCGCGTATTTCTAACCTGTCACGCGATCTTGCTCGTTCATTGTCGACCGTGGCGGTGCGCGTGGTTGAAGTCATTCCAGGTAAACCTTACGTAGGTCTGGAGTTGCCGAACAAAAAACGACAAACCGTTTATCTGCGCGAAGTACTGGATAACGCGAAGTTCCGTGATAATCCATCGCCGCTGACGATTGTTTTGGGTAAAGATATCGCAGGCGATCCGGTCGTAGCCGATCTGGCCAAAATGCCTCACTTGCTGGTTGCGGGGACCACCGGTTCCGGTAAGTCGGTGGGTGTAAACGCCATGATCCTGAGCATGCTCTATAAAGCGCAGCCGGAAGATGTTCGTTTCATTATGATCGACCCGAAAATGCTGGAGCTTTCGGTTTATGAAGGCATCCCGCATCTATTGACGGAAGTCGTTACCGACATGAAAGATGCTGCCAACGCATTGCGCTGGTGCGTAAATGAAATGGAACGTCGTTATAAGCTGATGTCTGCGCTGGGTGTGCGTAATCTGGCGGGGTATAACGAAAAAATTGCTGAAGCCGATCGCATGATGCGTCCGATTCCAGACCCGTACTGGAAGCCAGGTGACAGTATGGATGCGCAGCATCCGGTGCTGAAAAAAGAGCCGTACATTGTGGTGCTGGTGGATGAATTTGCCGACCTGATGATGACGGTAGGTAAAAAAGTGGAAGAGCTGATTGCGCGTCTGGCGCAAAAAGCCCGTGCCGCAGGTATTCACCTCGTGCTGGCAACGCAGCGCCCTTCGGTGGATGTTATTACTGGGCTGATTAAAGCGAACATTCCAACCCGTATCGCCTTTACCGTATCCAGCAAGATAGACTCACGTACCATTCTTGATCAGGCTGGCGCGGAATCACTGCTCGGTATGGGGGATATGCTCTATTCCGGGCCGAACTCAACCATGCCGGTACGTGTTCATGGTGCTTTTGTTCGCGATCAGGAAGTTCATGCCGTGGTGCAGGACTGGAAAGCGCGCGGTCGTCCGCAGTATGTTGATGGCATCACCTCCGACAGCGAAAGCGAAGGCGGAGCAGGTGGTTTCGACGGTGCTGAAGAACTGGATCCGCTGTTCGATCAGGCAGTGGCGTTCGTCACTGAAAAACGCAAAGCGTCGATTTCCGGCGTACAGCGTCAGTTCCGCATCGGTTACAACCGTGCAGCGCGCATCGTAGAACAGATGGAAGCGCAGGGGATCGTCAGCGAACAGGGGCACAACGGTAATCGTGAAGTGCTGGCCCCGCCGCCGTTTGACTAATTGGTGCATCGTAGGCCGGATAAGACGCGATAGCGTCGCATCCGGCACTCTATCAACTGAAAATTCAGTATTTTCTTCTTTCCTCAAGCTGATTATTAGCCTGGAATAGAGAGTAGAGGGAACTCCCGATCGGGAGTGACGTAATTTGAGGAACAATGATGAAAAAAATTGCCATCACCTGTGCATTACTCTCAAGTTTAGTGGCGTCCAGTGTTTGGGCTGATGCCGCAAGCGATCTGAAAAGCCGTCTGGATAAAGTCAGCAGCTTCCACGCCAGCTTTACGCAAAAAGTAACTGACGGTAGCGGTGCTGCGGTGCAGGAAGGTCAGGGTGATTTGTGGGTCAAACGCCCTAATTTGTTCAACTGGCATATGACCCAACCTGATGAAAGCATTCTGGTTTCCGACGGTAAAACATTGTGGTTCTATAACCCGTTTGTTGAACAGGCTACGGCGACCTGGCTGAAAGATGCCACCGGCAATACGCCATTTATGCTAATCGCACGTAACCAGTCCAGCGACTGGCAGCAGTACAACATCAAACAGAACGGCGATGATTTTGTCCTGACCCCTAAAACCAGCAATGGCAACCTGAAGCAGTTCACTATTAACGTGGGCCGTGATGGCACCATCCATCAGTTCAGCGCGGTGGAACAGGATGACCAACGCAGCAGTTATCAGCTGAGATCCCAGCAAAATGGGGCAGTGGATGCAGCGAAATTTACCTTCACCCCGCCGCAAGGCGTAACGGTAGATGATCAACGTAAGTAGAGGCACTTGAGTGAGCAACCTGTCGCTCGATTTTTCGGATAATACTTTTCAACCTCTGGCCGCGCGTATGCGGCCAGAAAATTTAGCACAGTATATCGGACAGCAACATTTGCTGGCTGCGGGGAAGCCGTTGCCGCGTGCTATCGAAGCCGGACATCTGCATTCCATGATCCTCTGGGGGCCGCCGGGAACCGGTAAAACGACCCTCGCGGAAGTGATCGCCCGTTATGCAAATGCTGATGTGGAACGTATTTCTGCTGTCACCTCTGGCGTGAAAGAAATCCGCGAAGCGATAGAGCGCGCGCGGCAAAATCGCAATGCTGGTCGCCGCACTATTCTTTTTGTTGACGAAGTTCACCGTTTCAACAAAAGCCAGCAGGATGCATTTCTGCCACATATTGAAGATGGCACCATCACGTTTATTGGTGCAACAACCGAAAACCCGTCATTTGAGCTTAACTCAGCTTTGCTTTCGCGTGCTCGGGTCTATTTGCTCAAATCCCTGACCACCGAGGATATTGAGCAAGTACTAACTCAGGCGATGGAAGACAAAACGCGCGGCTACGGTGGGCAGGATATAGTTTTGCCAGACTCGACGCGACGAGCTATTGCTGAACTGGTGAATGGCGACGCGCGCCGGGCGTTAAATACGCTGGAAATGATGGCGGATATGGCCGAAGTCGATGACAGCGGCAAACGTGTCCTGAAGCCTGAATTACTCACCGAAATTGCAGGTGAGCGTAGCGCTCGTTTTGATAACAAAGGTGATCGCTTTTACGATCTGATTTCCGCGCTGCATAAATCGGTGCGCGGCAGCGCACCCGATGCAGCGCTGTACTGGTATGCGCGGATTATTACTGCGGGCGGTGATCCGTTATATGTCGCACGTCGCTGCCTGGCGATTGCTTCAGAAGATGTGGGCAATGCCGACCCGCGTGCGATGCAGGTGGCGATTGCTGCCTGGGATTGCTTTACCCGCGTAGGCCCGGCAGAAGGTGAACGCGCTATAGCCCAGGCGATTGTTTACCTGGCCTGCGCGCCAAAAAGTAACGCTGTCTACACCGCGTTTAAAGCCGCGTTAGCTGATGCCCGTGAACGTCCGGATTATGACGTGCCGGTACACCTGCGTAATGCGCCAACCAAACTGATGAAGGAAATGGGCTACGGGCAGGAATATCGTTATGCCCACGATGAAGCAAACGCTTATGCTGCCGGTGAGGTTTACTTCCCGCCGGAAATAGCACAAACGCGCTATTATTTCCCGACAAACAGAGGCCTTGAAGGCAAGATTGGTGAAAAGCTCGCCTGGCTGGCTGAACAGGATCAAAATAGCCCCATAAAACGCTACCGTTAATGTTATCGTTGCGGTAATGTTGTTACTGTATCCCTGTGGTCGCAGGCTGTGGCCACATCTCCTATTTAATTCGATAAGCACAGGATAAGCATGCTCGATCCCAATCTGCTGCGTAATGAGCCAGACGCAGTCGCTGAAAAACTGGCACGCCGGGGCTTTAAGCTGGATGTAGATAAGCTGGGCGCTCTTGAAGAGCGTCGTAAAGTATTGCAGGTCAAAACGGAAAACCTGCAAGCAGAGCGTAACTCTCGATCGAAATCCATTGGCCAGGCGAAAGCGCGCGGGGAAGATATCGAGCCTTTACGTCTGGAAGTGAACAAACTGGGCGAAGAGCTGGATGCAGCAAAAGCCGAGCTGGATGCTTTACAGGCTGAAATTCGCGATATCGCGCTGACAATCCCTAACCTGCCTGCAGATGAAGTGCCGGTTGGTAAAGATGAAAATGACAACGTTGAAGTCAGTCGCTGGGGTACCCCGCGTGAATTTGACTTCGAAGTTCGTGACCACGTGACGCTGGGTGAAATGCACTCTGGCCTCGACTTTGCGGCAGCGGTTAAGCTGACAGGTTCGCGCTTTGTGGTGATGAAAGGGCAGATCGCTCGCATGCACCGCGCACTGTCGCAGTTTATGCTGGACCTGCACACCGAGCAGCACGGCTATAGCGAAAACTATGTCCCGTACTTGGTTAACCAGGATACGCTGTACGGAACTGGTCAGCTGCCGAAGTTTGCAGGCGATCTGTTCCATACTCGTCCGCTGGAAGAAGAAGCTGATACCAGTAACTACGCGCTGATCCCAACTGCAGAAGTTCCGCTGACCAACCTGGTACGCGGTGAAATCATCGATGAAGATGATCTGCCGATCAAAATGACCGCTCATACCCCATGCTTCCGTTCTGAGGCTGGTTCTTATGGTCGTGATACCCGTGGTCTGATTCGTATGCACCAGTTCGACAAAGTTGAAATGGTTCAGATCGTGCGTCCGGAAGATTCAATGGCGGCGCTTGAAGAGATGACTAGTCATGCGGAAAAAGTCCTGCAACTGCTGGGCCTGCCGTACCGTAAAATCATCCTTTGCACCGGCGACATGGGCTTTGGCGCTTGCAAAACTTACGACCTGGAAGTATGGATCCCGGCACAGAACACCTACCGCGAGATCTCTTCTTGCTCCAACGTCTGGGATTTCCAGGCGCGCCGTATGCAGGCACGTTGCCGCAGTAAGTCTGACAAGAAAACCCGTCTGGTGCATACCCTGAACGGTTCTGGTCTGGCTGTTGGTCGTACGCTGGTTGCGGTAATGGAAAACTATCAGCAAGCTGATGGTCGTATTGAAGTACCAGAAGTTCTGCGCCCGTATATGAACGGTCTGGAATATATTGGCTAACATCCAATTTTTTTGAGTCAATAAAGCGCCTTCGGGCGCTTTTTTTGTCTCCCTTTGATACCAAACAATAATTACAGCTGACTTAAGCGCAATACTACTTTCGAGTGAAAATCTTCGTATCTTGTTGATTTTCAAATTATTCGATGTATACAAACCTATATAGCGAAAGCTATAGAAATAATCACACAATACGGTTTGTTACTGGAATCAATCGTGAGCAAGCTTGAGTGAGCCATTATGAAAACGAAAATTCCTGATGCGGTATTGGCTGCTGAGGTGAGTCGCCGTGGTTTGGTAAAAACGACAGCGATTGGCGGCCTGGCGGTGGCAAGCAGCGCGTTAACATTACCCTTTAGCCGGATTGTGCACGCTGCTAATAGTGTTGCTCCGGAAAATTCAGACGAAAAGGTGATATGGAGCGCCTGTACAGTTAACTGTGGCAGCCGCTGTCCGCTGCGAATGCATGTAGTGGACGGTGAAATCAAATATGTCGAAACGGATAATACCGGGGATGACAATTACGACGGACTGCACCAGGTGCGCGCGTGCCTGCGTGGGCGTTCTATGCGTCGCCGCGTTTACAATCCCGACCGCCTGAAATATCCGATGAAACGAGTCGGTGCTCGTGGCGAAGGCAAATTCGAGCGTATTAGCTGGGAAGAAGCCTACGATATCATCGCCACCAATATGCAGCGCCTGATTAAAGAGTACGGTAACGAATCCATCTATCTGAACTATGGTACCGGTACGCTGGGCGGCACTATGACCCGTTCCTGGCCGCCGGGAAATACTCTGGTAGCGCGTTTGATGAACTGCTGCGGCGGTTATCTGAACCATTATGGTGACTACTCCTCCGCGCAAATAGCCGAAGGTCTGAACTATACCTATGGCGGCTGGGCCGATGGCAACAGTCCGTCAGATATCGAAAACAGTAAACTGGTGGTGCTGTTTGGTAACAACCCTGGCGAGACGCGTATGAGCGGCGGTGGGGTGACCTATTACCTGGAGCAGGCGCGGCAAAAATCAAATGCTCGTATGATCATTATCGATCCGCGCTATACCGACACGGGCGCTGGACGCGAAGATGAATGGATCCCGATTCGTCCGGGAACAGATGCTGCTCTGGTTAACGGTCTGGCGTATGTCATGATCACCGAAAACCTGGTTGATCAGGAATTCCTCGACAAATATTGTGTCGGCTACGACGAAAAAACGTTGCCTGCCAGCGCGCCGAAAAATGGTCACTACAAAGCGTATATTCTGGGTGACGGGCCTGACGGTGTTGCCAAAACACCGGAATGGGCCTCGCAAATTACCGGTATCCCGGCAGATAAAATCATCAAACTTGCTCGTGAAATCGGTAGCACCAAACCGGCATTTATCAGTCAGGGGTGGGGACCACAGCGCCATGCCAACGGCGAAATCGCCACGCGTGCCATTTCGATGCTGGCAATCCTCACCGGGAACGTCGGTATTAACGGTGGTAACAGCGGTGCGCGAGAAGGTTCATACAGCTTACCGTTTGTGCGGATGCCTACCCTGGAAAACCCGATTCAGACCAGCATTTCCATGTTTATGTGGACCGATGCCATTGAACGTGGCCCGGAAATGACGGCGCTGCGTGACGGTGTGCGCGGTAAAGATAAGCTGGATGTTCCTATCAAGATGATCTGGAACTATGCCGGTAACTGTCTGATTAACCAGCATTCGGAAATCAACCGTACCCACGAAATCCTCCAGGATGATAAGAAGTGTGAATTGATTGTGGTTATCGACTGCCACATGACCTCATCGGCGAAATATGCTGACATCCTGCTGCCGGACTGCACAGCCTCCGAACAGATGGACTTTGCGCTGGATGCTTCCTGCGGAAATATGTCTTACGTCATTTTCAATGACCAGGTCATTAAACCGCGCTTTGAATGTAAGACTATCTACGAGATGACCAGCGAACTGGCAAAACGTCTTGGCGTCGAGCAACAGTTTACTGAAGGTCGTACCCAGGAAGAGTGGATGCGTCACCTGTATGCCCAGTCGCGCGAAGCGATTCCGGAACTGCCAACCTTTGAAGAGTTCCGCAAACAGGGGATCTTTAAAAAGCGCGATCCGCAAGGGCATCATGTTGCTTACAAAGCCTTCCGTGAAGATCCGCAGGCTAATCCATTAACCACGCCATCGGGCAAAATTGAGATCTATTCACAGGCGTTGGCTGACATTGCCGCCACCTGGGAATTGCCGGAAGGCGATGTGATCGATCCGCTGCCGATCTATACACCGGGCTTTGAAAGTTATCAGGATCCTCTGAATAAACAGTATCCGCTGCAGCTTACGGGTTTCCATTACAAATCCCGCGTTCACTCCACCTACGGCAACGTAGACGTGCTGAAAGCGGCTTGCCGTCAGGAAATGTGGATCAACCCACTCGATGCACAAAAACGTGGTATCAGCAACGGCGATAAGGTGCGGATCTTTAACGATCGTGGTGAAGTCCATATTGAGGCGAAAGTGACGCCACGAATGATGCCGGGCGTGGTTGCATTGGGCGAAGGTGCCTGGTATGACCCGGATGCGAAACGCGTCGATAAGGGCGGTTGTATTAACGTACTGACCACTCAACGTCCGTCTCCTCTTGCCAAGGGGAATCCATCACATACGAACCTTGTTCAGGTTGAAAAGGTGTAAGGAGTAACCGATGACAACCCAGTATGGATTTTTTATTGATTCCAGCCGTTGCACCGGTTGCAAAACCTGCGAGCTGGCCTGTAAAGACTACAAAGATCTGACGCCGGAAGTTAGTTTCCGCCGCATTTATGAATATGCTGGTGGAGACTGGCAGGAAGATAACGGCGTCTGGCATCAGAACGTATTTGCCTACTATTTGTCGATTTCATGCAACCACTGCGAAGATCCGGCTTGTACAAAAGTCTGCCCAAGCGGCGCGATGCATAAACGTGAAGATGGTTTTGTCGTTGTCGATGAAGATGTGTGCATTGGCTGTCGTTACTGCCATATGGCCTGCCCGTATGGCGCACCGCAGTACAACGCAACCAAAGGTCATATGACTAAATGTGATGGTTGCTATGACCGCGTCGCGGAAGGTAAAAAACCGATCTGCGTCGAATCTTGCCCGCTACGGGCGCTGGATTTCGGCCCTATCGACGAGCTGCGTAAAAAACACGGCGATCTGGCGGCTGTTGCGCCGTTGCCGCGTGCGCACTTCACCAAACCGAATATTGTGATCAAACCTAACGCCAATAGCCGCCCAACAGGGGATACCACTGGCTATCTGGCAAACCCGAAGGAGGTGTGAGATGGGAAGTGGATGGCATGAATGGCCGCTGATGATCTTCACGGTCTTCGGGCAATGTGTGGCGGGCGGTTTTATCGTTCTGGCTTTGGCGCTGCTCAAAGGTAACCTGCGAGCAGAAGCCCAGCAGCGCGTTATCGTCTGCATGTTTGGCTTATGGGTTCTGATGGGCATTGGGTTTATCGCCTCTATGCTCCATCTTGGCTCACCAATGCGCGCCTTCAACTCACTTAACCGGGTGGGGGCTTCAGCTCTGAGTAACGAAATCGCCAGCGGTTCGATCTTTTTTGCCGTAGGCGGAATCGGTTGGTTGTTGGCGATGCTGAAAAAATTGTCACCGGCGTTACGCACGCTTTGGCTGGTGGTGACAATGGTTCTCGGCGTGGTCTTTGTCTGGATGATGGTGCGTGTCTATAACAGCATCGATACTGTACCGACCTGGTACAACATCTGGACGCCGATGGGCTTCTTCCTGACCATGTTTATGGGCGGCCCGTTACTGGGCTATCTGTTACTAAGTCTGGCTGGCGTCGATGGATGGGCGATGCGTTTGCTGCCTGCAATTTCCGTGTTGGCACTGGTGGTGAGTGGCGTGATGTCAGTAATGCAGGGTGCGGAGCTGGCGACCATTCATAGTTCAGTGCAACAGGCTGCCGCACTGGTGCCTGACTACGGTGCGCTGATGTCCTGGCGGATTGTACTTTTGGCCGTGGCACTGTGCTTGTGGATTGCACCGCAGGTGAAAGGCTTTCAGCCTGCGGTGCCTCTGCTTTCCGTATCATTCATCCTGCTTCTCGCAGGGGAATTAATCGGCCGCGGGGTATTCTACGGTTTGCATATGACCGTTGGCATGGCCGTTGCCAGTTAAGGTGTAATAACCGGGGTTTCGGCCCCGGTTATCTCTTATTTCTGTTTCGTTAACGTGTCATAACTGGTCATCAAATTACGATAATCAGGAATGTGGTTAGAGAACAACGTCGCCAGTCCTTCAATATCGTTACGCCAGTCGCGGTGCAGTTCACAAGCCACGCCGAACCATGTCATCAATTGAGCGCCAGCTTGTGACATACGATCCCATGCTGAATGCCGGGTAATCTCATTAAAGGTTCCAGAAGCGTCGGTTACCACAAAGACATCAAACCCTTCTTCAATAGCCGAAAGCGCCGGGAATGCTACGCAAACCTCGGTTACCACCCCTGCAATAATCAGTTGTTTTTTACCTGTCGCTTTAACTGCTTTGACAAAATCTTCGTTATCCCAGGCGTTAATATTTCCGGGACGCGCAATATACGGTGCATCCGGAAACTGTGCTTTTAGCTCAGGGACTAATGGGCCGTTAGGACCAGTTTCAAAACTGGTGGTGAGAATGGTGGGGAGATTGAAATATTTTGCTAAGTCACCCAGCGCCAGCACGTTATTTTTAAATTTGTCAGGGTCAATATCCCGCACAAGGGAAAGTAAACCGGCCTGATGATCAACTAACAAAACAGCAGCATCATTTTTATCGAGACGAACATACGGTTTGGTCATTCTCTTCTCCTTTCGAGAGTCAGTGGTACGCCTGAAATCGTTCAGACGCGATGCGTTGCCCTGAAAGCATAGACGGGAAATTCAGGTTTGCTGTGACCATGAAATTTTTCGACTGAACTAACCATATGAACTTTATGTTAGATCAATAAAAACAATTAGATGAGACTGATTATCTTTTCGTTATTAGTGTTATGAATGAGTAATATAAATCGATAATAGTGCCGCTACGTTATGTACGTATTTTCACCCATTGACAATGTTTTTGGCGGTGGCATGATGCGCATGAAATTTGAACTTCCTCACGGTTTTCATTCATGTCCACGTATACCCGGCCTGTCATGCTTTTGCTGTCTGGCCTACTTTTGTTGACTCTGGCGATCGCGGTGTTAAATACACTCGTGCCGCTATGGCTCGCCCAGGTACACTTGCCCACATGGCAGGTTGGCGTCGTCAGTTCGTCTTATTTTACCGGCAACCTGGTCGGTACTTTACTGACAGGGTATGTCATTAAACGCTTTGGGTTTAATCGCAGCTATTACCTTGCTTCCTTCATTTTTGCTGCGGGCTGTGCCGGGCTTGCTTTGATGATTGGTTTCTGGAGTTGGCTTGCCTGGCGTTTCGTTGCAGGCGTTGGCTGCGCCATGATTTGGGTCGTGGTGGAAAGCGCGCTGATGTGCAGTGGGACGTCCCGTAACCGTGGGCGGCTGCTTGCTGCGTATATGATGGTTTATTACGTGGGGACGTTTTTAGGCCAGTTACTGGTCAGCAAAGTGTCGACTGAGCTGATGACCGTGTTACCGTGGGCAACGGGTCTGATACTGGCAGGTATCTTACCGTTGTTGTTTACTCGCATCTTGAATCAGCAAACGGAAAACCATCCGGCTACGCCGATTACATCAATGCTTAAACTCCGCCAGGCACGGCTTGGGGTCAATGGTTGTATTATCTCCGGGATTGTCCTTGGCTCTCTATATGGTCTGATGCCATTGTATCTTCACCATCAGGGGATCAATAACGCCAGTATCGGTTTCTGGATGGCTGTACTGGTCAGCGCAGGAATCCTTGGGCAGTGGCCTATTGGGCGTCTGGCGGATAAATTTGGGCGCCTACTGGTACTGCGCGTTCAGGTTTTTGTTGTCATTCTTGGTAGTATTGCAATGTTAAGCCAGGCTGCGATGGCGCCTTCATTGTTTATTCTCGGTGCTGCGGGCTTTACGCTGTATCCAGTAGCGATGGCCTGGGCTTGTGAGAAGGTTGAACATCATCAACTGGTGGCGATGAATCAGGCCTTACTGTTGAGTTATACAGTCGGTAGTCTGCTTGGTCCGTCTTTTACCGCCATACTAATGCAGAATTTTTCCGATAAATTATTATTTATTATGATTGCCAGTGTGTCATTTATCTACTTGTTGATGCTGCTGCGTAACGCCGGTCATACCCCCAAACCTGTCGCTCATGTGTAAATGAATTAGTGCAGAGTGTGAACATGCTGTATCACACTCTGTTTTTTTGTTTCCTCTATACAACTTGTTTTTACCAAATTTCATTTATGGAAAAATAAATTGTGCAGCAGGCTGTAATTTTGCATTCCGCTATTTTCGTACTTCTTGTTAGCCGCGCATAATCCCTCGTTTTACAGATATCTATTAAAAAATGGCGAAGGATCGATTTATGGCTGGGAACGTTCAGGAAAAACAGTTGCGCTGGTACAACATTGCACTGATGTCTTTTATTACCGTCTGGGGCTTTGGCAACGTTGTTAATAACTATGCCAACCAGGGGTTGGTCGTTGTTTTTTCATGGCTGTTTATATTTGCTCTCTATTTTACACCATATGCGTTGATTGTCGGTCAGTTGGGGTCGACCTTTAAAGATGGGAAAGGTGGAGTCAGTACCTGGATTAAACATACAATGGGCCCCGGTCTGGCTTATCTTGCCGCGTGGACCTATTGGGTGGTGCATATACCCTATCTGGCACAAAAACCACAGGCCATTCTGATTGCGCTCGGTTGGGCGATGAAAGGCGACGGTTCGTTAATCAAAGAATATTCAGTCGTAGCGTTACAGGGGTTAACGCTGGTGCTGTTTGTCTTCTTTATGTGGGTCGCTTCACGTGGTATGAAATCGCTGAAAATCGTCGGTTCTGTGGCAGGGATTGCGATGTTTATCATGTCGCTTCTGTATGTAGCGATGGCAGTAACCGCACCTGCGATTACTGAAGTGCATATTGCGACCACGAACATTACCTGGGAAACGTTCATTCCCCATATCGATTTTACCTACATTACCACTATTTCAATGCTGGTTTTCGCGGTTGGCGGTGCAGAGAAGATTTCTCCCTATGTTAATCAGACGCGCAACCCAGGAAAAGAATTTCCAAAAGGGATGCTATGCCTGGCGGTGATGGTTGCAGTTTGTGCCATTCTGGGCTCACTAGCGATGGGGATGATGTTTGACTCGCGTAATATCCCTGATGACTTAATGACTAACGGTCAGTATTACGCTTTTCAGAAGCTTGGCGAGTATTACAACATGGGTAATACCCTAATGGTGATTTACGCCATTGCAAATACCCTGGGACAAGCCGCCGCCCTGGTGTTCTCCATCGATGCTCCTCTGAAAGTGTTATTAGGTGATGCGGATAGTAAATATATTCCAGCCAGATTGTGCCGTACCAATGATTCAGGTACACCGGTTAATGGTTATCTACTGACACTGGCGCTGGTGGCGATTTTGATTATGCTGCCAACACTGGGTATTGGTGACATGAATAATCTCTACAAATGGCTGCTCAATCTGAACTCAGTAGTGATGCCACTGCGTTATTTGTGGGTGTTCGTGGCGTTTATTGCAGTAGTTCGCCTGGCGCAGAAATATAAACCGGAATATGTCTTTATTCGTAATAAGTCTCTGGCGATGACTGTCGGTATTTGGTGTTTTGCCTTTACTGCTTTTGCCTGTTTGACGGGGATCTTCCCGAAAATGGAAGCCTTCACTGCAGAGTGGACCTTCCAGCTAGCGCTGAATATCGCCACGCCATTTGTGCTGGTGGGGTTGGGGTTGATATTTCCGCTGTTGGCACGTAAAGCGAATACGTACTAATTATTGTGGTTAGCTCTGCAGACTCGTACAGAGCTGACCTGTTTTCACTTAATCGAGAAAAGCACGCAAGCCACAGGACATATACTGGCGGTTTGGGTAATAGATCTGGAAGCTGTGCTGTAAGGGCGCTAGAAATAACGCCCCGAATTATTTATGCGGCGCGGAATAACAAAGCGGCAACTCAATAAAGTTGCCGCTTTACGGGGGAAATTAGAACATTACCTTATGACCATACTGCTCAAGAATTCCTTTCACGCGCTCCATCGTCTCTTTCTTCGGCGGTTTTACACCATCGAGTTTGTACTCTTCACCCATCGCTACCCATTTGTGTTTGCCCAGCTCGTGGTAGGGGAGAAGCTCGATCTTCTCGACATTGCCCATATCGCGGGTAAATTCACCCAGACGATGAGCAGAATCATCATCGTCAGACCAGCCTGGCACAACGACATAACGGATCCAGACCTTAACATTTTTGTTCGCCAGATATTTAGCGAACTCCAGCGTACGATGGTTGGAAACGCCGACCAGATTCTGGTGGATCTCGTCGTTCATCTGTTTGAGATCGAGCATTACCAGATCGGTCACTTCCAGCAGTTCATCAATCACAGGATCGTAACGACGAACAAAACCGTTGGTATCGAGACAAGTATGAATGCCTTCTTTTTTGCAGGCGCGGAACCAGTCACGAACGAACTCGGCTTGCAGGATAGCCTCGCCGCCCGATGCGGTAACGCCGCCGCCGGAAGCGTTCATAAAGTGGCGATAGGTCACCACCTCTTTCATTAAATCTTCAACGGTAACTTCTTTACCGCCATGCGTGTCCCAGGTGTCGCGGTTATGGCAATACAGGCAGCGCATCAGGCAGCCCTGGAAAAAGGTGATAAAGCGAATACCCGGGCCGTCTACGGTTCCACAGGATTCAAAGGAGTGAATGCGACCAATAACTGACATTGCGGTGTTTCTCCAGATGTGGCCCATCTGAGGCCGTGTTGGTGCGCAGCTCGAAGGCTACGTCGAGTCTGTTTTGGCAGTTACCTTAAAGTATAGATAGCTGACAAAAAAGGCTCTCTTGCTAAAAAAGGCCCCACTTTCGTGGAGCCTTTATTGTACGCTTTTTACTGTACGATTTCAGTCAAATCTAATTACATAGATTGAGTGAAGGTACGAGTAATAACGTCCTGCTGCTGTTCTTTAGTCAGCGAGTTGAAACGTACTGCGTAGCCAGATACACGGATGGTCAGCTGCGGATATTTTTCCGGGTTTTCCATCGCGTCGAGCAGCATTTCACGGTTCATCACGTTCACGTTCAGGTGCTGACCACCTTCGATGGACGCTTCGTGGTGGAAGTAACCATCCATCAGACCAGCCAGGTTGGTCTTACGAACTTCGTCGTCTTTACCCAGTGCGTTCGGAACGATAGAGAAGGTGTAAGAGATACCATCTTTAGCGTAGGCGAACGGCAGTTTAGCAACAGAAGTCAGAGAAGCTACAGCACCTTTCTGGTCACGGCCGTGCATCGGGTTAGCACCCGGTCCGAACGGCGCGCCAGCACGACGACCGTCTGGGGTGTTACCGGTTTTCTTACCATACACAACGTTAGAAGTGATGGTCAGAACAGACTGAGTCGGGATAGCGTCACGGTAGGTGTGCAGTTTCTGAATTTTCTTCATGAAACGTTCTACCAGGTCAACAGCCAGGTCATCTACACGCGGATCGTTGTTACCAAACTGCGGGTATTCGCCTTCGATTTCGAAGTCGATAGCCAGACCGTCTTCGTCACGAATCGGTTTAACTTTCGCATATTTGATTGCAGACAGGGAGTCAGCAGCAACGGACAGACCAGCGATACCACACGCCATGGTGCGGATAACGTCACGGTCGTGCAGCGCCATCAGAGAGGCTTCGTAGCTGTACTTGTCGTGCATGTAGTGGATGATGTTCAGTGCAGTGATGTACTGTTTAGCCAGCCAGTCCATGAAGTGATCCATGCGCTCCATCACTTCATCGTAGTTCAGGAGGTCGCCTTTGATCGGTTCAGACTTCGGACCAACCTGCATTTTCAGTTTTTCATCAACACCGCCGTTGATTGCGTACAGCATGGTTTTCGCCAGGTTTGCACGCGCACCGAAGAACTGCATTTGTTTACCAACGATCATCGGGCTTACGCAGCAAGCGATAGCGTAGTCATCGTTGTTGAAGTCCGGACGCATCAGGTCATCGTTCTCATACTGCAGAGAAGAGGTGTCGATGGACACTTTAGCGGCGAATTTCTTGAAGTTCAGCGGCAGTTTTTCAGACCACAGAATGGTCATGTTCGGTTCCGGAGACGGACCCATGGTGTACAGGGTGTTCAGGAAACGGAAGCTGTTTTTGGTAACCAGCGTACGACCGTCGAGGCCCATACCACCGATAGATTCGGTTGCCCAGATCGGGTCGCCAGAGAACAGTTCATCGTACTCCGGAGTACGCAGGAAGCGAACCATACGCAGTTTCATGACCAGGTGGTCAACCATTTCCTGCGCTTCTTGTTCGGTGATCTTGCCAGCTTTCAGGTCACGTTCGATGTATACGTCCAGGAAGGTGGAGGTACGACCGAAGGACATTGCAGCACCGTTCTGAGACTTAACAGCAGCCAGGTAGCCGAAGTAAGTCCACTGGATAGCTTCCTGAGCGTTGGTAGCCGGACCAGAGATGTCGTAGCCGTATTTAGCAGCCATTTCTTTCATCTGACCCAGAGCGCGGTGCTGTTCAGCGATTTCTTCGCGCAGACGAATAGTCTGTTCCAGGTTTACGCCGTTTTCCAGGTCAGCCTGCAGAGAGGTGAACTGTGCCAGCTTGTCTTTCATCAGGTAGTCGATACCGTACAGCGCAACGCGACGGTAGTCACCGATGATACGACCACGGCCATACGCATCTGGCAGACCGGTCAGAACACCAGATTTACGGCAACGCAGGATGTCCGGAGTGTAAACGTCGAACACGCCCTGGTTGTGAGTTTTACGGTATTCAGTGAAGATTTTTTTGATCATCGGATCCAGTTCGCGGTTGTACGCTTTGCAGGAACCTTCGATCATTTTGATACCACCGAACGGGATAAGAGCACGTTTCAGCGGAGCTTCAGTCTGCAGACCAACGATTTTCTCAAGCTGCTTGTTGATGTAGCCAGCGTCGTGAGAGGTGATGGTGGAAGCAACAGCGGTGTCAAAGTCAACTGGCGCGTGAGTGCGGTTTTCCAGTTTAACGCCTTCCATTACTTTGTCCCACAGGGTAGTGGTCGCTTCAGTAGCGCCAGCCAGGAAGGACTCGTCACCCTCGTACGGAGTGTAGTTTTTCTGAATGAAGTCACGGACGTTTACTTCATTCTGCCAGTCACCTTTGGTAAAACCTTCCCAGGCTGTGGCTAACTTTTCATTAAGCTCGGACATGTAACACCTACCTTCTTAAGTGGATTTTTTATTTACTGCGTACTTCGACAACCATTAATGGTGGTCGTTTTCACGCAGGTAAATGACCCAGTATGTCAACCCAACCAACAAACCTCCGCCGATAATGTTGCCGATCGTAACCGGAATCAGGTTATCAGTGATGAAGTTCATCACGGTCAGGTGAGAAAAATTTTCCGGTGCTGAACCGACTGCGGTCCAGAATTCCGGAGATGCGAAGTCGCGGATTACAATACCCATAGGGATCATAAACATGTTTGCGATACTGTGCTCAAAACCGCTGGCAACAAACATCGCGACCGGCAGCACCATGATAAACGCTTTGTCCATCAGGCTGCGGCCAGAATAACTCATCCATACTGCCAGGCATACCATCAGGTTTGCCAGGATACCGAGGCAGACGGCCTCAATAAAAGTATGGTGTACTTTGTGGTCGGCGGTTTGTAGGACGTTCAGCCCCCATTGACCATTCGCGGTCATATACTCGCCAGAAAGCCACATCAACAGCACAAATAACAGTGCGCCGACCAGGTTGCCAAAATAGACATTTAGCCAGTTTTTCGCCAACTGACCCCAGGTGATACGCCCGCTCGCCTTGGCAACAACGATCAGTACAGTGGAAGTGAAGAGATCGGCACCGCAGACAACACAAAGAATCAGCCCCAGAGAGAAGCAAATGCCGCCAACCAGTTTCGCCATGCCAAAGGGCATTGTGCCTGTGCCGGTGGTTGCTGTGATATAGAAGACGAATGCGATTGAGATGAAAACACCGGCAGTAATCGCCAGATAGAAAGTCTTAAGCGGATGTTTCGTTGCTTTATAGACACCTGCCTCTTCGGCCACTTTGGCCATCGCTGCAGGAAGTAAAAGATCAAAAGGGTTGTCAGCTTTCACACTAACTCTCTCTTTATTAAGTCGGCGACGAGATACTAACAAAGCATTATAGATGAGAAATTGATATAGATCATATCTCGCCTGGCTTATAGGCCCGCAACTCGCATGGTTTTTATGCAAATACGGAGTAAATATTTGATTATCCAAATAAAAATAAATTTTAAAAATTAACAAATGAGTTGAATTTTTTCCGCATCCTCCGCTAAAACAGTTAATTAAAAGGGAGCACCAGACAAATAAAGTAACAATATCGATCGTATTTATTAAATACAAATTACCGATATTTAACTTTATAATTACAAATATTTTATTAATGCAAATATATGTAAAGCGGGGCATTAAAAAAACGCCCCGTAATATAACTCAGACGAATCATTAAG
Source organism: Escherichia sp. B1147 (assembly GCF_001660175.1). Lineage (NCBI taxonomy): Bacteria > Pseudomonadati > Pseudomonadota > Gammaproteobacteria > Enterobacterales > Enterobacteriaceae > Escherichia > Escherichia sp. B1147. Next base: position 29,052 of record NZ_LFHY01000011.1, read on the forward strand.
CCTACATTGCGTAGGCTATTTGATTTTATTTTGCCCAGAATGCCGCTTTGGCGCGCTGCAGCTTTTCGTAGGCCTTCAACAGCGACTGATGCGCGGCAAACGCGTGTAGATCGCTGTCCACGGGTTGCAAGCCATAAAACGCCGCTTCGCCGCTCATTGCCGCACTGGCAGCCTCAACCGCATCTGCACCGTACATACGAATAAATGCATTCAGATATTGCAGCGGTTGACGATCTTCTTCCTGAGCAAGCAGCAATAAAGTTTGCAGGCAGCGATAATAGTTGGCGCGTTCAGGGCTGAACACCGATGAGTTAAATTCCATCGTCCATTCGGTCCAGACCAGAGCCTGTTCCATATCGCCGCCAGCAAGCGCCAGCATGGCTTTCAGTTCACCGATACGCAGAGTGTACCAGCCGTTATCCGGTCCGGTCGCCAGACCCAACAGTTCACGCACGCGGGTAAAGTCGTCAAAACCTTCTTCATCCAGTTGCTCGATGAGGTTCAGATAATCTTCTTTTTCCCACTCACTGCCTGGCAGCGAAAGGATCGTTTCACGTAAATGGCTGCCCATACTGTTATTTGCCAGCCATAAATCTTCAGCTGGATAAATGTCGGACATGCCTGGCACGATAATGCGGCAAGCGTAGACACCCAGATGCTCGTAATCGGCAATATAAACTTCTTTATCTTCCTTTTTGAAGATAGCCATCAGCGTGGCAAACTCTTCTTCAGTGGTGCCGGAGAAGCTCCAGTCCACAAACGGATAATCGGCATCCTGCTTGAACAGGTCCCAGGAGATCAAACCGCTGGAATCAATAAAGTGCGTTTCGAGGTTAGTATGTTCAGCGACTTCTTCATCATCAAAGGTTGGCGGAGTAAATACATCCAGGTCCTTCAGACCACGCCCCTGAAGTAGTTCGGTTACGGTACGTTCCAGCGCAACGCCAAAATCGGGATGCGCGCCGAAAGAGGCAAAACAGGTGCCGTTAGCTGGATTGAACAGTACCACGCAGATAACCGGATACTGACCGCCAAGCGAACCGTCATAAGCGAAGATCGGGAAACCTTCCGCTTCCAGTGTTTCGATCGCTTCAACAACTGCCGGATAACGCGCCAGCACGTCTGCCGGGATCTCTGGCAGGCTGATGCTTTCAGCAATAATGCGGTTTTTCACGTAGCGTTCGAAAACTTCAGACAATCCCTGAACACGCGCTTCGTTGCGGGTATTACCTGCGGACATACCGTTGGAGACGTACAGGTTACCAATGATATTCATCGGAATATAAACGGTCTGATTGTCGGACTGGCGAGTAAAAGGCAGGCCGCAAATTCCGCGATCTTCATTACCTGATTGCAGATCAATTAGCATGCTGCCGGTCAGTTCATTTTCCGGATCGTAAAACGCGCGCAGACGGTCATCGAGCAGGCCTTCAGGCACGTCGTCATTTTCGGTCAGCGGGAACCATTTTTCGTTGGGATAATGCACGAACGGACCGTTGGCGATGGTTTCGCCCAGCCAGAAGTCAGCAAAAAAGTAGTTGGTAGAGAGACGCTCGAAATATTCACCGAGTGCAGAAGCCAGCGCTGCTTTTTTTGTTGCGCCTTTACCGTTGGTAAAACACAGGGCGCACTCTTTGTCGCGAATATTTACCGACCAGACGTTAGGTACTGGGTTCAGCCATGAGGCCTCTTCAATCTGAAAACCGAGGTCGGAGAGTTTTTGCTGGAAGCGAGCGATGGAGTCTTCCAGAGCGGCATCTTTGCCGGGGATAAATGTTTGCGTCATGAAAATCACTTTAGTCGTACGGAAAGCGCGCAATAATACGGGTTTTATCTCAAAGGCGCTATCACCGCCGCCACGCCGATGAACTGTTAGCTATGCTTTTAGCGGATAAACTACGATAAGAGTATAAAAATGAAGGCGTTCGATCTCCACCGTATGGCATTCGATAAAGTGCCTTTTGATTTCCTTGGCGAAGTTGCCCTACGCAGTCTCTATACCTTTGTGTTGGTCTTTTTGTTCCTCAAAATGACAGGGAGACGCGGTGTGCGACAAATGTCACTATTTGAGGTATTAATCATTCTGACGCTGGGGTCGGCGGCAGGGGATGTGGCGTTTTATGACGATGTGCCGATGGTCCCGGTGCTTATCGTATTTATTACCCTGGCGTTGTTATACCGCCTGGTGATGTGGTTGATGGCGCACAGTGAAAAACTGGTAGATTTGCTGGAAGGTAAACCTGTTGTCATTATTGAAGATGGCGAGTTGGCCTGGTCGAAACTCAATAACTCCAACATGACGGAATTTGAGTTCTTTATGGAACTACGGTTGCGTGGCGTGGAACAACTGGGGCAGGTACGTTTGGCTATTCTCGAAACCAATGGCCAAATCAGCGTCTATTTCTTTGAAAATGACAAGGTGAAGCCGGGCTTACTGATTTTACCCAGTGATTGTACTCAGCGTTATAAAGTGGTGCCGGAGCCGGCGGACTATGCCTGCATTCGTTGCAGTGAAATCATTCATATGAACGCAGGAGAAAAACAATTATGTCCGCGCTGTGCAAATCCAGAATGGACTAAGGCAAGTCGGGCAAAACGGGTGACCTGACAGCGAAAACATCGGTTTTTTGCTAATAATCCGAGAGATTCTTTTGTGTGATGTAAGCCACATTTTTGCCCTCAACGGTTTTACTCATTGCGATGCGAGTCACTGAATGATAAAACCGATAGCCACAGGAATAATGTATTACCTGTGGTCGCAATCGATTGACCGCGGGTTAATAGCAACGCAACGTGGTGAGGGGAAATGGCTCAAATCTTCAATTTTAGTTCTGGTCCGGCAATGCTACCGGCAGAGGTGCTTAAACAGGCTCAACAGGAACTTCGCGACTGGAACGGTCTTGGTACGTCGGTGATGGAAGTGAGCCACCGTGGCAAAGAGTTCATTCAGGTTGCAGAGGAAGCCGAGAAGGATTTGCGCGATCTTCTTAACGTCCCCTCCAACTACAAAGTATTGTTCTGCCACGGCGGCGGTCGCGGCCAATTTGCGGCTGTACCGCTAAATATTCTCGGTGATAAAACCACCGCAGATTATGTTGATGCGGGTTACTGGGCAGCAAGCGCTATCAAAGAAGCGAAAAAATACTGCACACCAAATGTGTTTGATGCGAAAGTGACCGTTGATGGTCTTCGCGCTGTTAAGCCAATGAGTGAATGGCAACTCTCTGATAATGCTGCTTATATGCATTACTGCCCGAATGAAACCATCGATGGTATCGCTATCGATGAAACACCAGACTTCGGTAAAGAAGTGGTGGTCGCTGCCGACTTCTCTTCAACGATTCTTTCCCGTCCAATTGATGTCAGCCGTTATGGTGTGATTTACGCTGGCGCTCAGAAAAATATCGGCCCGGCAGGCTTGACGATTGTTATTGTTCGCGAAGACTTGCTGGGTAAAGCGAATATCGCCTGCCCATCGATTCTGGATTACTCCATCCTCAACGATAACGACTCCATGTTTAACACACCGCCAACGTTTGCCTGGTACTTATCTGGCTTGGTCTTCAAATGGCTGAAAGCGAACGGCGGTGTGGCTGCAATGGACAACATCAATCAGCAAAAAGCAGAACTGCTGTATGGGGTGATTGATAACAGTGATTTCTACCGGAATGATGTAGCGAAAGCTAACCGTTCGCGGATGAACGTACCGTTCCAGTTGGCCGACAGCGCGCTTGATAAATTGTTCCTTGAAGAGTCTTTTGCTGCGGGCTTACATGCGCTGAAAGGTCACCGTGTGGTCGGCGGAATGCGCGCTTCTATTTATAACGCCATGCCGCTGGAAGGCGTTAAAGCACTGACAGACTTCATGGTTGAGTTCGAACGTCGTCACGGCTAATGCCGACATTTTGCGTAATCCCCACAGCCAGACTGTGGGGTTTTTATTTCTGTTGTAGAGAGTTGAGTTCATGGAATCCCTGACGTTACAACCCATCGCCCGTGTCGATGGCACTATTAATCTGCCCGGTTCCAAGAGCGTTTCTAACCGCGCTTTATTGCTGGCGGCATTAGCGCACGGCAAAACAGTATTAACCAATCTGCTGGATAGCGATGACGTGCGCCACATGCTGAATGCACTGCAGGCGTTAGGGGTGAGCTATACGCTTTCAGCCGATCGTACGCGTTGCGAAATCATTGGTAACGGCGGCCCATTACACGTAGAAAGCGCGCTGGAGTTGTTTCTTGGTAACGCCGGAACGGCAATGCGTCCGCTGGCGGCGGCACTTTGTCTGGGAAGCAATGATATTGTCCTGACTGGTGAGCCGCGTATGAAAGAGCGGCCAATTGGTCATCTGGTAGATGCACTTTGCCAGGGGGGGGCAAAAATCACTTACCTGGAACAAGAGAATTATCCGCCGCTGCGTTTACAGGGCGGTTTTACTGGCGGCAATGTTGAAGTTGATGGCTCCGTTTCCAGTCAGTTCCTCACCGCGCTATTGATGACTGCGCCGCTGGCGCCGGAAGATACAGTTATTCGTATTAAAGGCGACCTGGTTTCTAAACCTTATATCGATATCACACTCAACCTGATGAAAACGTTTGGTGTTGAGATTGAAAATCAGGGCTATCAACAATTTGTGGTGAAAGGCGGCCAATCTTATCAATCACCGGGCAGCTATTTAGTGGAAGGAGACGCTTCCTCCGCTTCTTACTTTTTGGCAGCAGGTGCGATCAAAGGCGGCACGGTAAAAGTGACTGGCATTGGCCGTAACAGTATGCAGGGCGATATTCGCTTCGCTGATGTACTGGAAAAAATGGGGGCGACTATTAGCTGGGGCGATGATTATATTGCCTGCACGCGTGGCGAACTGAACGCCATCGATATGGATATGAACCATATTCCCGATGCAGCGATGACCATTGCTACGACCGCGCTTTTTGCGAAAGGAACCACCACGCTGCGCAATATTTATAACTGGCGCGTAAAAGAAACGGATCGTCTGTTCGCGATGGCGACAGAGTTGCGTAAAGTCGGTGCGGAGGTAGAAGAAGGACATGATTTTATTCGTATCACACCGCCGGAAAAATTGAAATTCGCCGAGATTGCGACTTATAACGATCACCGGATGGCGATGTGTTTCTCACTGGTGGCGTTGTCAGATACACCGGTGACGATACTTGATCCAAAATGTACGGCTAAAACCTTCCCGGATTACTTCGAGCAACTGGCGCAGATTAGCCAACCAGCCTGAATGAACATCGGGCGGTAAATAGACAAACCTTTCTTTATCAAAACGCCGACACAATGTCGGCGTTTTTTTTCGGACCTTGTGAGTCACTTTTATAGATGGTAGCGTTGGATGTCAATGTAACTTGTTGATATATAATATTTATATATGATTAATCAACGGATGATTCACATGAAGAATACTAAATTACTGCTGGCAATTGCGACCTCTGCAGCATTACTGACAGGGTGTCAAAATACGCACGGTATCGATACCAATATGGCTATCAGCTCCGGTTTAAATGCCTATAAAGCCGCAACGTTAAGCGATGCTGATGCAAAAGCCATTGCAAATCAGGGCTGTGCCGAAATGGACAGCGGCAATCAAGTAGCAAGCAAATCCAGTAAGTATGGTAAACGTCTGGCGAAAATCGCCAAAGCATTGGGTAACAACATTAACGGTACGCCGGTCAACTATAAGGTTTATATGACCAGCGACGTCAACGCATGGGCGATGGCCAACGGCTGTGTTCGTGTCTACAGTGGTCTGATGGACATGATGAACGACAACGAAATTGAAGGCGTTCTGGGCCATGAACTGGGTCACGTCGCGCTGGGTCACTCGTTGGCTGAAATGAAAGCCTCTTATGCGATCGTTGCCGCACGCGATGCAATCTCCGCCACCAGCGGTGTTGCTTCCCAGCTTTCTCGTTCGCAACTGGGTGATATCGCAGAAGGCGCTATCAATGCTAAGTACTCCCGCGATAAAGAGTCCGAAGCTGATGATTTCTCCTTTGATCTGCTGAAGAAACGTGGCATCAGCACTCAGGGACTGGTAGGTAGCTTTGAAAAACTGGCCAGCCTGGATGGCGGTCGTACCCAGTCAATGTTTGATTCCCACCCACCATCAACAGAGCGCGCTCAACACATTCGTGAGCGTATCGCCTCCGGTAAGTAAATCATTGTCATCTTTCGGGCTGGTCCCTCGCCAGCCCGCTATAATTGCGCAATAAATCCCCATCTGAATACAGACAAAACGAGTTTTTGCACACAACGTTAACGATTTGTGGCCCTGAAGCGTATAATGCGCGCGGTTATGTTAACAGTACGCCTGTTTTAAGGAGATAAAGATGACGGCAATTGCCCCGGTTATTACCATTGATGGCCCAAGCGGTGCAGGGAAGGGCACCTTGTGTAAGGCTATGGCGGAAGCGTTGCAATGGCATCTGCTGGACTCGGGTGCAATTTATCGCGTACTGGCACTGGCTGCATTACATCACCATGTTGATGTGGCCTCGGAAGATGCGCTGGTGCCGCTGGCATCTCATCTGGATGTACGTTTTGTTTCGACCAATGGCAATCTGGAAGTGATACTCGAAGGGGAAGATGTCAGCGGCGAAATTCGAACCCAGGAAGTGGCAAATGCCGCTTCACAAGTCGCCGCATTTCCTCGAGTTCGAGAAGCATTATTGCGTCGCCAACGTGCGTTTCGCGAATTGCCAGGTCTGATTGCCGATGGCCGCGATATGGGGACAGTGGTATTCCCTGATGCGCCAGTAAAAATTTTCCTTGACGCCTCCTCGGAAGAACGTGCGCATCGCCGCATGCTACAGTTGCAGGAGAAGGGCTTTAGTGTTAACTTTGAACGCCTTTTGGCCGAGATCAAAGAACGCGACGACCGCGATCGTAATCGCGCGGTAGCGCCCCTGGTTCCGGCAGCCGATGCTTTAGTGTTGGACTCCACCACCTTAAGCATTGAGCAAGTGATTGAAAAAGCGTTACACTACGCGCGCCAAAAATTGGCTCTCGCATAAGCGACCGAATTTGCAGTACCCCCGTTGCAATGGAATGACAGCGGGTATGTTAAACAACCCCATCCGGCACGGAGCCAGGTGGACGTTAAATATAAACCTGAAGATTAAACATGACTGAATCTTTTGCTCAACTCTTTGAAGAGTCCTTAAAAGAAATCGAAACCCGCCCGGGTTCTATCGTTCGTGGCGTTGTTGTTGCTATCGACAAAGACGTAGTACTGGTTGACGCTGGTCTGAAATCTGAGTCTGCCATCCCGGCTGAGCAGTTCAAAAACGCCCAGGGCGAGCTGGAAATCCAGGTAGGTGACGAAGTTGACGTTGCTCTGGACGCAGTAGAAGACGGCTTCGGTGAAACTCTGCTGTCCCGTGAGAAAGCTAAACGTCACGAAGCCTGGATCACGCTGGAAAAAGCTTACGAAGATGCTGAAACTGTTACCGGTGTTATCAACGGCAAAGTTAAGGGCGGCTTCACTGTTGAGCTGAACGGTATTCGCGCGTTCCTGCCAGGTTCTCTGGTAGACGTTCGTCCGGTGCGTGACACTCTGCACCTGGAAGGCAAAGAGCTTGAATTCAAAGTAATCAAGCTGGATCAGAAGCGCAACAACGTTGTTGTTTCTCGTCGTGCCGTTATCGAATCCGAAAACAGCGCAGAGCGCGATCAGCTGCTGGAAAACCTGCAGGAAGGCATGGAAGTTAAAGGTATCGTTAAGAACCTCACTGACTACGGTGCATTCGTTGATCTGGGCGGCGTTGACGGCCTGCTGCACATCACTGACATGGCCTGGAAACGCGTTAAGCATCCGAGCGAAATCGTCAACGTGGGCGACGAAATCACTGTTAAAGTGCTGAAGTTTGACCGCGAACGTACCCGTGTATCCCTGGGCCTGAAACAGCTGGGCGAAGATCCGTGGGTAGCTATCGCTAAACGTTATCCGGAAGGAACCAAACTGACTGGTCGCGTGACCAACCTGACCGACTACGGCTGCTTCGTTGAAATCGAAGAAGGCGTTGAAGGCCTGGTACACGTTTCCGAAATGGATTGGACCAACAAAAACATCCATCCGTCCAAAGTTGTTAACGTTGGCGATGTAGTGGAAGTTATGGTTCTGGATATTGACGAAGAACGTCGTCGTATCTCCCTGGGTCTGAAACAGTGCAAAGCTAACCCGTGGCAGCAGTTCGCGGAAACCCACAACAAGGGCGACCGTGTTGAAGGTAAAATCAAGTCTATCACTGACTTCGGTATCTTCATCGGCCTGGACGGCGGCATCGACGGCCTGGTTCACCTGTCTGACATCTCCTGGAACGTTGCAGGCGAAGAAGCAGTTCGTGAATACAAAAAAGGCGACGAAATCGCTGCAGTTGTTCTGCAGGTTGACGCAGAACGTGAACGTATCTCCCTGGGCGTTAAACAGCTCGCAGAAGATCCGTTCAACAACTGGGTTGCTCTGAACAAGAAAGGCGCTATCGTAACCGGTAAAGTAACTGCAGTTGACGCTAAAGGCGCAACCGTAGAACTGGCTGACGGCGTTGAAGGTTACCTGCGTGCTTCTGAAGCATCCCGTGACCGCGTTGAAGACGCTACCCTGGTTCTGAGCGTTGGCGACGAAGTTGAAGCTAAATTCACCGGCGTTGATCGTAAAAACCGCGCAATCAGCCTGTCTGTTCGTGCGAAAGACGAAGCTGACGAGAAAGATGCAATCGCAACTGTTAACAAACAGGAAGATGCAAACTTCTCCAACAACGCAATGGCTGAAGCTTTCAAAGCAGCTAAAGGCGAGTAATTCTCTGACTCTTCGGGATTTTTATTCCGAAGTTTGCTGAGTTTACTTGACAGATTGCAGGTTTCGTCCTGTAATCAAGCACTAAGGGCGGCTACGGCCGCCCTTAATCAATGCAGCAACAGCAGCCGTTAAATTTGCCTTTAAGGAACCGGAGGAATCATGACCAAGTCAGAATTGATAGAAAGACTTGCCACCCAGCAATCGCACATTCCCGCCAAGACGGTTGAAGATGCAGTAAAAGAGATGCTGGAGCATATGGCCTCGACTCTTGCGCAGGGCGAGCGTATTGAAATCCGCGGTTTCGGCAGTTTCTCTTTACACTACCGCGCACCGCGTACCGGACGTAATCCGAAGACTGGCGATAAAGTAGAGCTGGAAGGAAAATACGTTCCTCACTTTAAACCAGGTAAAGAATTGCGCGATCGTGCCAATATTTACGGTTGAGTTTTAGTAAAACTTGAACGCGGAAAAAGCACCTGTCGGGTGCTTTTTTCATATCCGCAATATGGATCTGGAAGCTGTCTCGCAGAGTTGTGCACAGTTTTCATCATCCTGTTAAATTCTTCTGAACGTGCCTCGGGCAACGTAAAACTCCCGCCAGACAACCACTCAACAAAGTTGCACACTTTCCAAAAACAGGGAGGAGTGCATGAAAATAACGACGGTTAGTCTATGCATAATTTGCGGAATTTTCCCGCTGCTGATTTTGCCGCAGTTGCCTGGGACATTAACTCTCGCGAGTCTGACTTTATTCGCCTGCGTACTGGCATTTATTCCTGTTAAAGTCGTTCGTTATTTCACGCTGACACTGCTGTTTTTTCTTTGGGGCGTGTTGGCGGCGAAGCAAATTCTGTGGGCAGGAGAAAACTTAACTGGCGCGACGCAGGATGCGGTCGTCGAGATTACCTCCACTGACGGCATGACCACGCATTACGGGCAAATTACGCATCTACAAGGGCGGCGGTTATTTCCCGCGCCAGGCATCGCGCTATATGGCGAATATTTGCCACAATCAGTATGCGCTGGGCAACGATGGTCCATGAAACTCAAAGTACGTGCTGTTCATGGCCAACTTAATGATGGTGGCTTTGACAGCCAGCGTTATGCCATTGCCCAGCATCAGCCACTTACCGGACGTTTTCTGCAAGCAAGCGTCATTGAAGCTGGTTGTAGCTTGCGTGCGCAATATCTTGCATCTCTGCAATCGACGCTGCAGCCGTATTCATGGCAGACGGTGATGCTCGGCTTAGGAATGGGTGAACGGTTATCGGTATCTAAAGAAATTAAAAATATAATGCGCGATACCGGTACGGCACATTTAATGGCGATATCGGGTTTGCACATCGCTTTTGCAGCATTACTGGCTGCGGGGCTAATTCGTGGCGGGCAAATTTTTCTCCCCGGTCGTTGGATCTACTGGCAGATGCCATTAATAGGTGGCGTTTGCTGCGCTGCTTTTTATGCCTGGCTCACCGGTATGCAGCCGCCCGCATTGCGTACCGTAGTGGCGCTTGCGACCTGGGGAATGCTCAAATTGAGCGGTCGGCAATGGAGTGACTGGGATGTGTGGATATGCTGCCTGGCGGCAATTCTGCTGATGGATCCTGTCGCTATTCTCTCGCAAAGTTTGTGGCTCTCTGCCGCCGCGGTGGCAGCGCTGATATTTTGGTATCAGTGGTTTCCCTGTCCGGAGTGGCGGCTGCCGCCGGTATTACGAGCTATTGTTTCACTCATCCATCTGCAACTTGGTATAACACTCCTGCTAATGCCAGTGCAAATAGTCATATTTCATGGCGTTAGTCTGACTGCATTTATGGCAAATCTGTTCGCAATTCCCTTAGTGACATTTATTTCGGTTCCGTTGATCCTCGCCGCGATGGTTGTGCATTTAAGCGGGCCATTAATCCTGGAGCATGGTTTATGGTTTCTGGCCGATCGGTCACTGGCTTTACTTTTTGGGGTGTTAAAGAGTTTGCCTGAAGGGTGGATAAACATTGCTGAACGTTGGCAATGGCTATCATTTTCGCCCTGGTTATTACTGGTGATAGGGCGACTAAACGCATGGCGAAAGTTACCTGCGGTGTGTATGGCTGGAGGAATTATAATGTGTTGGCCGCTATGGCAAAAACCGCAGCCTGACGAGTGGCAGGTATATATGCTTGATGTCGGGCAAGGGCTGGCAATGGTGATTGCTCGAAACGGTAAAGCGGTTCTCTATGATACAGGGCTTGCCTGGCCGGAGGGGGACAGTGGGCAACAACTGATTATTCCCTGGCTTCGCTGGCATCACCTTGAACCAGAAGGCGTTATTCTTAGTCATGAACATCTTGATCACCGTGGGGGGCTGGACTCAATATTACATGCCTGGCCGACGTTATGGGTAAGGAGTCCCTTAAACTGGGAGCATCATCAGCCCTGTGTGCGTGGCGAAGTGTGGCAGTGGCAAGGATTGCAGTTTAGCGCGCACTGGCCTTTGCAAGGAAATAACAAAAAGGGAAATAACCATTCCTGTGTGATTAAGGTTGATGACGGAACACATAGCATTCTTCTGACTGGCGATATTGAAGCTGCGGCTGAACAAAAAATGCTAAGTCGTTACTGGCAACAGGTGCAGGCAACCTTGATTCAGGTACCCCATCACGGTAGTAATACCTCGTCATCAGTGCCATTAATTCAGCGGGTAAATGGAAAAATGGCACTGGCTTCGGCATCGCGCTATAACGCCTGGCGACTGCCCTCCAGTAAAGTTAAATACCGCTATCAACTACAGGGATATCAATGGGTTGATACACCACATCAGGGGCAAATAACGGTCGATTTTTCAGCGCAAGGTTGGCGGGTGAGCAGCCTAAGGGAGCAAATTTTACCTCGTTGGTATCATCAGTGGTTTGGCGTGCCAGTGGATAACGGGTAGAATATGCGGCTATTTCAACAAATGCTGGTTTTTTGAATGCATAACGACAAAGATCTCTCTACGTGGCAGACATTCCGCCGACTGTGGCCAACCATTGCGCCTTTTAAAGCGGGTCTGATCGTGGCGGGCATAGCGTTAATTCTCAACGCAGCCAGCGATACCTTCATGTTATCGCTCCTTAAGCCGCTTCTTGATGATGGCTTTGGTAAAACAGATCGCTCCGTTTTGATGTGGATGCCGCTGGTGGTTATCGGCCTGATGATTTTACGTGGTATCACCAGTTATATCTCCAGCTACTGTATTTCCTGGGTATCAGGAAAAGTGGTCATGACCATGCGTCGACGTCTGTTCGGCCACATGATGGGAATGCCAGTGTCATTTTTTGACAAACAGTCAACCGGGACACTGCTTTCACGTATTACTTACGATTCTGAACAGGTTGCTTCGTCGTCTTCCGGCGCGCTTATTACGGTGGTGCGTGAAGGTGCTTCCATTATCGGTCTGTTCGCCATGATGTTCTATTACAGCTGGCAGCTGTCGATCATTTTGATTGTGCTGGCGCCGATCGTCTCGATTGCGATTCGTATCGTATCGAAGCGTTTTCGCAGCATCAGTAAAAACATGCAGAACACCATGGGGCAGGTGACCACCAGTGCTGAACAGATGCTGAAAGGCCACAAAGAAGTATTGATTTTTGGCGGCCAGGAAGTAGAAACGAAGCGTTTTGATAAGGTCAGCAACAAGATGCGTTTGCAGGGGATGAAGATGGTTTCTGCCTCTTCCATCTCTGACCCGATCATTCAGCTGATCGCCTCTCTGGCTCTGGCATTTGTTCTCTACGCTGCAAGCTTCCCAAGCGTGATGGATAGCCTGACTGCTGGTACGATCACTGTCGTCTTCTCTTCGATGATTGCACTGATGCGTCCGCTGAAATCGCTGACCAACGTTAACGCCCAGTTCCAACGTGGGATGGCAGCATGCCAGACGCTGTTTACCATTCTGGATAGCGAACAGGAGAAAGACGAAGGTAAACGCGAGATTGAGCGTGCTACCGGCGACGTCGAATTCCGCAATGTCACCTTTACCTATCCGGGGCGTGAAGTCCCTGCGCTGCGTAATATCAACCTGAAGATCCCGGCAGGGAAAACAGTGGCTCTGGTAGGGCGTTCGGGTTCGGGTAAATCGACCATCGCCAGCCTGATAACCCGTTTTTATGATATCGATGAAGGCGAGATCCTGATGGATGGTCACGATCTGCGCGAGTATACCCTGGCGTCGTTACGTAACCAGGTTGCTCTGGTGTCGCAGAATGTCCATCTGTTTAATGACACGGTTGCCAACAACATTGCTTACGCCCGTACTGAACAGTACAGCCGTGAGCAAATTGAAGAAGCGGCACGTATGGCCTACGCCATGGACTTTATCAATAAGATGGATAACGGTCTTGATACGGTGATTGGTGAAAATGGCGTGTTGCTTTCGGGCGGTCAGCGCCAGCGTATTGCCATAGCCCGTGCCTTGCTGCGTGATAGCCCAATTCTGATCCTGGATGAAGCCACCTCGGCGCTGGACACCGAATCCGAACGTGCGATTCAGGCGGCACTGGACGAGTTGCAGAAAAACCGTACCTCGCTGGTGATTGCCCACCGCTTGTCTACCATTGAAAAGGCAGACGAAATTGTGGTCGTCGAGGATGGTGTCATTGTGGAACGCGGTACGCATAACGATTTGCTTGAGCACCGTGGAGTCTACGCGCAACTTCATAAAATGCAGTTTGGCCAATGATCGAAAAAATCTGGTCTGGTGAGTCGCCTTTGTGGCGGCTACTGCTGCCACTCTCCTGGCTGTATGGCCTGGTGAGTGGCGCCATCCGTCTTTGCTATAAACTAAAACTGAAGCGCGCCTGGCGTGCCCCCGTACCGGTTGTCGTGGTTGGTAATCTCACCGCAGGCGGCAACGGAAAAACCCCGGTCGTTGTCTGGCTGGTGGAACAGCTGCAACAGCGCGGTATTCGCGTGGGGGTCGTGTCGCGGGGATATGGCGGTAAGGCTGAATCTTATCCGCTGTTATTGTCGGCAGATACCACTACAGCACAGGCGGGTGATGAACCTGTGTTGATTTATCAACGCACTGGCGCGCCTGTTGCCGTTTCTCCCGTCCGCTCAGATGCGGTAAAAGTCATTCTGGCGCAACATCCCGATGTGCAGATCATCGTGACTGATGACGGTTTACAGCATTATCGCCTGGCGCGTGATGTGGAAATCGTCGTCATCGATGGTGTGCGTCGATTTGGCAATGGCTGGTGGTTGCCTGCGGGGCCAATGCGCGAGCGCGCAGGGCGCTTAAAATCGGTTGATGCGGTAGTCGTTAATGGCGGCGTACCGCGTCACGGTGAAATTCCGATGAATTTAATACCGGGTCAGGCAGTGAATTTGCTTACCGGCGCTCGTTGCGACGTTACACAACTTAAACATGTGGTAGCGATGGCCGGTATTGGTCACCCGCCGCGCTTTTTTGCCACACTAAAGATGTGCGGTATACAACCGGAAAAATGTGTGCCGCTGGCCGATCATCAATCTTTGAATCATGCGGATGTCAGCGCACTATTAAGTGCCGGGCAAACACTGGTCATGACCGAAAAAGATGCGGTGAAATGCCGGGCTTTTGCGGAAGAAAACTGGTGGTATTTGCCCGTTGATGCACAGCTTGCGGGCGATGAACCAGAGAAACTGCTCGCACAACTTTCCTCGCTGGCTTCAGGCAACTAATTCCGCCGCGGCAGCGTTTAATTGACGGAGCAATGAATGACGCTGCCTTATCTCTCCCTCACCGATGCGCGAAATCTTCATCTCACCGCGCAGGGGCTGTTAAACAAGCCCCGTCGGCGCGCGTTGCCGGAAGATATTCTGGCTACCATTTCTCGCATGTCCTTGCTGCAAATCGACACCATTAATATCGTTGCCCGCAGTCCTTATCTGGTGCTTTTCAGTCGTCTTGGTAATTATTTACCGCAGTGGCTGGATGAATCGCTGGCGCGTGGTGAATTAATGGAATACTGGGCACATGAGGCCAGTTTTATGCCGCGTAGCGATTTTCAACTTATTCGCCACCGCATGCTGGCACCTGAAAAAATGGGCTGGAAATACAAAGATGCCTGGATGCAGGAACATGCGGCGGAAATTGCACAATTAATTGAGCATATTCAGAATAACGGGCCGGTACGTTCGGCCGATTTTGAGCATCCTCGTAAAGGGGCGAGCGGCTGGTGGGAGTGGAAGCCGCATAAACGTCATCTGGAAGGGCTCTTTACCGCTGGAAAGGTGATGGTGGTTGAACGACGCAATTTCCAGCGCGTTTATGATTTAACCCATCGCGTCATGCCGTACTGGAATGACGAGCGTGACCTGCTTTCGCAGCAGGAAGCAGAAATCATCATGTTGGATAACAGTGCGCGCAGCCTGGGTATTTTTCGCGAACAGTGGCTGGCGGATTACTACCGTCTGAAACGTCCGGCGCTGGCGGCGTGGCGTGATATGAGATCTGAAGAGCGGCAAATCATCGCCGTAAATGTGGAGAAATTAGGGCGACTTTGGCTACATGCCGATTTATTACCGCTTCTCGAACGTACGCTTGTGGGTAAGCTAACTGCAACACATAGCACCGTACTGTCGCCTTTTGATCCTGTTGTCTGGGATCGTAAACGGGCAGAGCAACTTTTTGATTTTAGCTACCGGCTGGAGTGCTACACGCCAGCGCCCAAACGCCAGTATGGTTATTTCGTTCTACCGTTATTGCACCGTGGGCAATTAGTTGGGCGAATGGATTCTAAGATGCATCGCCAGACAGGCATCTTTGAAGTGCTCTCTCTCTGGTTACAGGATGGCGTAAAACCAACGGTGACCCTTCAAAAAGGGCTGCGTCAGGCGATTACTGATTTTGCTCACTGGCAGCAGGCAACACGAGTAACAATAGGGCGCTGCCCGCACGGTTTCTTTACCGATTGCCGCACCGGCTGGGAAATAGACCCCGACGCATAAATGATTATGATAAGATTTATGCATTCATAACCCGATCCATCTGGAGGAACTATGGATCATCGTCTGCTTGAAATCATTGCCTGCCCGGTTTGCAACGGCAAACTTTGGTATAACCAGGAAAAACAAGAACTTATTTGCAAACTGGACAACCTGGCTTTCCCGCTGCGCGATGGCATTCCAGTGCTGCTGGAAACGGAAGCCCGCGTGCTGACTGCTGATGAGAGTAAATCATGAGTTTTGTGGTCATTATTCCCGCGCGCTACGCTTCCACGCGTCTGCCAGGTAAGCCACTGGTCGATATTAACGGCAAGCCCATGATTGTTCATGTGCTTGAACGCGCGCGCGAATCAGGTGCCGAGCGCATCATCGTCGCAACCGATCATGAGGATGTCGCCCGCGCTGTGGAAGCTGCTGGTGGTGAAGTATGCATGACGCGTGCCGATCACCAGTCCGGTACAGAACGCCTGGCGGAAGTTGTCGAAAAATGCGCGTTCAGCGACGACACGGTGATTGTGAATGTGCAGGGTGATGAACCCATGATCCCCGCGACAATCATTCGTCAGGTTGCCGATAACCTTGCCCAGCGTCAGGTTGGAATGGCGACTCTGGCTGTGCCTATCCACAGTGCGGAAGAAGCCTTTAATCCGAATGCGGTTAAAGTTGTTCTCGATGCCGAAGGTTATGCGCTCTACTTCTCGCGCGCCACCATTCCGTGGGATCGTGACCGTTTTGCGAAAGGTCTGGAAACCGTTGGCGATAACTTCCTGCGTCATCTCGGTATTTATGGTTATCGTGCCGGTTTTATCCGCCGCTATGTTAACTGGCAGCCAAGCCCGTTAGAACATATCGAAATGTTAGAGCAGCTTCGTGTGCTGTGGTATGGAGAAAAAATCCATGTTGCTGTCGCCCAGGAGGTTCCAGGCACCGGTGTAGATACTCCCGAAGATCTTGAGCGTGTTCGCGCTGAAATGGCTTAATTTATCCCCACGACACTTCACCCAATTTTGGGAGGAGTGTCGTAGCGTTACGATTCTCTTCATTTTTTCCCTTCAACAATTGATCTCATTCAGGTGACATCTTTTACATTGGCGCTCATTATGAAAGCAGTAGCTTTTATGAGGGTAATCTGAATGGAACAGCTGCGTGCCGAACTAAGCCATTTACTGGGCGAAAGATTGAGTCGTATAGAGTGTGTGAATGAAAAAGCAGACACTACTCTGTGGGCGTTGTATGACAGCCAGGGAAACCCGATGCCACTCATGGCGCGAAGTTTTTCTACCCCGGGGCAGGCCAGACAGCTGGCATGGAAAACCACCATGCTGGCCCGGAGCGGGACTGTTCGCATGCCGACTATCTATGGTGTGATGACGCATGAAGAACATCCCGGCCCCGATGTCCTGTTGCTGGAGCGGATGCGCGGTGTTTCTGTGGAAGCTCCCGCAAGAACACCAGAACGCTGGGAACATCTGAAAGATCAAATTGTTGAAGCGTTGCTGGCCTGGCACCGTCAGGACAGCCGCGGATGTGTTGGCGCGGTTGACAATACCCAGGAAAATTTCTGGCCTTCCTGGTATCGCCAGCATGTTGAAATGCTATGGGCGACGCTCAATCAGTTCAATAACACGGGTTTAACCATGCAGGATAAACGGATCCTGTTTCGCACCCGTGAATGTCTGCCGGTGTTATTTGAAGGTTTTAACGATAATTGTGTGCTGATTCACGGCAACTTCTGTTTGCGTAGCATGCTGAAAGATTCCCGTAGCGATCAGCTCCTGGCGATGGTTGGACCGGGGTTAATGCTCTGGGCGCCGCGTGAGTATGAATTATTCCGGTTGATGGATAATTCTCTGGCAGAAGATTTGCTATGGAGTTACTTGCAACGCGCGCCAGTGGCGGAGTCTTTCATCTGGCGGCGTTGGCTGTATGTGCTATGGGATGAAGTTGCGCAACTGGTCAATACCGGGCGGTTTAGCCGTAGCAACTTTGATCTGGCGACTAAATCACTCCTGCCCTGGCTTGCCTGACGAACTTTTTAGCCACTGCCAGATGCGGCCAAGCGTTTCATAGCCAACGCGGTCGCTATGCATCAACCAGATCGGCGAGGGGATTGCCCGTTCCCACGGATTAAGCGGCGAGTCGATTGCCAACTGGTTCGCCGGGGCTGGCAGCGGATTTAGCCCTTCCTGTTGAAAAAAGATCATCGCGCGCGGCAAATGAGATGCAGATGTCACCAGCAGGAAAGGGGCGTCACCAATGGCCTGTTTCACTGCCGCGGCTTCTTCTTCGGTATCTTTGGGCAAATCCAGAGTGATAATTTGCTCGCGCGGCACGCCCAGTGACTGCGCAACTCTGGCACCCACTTCAGCTGCGCTGACCGTATTGGTTTTTGCCACGCCTCCTGTGAAGATCAACTTTGCTCCCGGATTCTCACGCCATAAACGAATGCCTTCATTCAGGCGCGGTAAACTGTTATTGATTAAATTTGAGCCTGGCGCCCACTGCGGGTTCCAGGTATAGCCGCCACCCAATACCACGATATAGTCTACTTTTTGTGTATTATTCCATGTCGGATAGGTGCTTTCGATGGGACGCAGCAGGCGGTCGGCTACCGGTTGCAAACTCAATAACAATAGCGCCAGCCACCCAATGCTAATAAAAATCTTTCCGGTTTTTTGAAAACGGCTAAACCACAACAGCGCCAGGCCTGCGCCAATAATCAGCAACATCAGCGGAAGTGGCAGCAGCATACCGCCAATCACTTTTTTCAGTGTAAAAAGCATCCTTTCTGGTTCCTTTTTTAACCATATAGCAAGGGATCGCCAGCGATATTACACCAGACTGGTTCATTCTCGCCGTGGCTGTGACAAAATAGCGTCTTTATCAGATAACGTCTTAGCCAACCGGTGGAGAAAGCAATGCAGGATCGCAATTTTGATGATATTGCGGAAAAGTTTTCCCGTAACATCTACGGCACCACCAAAGGGCAGCTTCGACAGGCTATTCTGTGGCAGGACCTCGATCGTGTACTGGCAGAAATGGGCCAGCAAAAACTGCGTGTGCTGGATGCCGGTGGCGGTGAAGGGCAGACCGCAATCAAAATGGCCGAGCGCGGACATCAGGTCATTTTGTGCGATCTCTCTGCCCAGATGATCGAACGCGCAAAACTGGCGGCAGAAGCGAAAGGTGTGAGCGACAACATGCAATTTATACATTGCGCCGCTCAGGACGTTGCTTCGCATTTGGAAACGCCCGTTGATCTGATATTGTTCCATGCAGTACTGGAGTGGGTGGCCGAGCCCCGTAGTGTATTAAAGACGCTGTGGTCAGTGTTACGTCCTGGCGGTGTGTTATCGTTAATGTTCTACAATGCACATGGCTTGTTGATCCACAACATGGTTGCAGGGAACTTTGATTACGTGCAAGCGGGAATGCCGAAGAAGAAAAAACGGACGCTTTCGCCAGACTATCCGCGCTACCCGGCGCAGGTTTATCTGTGGCTGGAAGAAGCCGGCTGGCAAATAACCGGCAAGACCGGCGTTCGCGTGTTTCATGATTATCTGCGTGAAAAGCACCAACAGCGCGACAGCTACGAAGCATTACTTGAATTAGAAACGCGTTATTGCCGCCAGGAACCGTATATTAACCTGGGGCGTTATATTCATGTCACCGCGCGCAAGCCGCAGAGCAAGGATAAAGTATGAGTGAATTATCCCAGACAGTCCCCGAACTGGTTGCCTGGGCCAGAAAAAATGACTTCTCCATCTCGTTGCCGGTAGACCGTCTCTCTTTTCTGCTGGCAGTTGCCACGCTGAATGGCGAGCGTCTTGATGGTGAGATGAGTGAAGGCGAGCTGGTGGATGCGTTCCGCCATGTGAGTGATGCGTTTGAGCAAACCAGCGAAACCATCGGCGTGCGCGCCAACAACGCGATCAACGACATGGTGCGTCAACGTCTGCTGAACCGCTTTACCAGCGAGCAGGCGGAAGGGAATGCTATTTATCGCCTGACGCCGCTCGGCATCGGCATTACTGACTACTACATCCGTCAGCGTGAGTTTTCTACGCTGCGTCTTTCTATGCAGTTGTCGATTGTGGCGGGGGAGTTAAAACGTGCAGCTGATGCCGCCGAAGAGGGTGGTGATGAGTTTCACTGGCACCGCAACGTCTATGCCCCGCTGAAATATTCGGTGGCGGAAATTTTCGACAGTATCGACCTGACGCAACGTCTGATGGACGAACAGCAGCAGCAGGTGAAAGACGATATCGCTCAGTTGCTGAATAAAGACTGGCGGGCGGCGATCTCCAGCTGTGAATTGTTGCTTTCGGAAACTTCCGGAACGCTGCGTGAATTGCAGGATACCCTGGAAGCGGCAGGCGACAAATTGCAGGCTAATCTGTTGCGCATTCAGGATGCGACGATGACTCATGACGATCTACATTTCGTCGATCGTCTGGTGTTCGATCTGCAGAGCAAACTCGACCGTATTATCAGCTGGGGGCAGCAGTCCATCGACTTGTGGATTGGCTACGACCGCCACGTACACAAATTTATCCGTACCGCGATCGATATGGATAAAAACCGCGTCTTTGCACAGCGTTTACGCCAGTCGGTACAAACCTACTTTGATGACCCTTGGGCGCTGACTTACGCCAATGCCGATCGTCTGTTGGATATGCGTGACGAAGAGATGGCACTGCGCGATGAAGAAGTGACCGGGGAACTTCCGCCAGATTTAGAGTACGAAGAGTTTAACGAGATCCGCGAACAACTCGCAGCAATTATCGAAGAGCAGCTCGCCGTATATAAAACCAGACAAGTGCCACTGGATCTTGGTCTGGTGGTACGCGAATATCTGGCGCAGTATCCGCGTGCGCGTCACTTTGACGTCGCGCGTATTGTTATTGATCAGGCGGTACGTCTCGGCGTAGCGCAAGCAGATTTCACCGGACTGCCAGCGAAATGGCAGCCGATTAATGATTACGGAGCCAAGGTACAGGCGCATGTCATCGACAAATATTGAACAAGTGATGCCGGTTAAGCTGGCGCAGGCGCTGGCGAATCCGTTATTTCCGGCGCTGGATAGCGCCTTACGTTCAGGCCGCCATATTGGCCTCGACGAACTGGATAATCATGCTTTCCTGATGGATTTTCAGGAATATCTGGAAGAATTTTACGCACGTTATAACGTGGAGTTAATCCGCGCGCCGGAAGGTTTCTTCTATTTGCGTCCACGTTCCACCACCATCATCCCACGTTCCGTATTGTCTGAACTGGACATGATGGTCGGTAAAATCCTCTGTTATCTCTATCTCAGCCCGGAACGGCTGGCGAACGAGGGGATTTTTACCCAGCAGGAACTTTATGACGAACTGCTTACCCTGGCCGATGAAGCGAAACTGCTGAAACTGGTAAACAACCGTTCTACCGGTTCAGACGTTGACCGTCAGAAGTTGCAGGAAAAAGTACGCTCTTCACTCAACCGTCTGCGTCGCTTAGGCATGGTGTGGTTTATGGGCCACGACAGCAGCAAGTTCCGCATTACCGAATCGGTGTTCCGCTTTGGTGCCGATGTGCGTGCGGGCGACGATCCGCGAGAAGCACAACGTCGTCTGATTCGCGATGGCGAAGCAATGTCGCTGGAAAATCACCTGCAACTCAATGACGAAACTGAAGAGAATCAGCCAGATAGCGGAGAGGAAGAATAATGATTGAACGCGGTAAATTTCGCTCACTGACGCTGATTAACTGGAACGGCTTTTTTGCTCGCACCTTTGACCTGGATGAGCTGGTCACAACGCTTTCCGGCGGTAACGGTGCGGGTAAATCCACCACGATGGCGGCGTTTGTTACGGCGCTTATTCCCGATTTGACCCTGCTGCATTTCCGTAACACCACGGAAGCAGGGGCTACCAGTGGTTCGCGCGATAAAGGCCTGCACGGTAAGCTGAAAGCGGGTGTCTGTTATTCGATACTCGATACAATTAACTCGCGTCACCAGCGCGTGGTTGTCGGTGTGCGTCTGCAACAGGTTGCCGGGCGCGATCGCAAGGTTGATATTAAGCCGTTTGCCATTCAGGGGCTGCCGATGTCGGTGCAGCCGACGCAACTGGTGACCGAATCCCTGAACGAACGCCAGGCGCGTGTGCTGCCGCTTAACGAGCTGAAAGACAAGCTCGAGGCGATGGAAGGCGTGCAGTTTAAACAGTTCAACTCCATTACCGATTACCACTCGCTGATGTTCGATCTGGGCATCATTGCTCGTCGTCTGCGTTCGGCGTCAGACCGTAGCAAATTCTATCGTCTGATCGAAGCTTCGCTGTACGGTGGTATCTCCAGTGCCATTACCCGTTCTCTGCGCGACTACCTGTTGCCGGAAAACAGCGGCGTGCGTAAAGCGTTCCAGGACATGGAAGCGGCGCTGCGTGAAAACCGCATGACGCTGGAAGCGATTCGCGTCACCCAGTCTGACCGTGACCTGTTTAAGCATCTGATCAGCGAAGCCACCAACTACGTGGCGGCAGACTACATGCGTCACGCCAACGAGCGCCGTGTCCATCTCGATAAAGCGCTGGAGTTTCGTCGCGAGCTACACACTTCGCGTCAGCAACTGGCGGCGGAGCAGTACAAACACGTCGATATGGCGCGTGAACTGGCAGAGCACAACGGTGCCGAAGGCGATCTGGAAGCGGATTATCAGGCCGCCAGCGATCACCTGAATCTGGTGCAAACCGCACTGCGTCAGCAGGAGAAAATCGAACGCTACGAAGCGGATCTCGATGAGCTGCAGATCCGTCTGGAAGAACAGAATGAAGTGGTGGCAGAAGCCATCGAGCGTCAGGAAGATAACGAAGCGCGTGCGGAAGCCGCCGAACTGGAAGTGGACGAGCTGAAAAGCCAGCTTGCTGATTACCAGCAGGCGCTGGACGTCCAGCAAACGCGCGCGATCCAGTACAACCAGGCGATTGCTGCGCTTAATCGTGCCAAAGAACTGTGTCATCTGCCGGATTTAACCGCTGACAGTGCGGCGGAATGGCTGGAAACCTTCCAGGCGAAAGAGCTGGAAGCGACCGAAAAAATGCTCTCTCTTGAGCAGAAAATGAGCATGGCGCAAACTGCTCACAGTCAGTTTGAGCAGGCTTATCAGCTGGTGGTAGCAATTAACGGTCCGCTGGCGCGTAACGAAGCGTGGGATGTTGCCCGTGAACTGCTACGCGAAGGGGTCGATCAGCGTCACCTGGCAGAGCAGGTTCAGCCACTGCGGATGCGCTTAAGCGAACTGGAACAGCGTCTGCGCGAGCAGCAAGAAGCGGAACGTCTGCTGGCGGATTTCTGCAAACGTCAGGGCAAGAATTTCGATATTGACGAGCTGGAAGCCCTGCACCAGGAACTGGAAGCGCGCATTGCCTCCCTTTCTGACAGCGTATCCAACGCCCGTGAAGAGCGCATGGCGCTGCGTCAGGAACAGGAACAGCTGCAATCCCGTATCCAGAGCCTGATGCAGCGTGCACCGGTTTGGCTGGCAGCGCAGAACAGCCTCAATCAGTTGAGTGAGCAATGTGGTGAAGAGTTCACTTGCAGCCAGGATGTCACCGAATATCTGCAACAACTGCTGGAGCGTGAGCGCGAAGCGATTGTTGAACGTGATGAAGTGGGCGCGCGCAAAAACGCTGTCGATGAAGAGATCGAACGTTTAAGCCAGCCTGGGGGCTCAGAAGATCAACGTCTGAATGCGCTGGCGGAACGCTTTGGCGGCGTGCTGCTGTCAGAAATTTATGACGACGTTAGCCTGGAAGATGCGCCGTACTTCTCGGCGCTGTATGGCCCGTCTCGCCACGCCATTGTGGTGCCGGATCTGTCACAGGTAGCCGAACAGCTGGAAGGCTTGACCGATTGTCCGGAAGATCTCTACTTGATCGAGGGAGATCCGCAGTCGTTCGATGATAGCGTGTTCAACGTCGATGAACTGGAAAAAGCGGTGGTGGTGAAAACTGCCGATCGCCAGTGGCGTTATTCGCGGTTCCCGGAAGTACCGCTGTTTGGTCGCGCGGCGCGTGAAAGCCGTATCGAAAGTCTGCACGCCGAGCGCGAATTGCTCTCTGAACGCTTTGCTACGCTCTCCTTTGATGTACAGAAAACCCAGCGACTGCATCAGGCATTCAGCCGCTTTATTGGCAGCCATCTGGCAGTGGCGTTTGAGTCCGATCCGGAAGCCGAAATTCGCCAACTGAACAGCCGTCGTGTCGAACTGGAGCGGGCGTTAAGTAATCATGAAAATGATAACCAGCAGCAGCGCGTTCAGTTTGAGCAGGCGAAAGAGGGCGTTGCGGCACTAAACCGTATCCTGCCGCGTCTCAACCTGTTGGCGGATGACTCACTGGCGGATCGTGTCGATGAAATCCGCGAACGCCTTGATGAAGCTCAGGAAGCCGCGCGTTTTGTTCAGCAGTTTGGTAATCAACTGGCGAAACTGGAGCCGATTGTTTCTGTGTTGCAGAGCGACCCGGAACAGTTTGAGCAATTAAAAGAAGATTATGCATACTCCCAGCAGATGCAGCGAGATGCCCGTCAACAGGCATTTGCCCTGACTGAAGTGGTACAGCGTCGTGCGCACTTTAGCTACTCTGACTCGGCAGAAATGCTTAACGGGAACAGCGATCTCAACGAAAAACTGCGCGAACGTCTGGAGCAGGCGGAAGCGGAACGTACTCGTGCTCGTGAAGCGTTGCGCGGTCACGCTGCGCAGTTGAGTCAGTACAACCAGGTACTGGCTTCGCTGAAAAGTTCTTATGACACCAAAAAAGAGCTGCTTAACGATCTACAACGAGAACTGCAGGATATCGGCGTACGTGCCGATAGCGGAGCAGAAGAGCGGGCGCGTATTCGCCGTGACGAACTGCATGCACAACTGAGCAATAACCGTGCACGCCGCAACCAACTGGAAAAAGCACTTACCTTCTGCGAAGCGGAGATGGACAACCTGACCCGCAAACTGCGCAAGCTGGAACGTGATTACTTTGAAATGCGCGAGCAGGTGGTGACCGCCAAAGCGGGCTGGTGCGCGGTAATGCGCATGGTGAAAGATAATGGCGTTGAACGCCGCCTGCACCGTCGTGAGCTGGCTTATCTCTCTGCTGATGATTTGCGTTCCATGTCGGATAAGGCGTTAGGTGCGCTGCGTCTGGCGGTGGCGGATAACGAACATCTGCGCGACGTGCTGCGGATGTCGGAAGATCCAAAACGACCTGAGCGCAAAATCCAGTTCTTCGTGGCGGTTTACCAGCATCTGCGCGAACGTATTCGTCAGGATATTATTCGTACTGATGATCCGGTGGAAGCTATCGAGCAGATGGAAATCGAACTCAGCCGTCTGACCGAAGAGCTAACTTCTCGCGAACAGAAACTGGCGATTAGCTCCCGTAGCGTGGCGAACATCATTCGCAAAACCATTCAGCGCGAGCAAAACCGTATCCGCATGCTCAACCAGGGCTTGCAGAACGTATCGTTCGGTCAGGTGAACAGTGTGCGTCTGAACGTGAACGTGCGTGAAACTCACGCCATGCTGCTTGACGTGCTTTCAGAACAGCATGAGCAACATCAGGATCTGTTCAAGAGCAATCGACTGACCTTCTCGGAAGCTCTGGCAAAACTGTATCAGCGACTTAACCCACAAATTGATATGGGCCAGCGCACGCCGCAGACCATTGGTGAAGAACTTCTGGATTACCGTAACTACCTGGAGATGGAAGTTGAGGTTAACCGTGGTTCCGACGGCTGGCTGCGTGCGGAGTCCGGCGCACTGTCGACCGGTGAGGCTATCGGTACTGGTATGTCAATTCTGGTGATGGTGGTACAGAGCTGGGAAGATGAATCTCGCCGCCTGCGCGGTAAAGATATCTCTCCTTGCCGTCTGCTATTCCTCGATGAAGCTGCGCGACTGGACGCCCGTTCTATCGCTACGCTGTTTGAATTGTGTGAACGTTTGCAAATGCAGCTCATCATCGCGGCACCTGAAAATATCAGCCCGGAGAAAGGCACTACCTATAAACTAGTGCGTAAAGTCTTCCAGAATACCGAACATGTTCACGTAGTCGGCCTGCGAGGATTTGCGCCGCAACTCCCTGAAACGCTTCCAGGAACTGACGAAGCGCCTTCTCAGGCAAGTTAAGTTCAAGGCGGCAGCGATGCCGCTTTTTTTTTCGGAAAACTCCGTTTCTGCACTAAAAAAATGCCGCATTATGGCGCGCTTTTCTTTAAACTTCTTTACATTAGGTTGTGTAAAAACGTACCGACGTTTATATACTGAAGGTAAGCCTGATGAGTAACAGGCTTGCTCGTCATACTTTCATGAGTATTGGCGTTGTAAAGGCAGTTAAGATAATACAGCCTGGCTATTCAGAGTATGATAAAAACAGGGGGCAAGGGATGTTGCTTAACATGATGTGTGGTCGTCGGCTTTCGGCAATCAGTTTGTGCCTGGCCGTAACATTCGCTCCACTGTTCAGTGTGCAGGCTGATGAGCCTGAAGTTATCCCTGGTGACAGCCCGGTGGCTGTCAGTGAACAGGGAGATGTACTGCCGCAGGCGCAAGCCACGGCAATAATGGCGGGGATCCAACCGCTACCAGAAGGTGCGGCAGAAAAGGCCCGCACGCAAATTGAATCACTATTACCTGCTGGTTATAAGCCGGTTTATCTTAACCAGCTTCAACTCTTGTATGCCGCACGCGATATGCAGCCGATGTGGGAAAATCGTGATGCAGTTAAAGCTTTCCAGCAGCAGTTGGCGGAAGTGGCGATTGCCGGTTTTCAACCGCAGTTTAACAAATGGGTGGAGTTACTGACTGACCCGGGCGTTAACGGTATGGCGCGCGATGTGGTGCTATCGGATGCAATGATGGGGTATCTCCATTTCATTGCAAACATTCCGGTCAAAGGTACTCGCTGGCTGTACAGCAGTAAACCTTATGCGCTCTCAACACCGCCGCTCTCGGTCATTAACCATTGGCAGGTGGCGTTGGATAACGGTCAACTGACCACGTTTGTCACAGGGTTGGCACCGCAGCATCCGCAATATTCAGCAATGCATGAATCTTTACTGGCCTTATTGAGTGATTCCAAACCGTGGCCGCAGCTGACCGGTAAAGCAACGCTGCGCCCTGGGCAATGGAGTAACGACGTCCCGGCACTGCGTGAGATTTTGCAGCGTACGGGTATGCTCGAAGGTGGGCCGAAAATAGCACTGCCGGGCGATGAAACATCGACGGGCGCGGTAGTTAGCCCGTCTGCCGCTGGAATCGAAACAGCCGAAACTAAGCCAATGGACAAGCAAACTACAGCTCGCAGTAAACCTGCGCCAGCCGTCCGAGCTGTCTATGATAATGAGCTGGTGGAGGCCGTGAAACGTTTTCAGGCATGGCAAGGCTTAGGGGCAGATGGCGCTATTGGCCCGGCAACGCGAGACTGGTTAAACGTCACGCCTGCACAGCGTGCTGGCGTGTTGGCACTTAACATCCAGCGATTGCGCTTGCTGCCAGCCGATCTATCTACTGGCATCATGGTTAACATTCCGGCCTATTCGCTGGTCTATTATCAGAACGGCAATCAGGTGCTGGATTCGCGGGTCATTGTCGGTCGTCCCGATCGCAAAACGCCGATGATGAGCAGTGCCTTAAACAATGTGGTGGTAAACCCGCCGTGGAACGTACCACCGACGCTGGCACGCAAAGATATTCTGCCAAAGGTGCGTAACGATCCAGGTTATCTTGAAAGCCATGGCTATACGGTTATGCGCGGCTGGAACAGCAAAGATACGCTGGATCCGTGGCAGATTGACTGGTCGACAATAACCGCATCGAATTTGCCGTTCCGCTTCCAGCAAGCTCCTGGCCCGCGAAATTCGCTGGGACGGTATAAATTTAATATGCCGAGTTCAGATGCTATCTATTTACATGACACGCCGAATCACAATCTTTTCAAACGCGATACGCGCGCATTGAGTTCTGGCTGTGTGCGGGTGAATAAGGCGTCAGATCTGGCAAATATGCTGCTGCAGGATGCTGGCTGGAATGACAAGCGTATCTCCGATGCTCTGAAGCGAGGGGATACCCGTTACGTCAATATCCGTCAATCGATACCGGTTAATCTTTACTATCTGACCGCCTTTGTTGGTGCAGATGGTCGTACCCAGTATCGTACAGATATTTACAATTATGATCTGCCTGCACGATCCAGCTCGCAAATTGTCTCAAAAGCGGAACAATTAATCAGGTAAATGAAGTAGTTCGGGAAAATCTGTTGTCGTAATAATTGGCATGTTCGGGGGCTATTCTCTGTAGCCCCCGTCGCTGCTGGGGTTGAGTCATCTTGACGTCAGCTTTATGGGCGGTTAAGGTGCCTCTTGTGCGCCAGAAGTGCATATAAACGATAACATTGACCTGTAGACTTGATTATCATGGACAAATTCGACGCTAATCGCCGCAAACTGCTGGCGCTTGGTGGCGTTGCACTTGGTGCCGCCATCCTGCCGACGCCTACATTTGCGACACTCTCTACCCCACGTCCGCGCATTTTGACACTTAACAATCTTCATACTGGAGAGTCAATTAAGGCGGAGTTTTTCGATGGCAGAGGCTATATTCAGGAAGAATTGGCAAAACTAAACCATTTTTTCCGCGATTTCCGCGCGAACAAAATAAAGTCCATCGACCCAGGATTATTCGACCAGTTATATCGCCTGCAAGGGTTGTTAGGCACTCGCAAACCGGTACAGCTCATTTCCGGCTACCGTTCTATTGATACCAATAATGAATTACGCGCCCACAGCCGTGGAGTAGCAAAGAAAAGCTATCACACTAAAGGGCAGGCGATGGATTTCCATATTGAAGGTATTGCGTTAAGCAATATACGCAAAGCAGCGTTATCTATGCGCGCAGGTGGTGTAGGATATTACCCACGCAGTAACTTTGTGCATATTGATACCGGGCCAGCGCGGCACTGGTAACAATCGCTTAACGAAACAGGGGCAGTATGAACTATCGTATTATTCCGGTCACCGCATTTTCCCAGAACTGTTCACTGATCTGGTGTGAGCAAACTCGCCTGGCCGCACTGGTCGATCCTGGCGGCGATGCGGAAAAAATTAAACAGGAAGTTGACGCCAGCGGCCTGACGCTAATGCAGATCCTACTGACGCATGGCCATCTGGACCACGTTGGCGCAGCGGCGGAACTGGCACAACACTACGGCCTGCCAGTGCTTGGCCCGGAAAAAGAAGATGAGTTCTGGCTGCAAGGCTTGCCTGCGCAGAGTCGCATGTTTGGCCTGGAAGAGTGTCAGCCATTAACACCAGATCGCTGGCTGAATGAAGGCGACACTATCAGCATAGGGAATGTGACTTTACAGGTGTTACATTGCCCAGGGCATACGCCAGGCCATGTGGTTTTCTTTGATAATCAGGCAAAACTGTTGATTTCTGGCGACGTCCTTTTCAAAGGCGGAGTAGGGCGTAGCGACTTCCCGCGTGGCGACCATAATCAACTGGTTGCCTCTATCAAGGATAAACTGCTGCCACTTGGTGATGACGTGACGTTTATACCTGGTCACGGGCCGTTATCAACTCTCGGTTATGAACGGTTGCATAACCCCTTCCTGCAAGACGAAATGCCCGTCTGGTAAAGGCGCATAAAAAAGCCCGCTTTCGAAGCGGGCCTGGATTTCTGGCTAAGTGCGCTTTGTTTATGCCGGATGCGGCGCGAGCACCTTATCCGGCTTACAAAATCGTGCAAATTCAAAATATTGCAGGAGCCGCGTAGGCCTGATAAGCGTAGCGCATCAGGCAATGTTGCGTTTGTCATCAGTCTCAGCCCGGTTTCGAAGCGGGCTTCAGTGGTTTTAACGCTTACAGCACAGCCACAATCGCTTCACACAGCGGCGCCATGTTATCTGGCGTCATTCCGGCTACGTTCACTCGACCAGAAGCAACTGCATACACGGCAAACTCTTCACGCAGACGCAGTACCTGTTCTTTAGTCAGGCCACTGAAAGAGAACATACCATTCTGTTTGATGATAAAGCTAAAGTCGCGGTTTGCGCCTTTCTCCTGCAGCGTATTAACGAACAACTGACGCATACGCTGAATACGCTGGCGCATATCGGTCAGCTCTTGTTCCCAGATAGCACGCAAAGCTTCGTTGCTCAGGATTGTGGCAACAACCGAAGCCCCGTGAGCCGGTGGGTTAGAATAGTTTGCGCGAATTACTGCTTTCATCTGGCTGAATGCACGATCGACAGTTTCACTGTCTGCGGCAACCAGGGTGCAGGCGCCAACGCGTTCGTTGTACAGGCCAAAGTTCTTAGAGTAGGAACTGGCGACGATCAGCTCTTTATGCAGAGCCGCGAAAGCGCGCAGACCTTCAGCATCCTCTTCCAGACCACGGGCGAACCCCTGGTAAGCGAAGTCAAATAGCGGCAGCCAGCCTTTCTCAACAGAAAGTTGCGCCAGTGTTTGCCATTGCTCCAGTGTAGGATCGATGCCGGTAGGGTTATGACAGCAACCGTGGAACAGGACGACGTCACCAGCCTGAGCTTCGTTAAGACTGTTAACTAAAGCGTCGAAGTCCAGAGTGTGATTTTCCGCATCATAATAAGCGTATTCACGAACTTCCAGACCCGCAGAGTTAAATACGCTCTTATGGTTTGGCCAGCTTGGGTTGCTCACCCAAACACGCTTAACGCTGGTATTTTTTGCCAGGAAATCGGCTGCTACACGTAATGCACCGGTACCACCTGGGGTCTGGGCTGTACGTGCGCGTTTGTCATTGATTAAGGCGCTGCCTTTACCAAACAGCAGTTCCTGAGTGCAATGACCAAATTCAGGAATACCGTCAATGCCGAGGTAGTTTTTGGTGGTTTCATTTTCGAGCAGATACTGTTCAGCCTTTTTAACGCTGGTCAATACCGGGGTTTTGCCCGTCTCATCTTTATAGACACCAATCCCGAGGTTAATTTTGCCGGGACGTTCATCGGCACGAAACAGATCGGCCAGGCCCAGAATCGGGTCGGCAGGAGCGGCGGTAATGTTCTCAAACATGACGAGGTTCCATTATGGTTACAGAAGGGAAGTCCGCTATCAGGGTAACGGGAGATTTACAAAATTCCAACTATTACTGATGAAAACGCAGGCTGTTTTTTCAAGACGTGAGATTGCTCTGGAAGGCATAAAAAAACAGGACCAAAGTCCTGTTTTTTCGGCATTTAACAAAGAGGTCTGCTATTAGAACTGGTAAACGATACCTACAGCAACGGTGTCGTCAGAACCTACACCCAGTGCGTTGTCAGAATCGATCTGGTTGATGATGTAGTCAACATAGGTGGACATGTTTTTGTTGAAGTAGTAGGTTGCGCCCACTTCAACGTAGTTCACCAGATCAACATCACCGATGCCTTCTACGTCTTTCGCTTTAGATTTGGTGTAAGCGATGGATGGACGCAGGCCAAAGTCAAACTGGTATTGCGCAACTAACAGAACGTCTTGCGTTTTGTTGGCAAAGCCGCCAGTGATCGGGGTGGCGTTACGGGTTTCACCGTAGTTCGCTGCCAGGTAGATGTTATTTGCATCATACTTCAGGCCAGTTGCCCACTGTTCAGCTTTTTTACCCTGGCCAAGAGGTTGAGCTTCTTGCAGGTTAGTGCGGTCAGCAGCACCATAAGCACCAACGATACCAAAGCCTTCGAATTCGTAGCTGATGGAACCGCCAACACCGTCGCCGTTAGAACGTCGTGCAGTGTCACGCTCGTTTTTACCCAGGTACTGAACAGCGAAGTTCAGGCCATCAACCAGACCAAAGAAATTGGAGTTACGGTAGGTAGCAACGCCGCCTACACGACCTACGAAGAAGTCATCGCTGTATGCGGTATCACCACCGAACTCTGGCAGCATATCGGTGTAGCCCAGTGCGTCATAAACAACACCGTAATTACGACCGTAATCGAAAGAACCTACGTCAGCGTATTTCAGACCAGCGAATGCCAGACGGGTTTTGTTGCCAGTTTGAGCGTCGGCACCTTCAGAGTTGTTACCCTGGAAGTTGTATTCCCACTGACCGTAACCGGTCAGATCGGAATTGATTTGAGTTTCCCCTTTAAAACCAAGACGGGCATAGGTCATGTCGCCATTGCCACCGTAACTGTTTTCACCGTTATCCTTGGAAAAATAATGCAGACCGACAGCTTTACCGTACAGATCTACTTTGTTGCCGTCTTTGTTATAGATTTCTGCAGCGTTTGCAGTACCTGCTACTAACAGAGCAGGGACAATCACTGCCAGAATATTGCGCTTCATCATTATTTATTACCCTCATGGTTTTTTTTATAACACCTGCCACTGCCGCCAATAAATTCTGTCAATGAATCTTTACGGAACTATTGATGAGAGTTTGGTGTTTTATGTATCTGCAGGCATCTTTCCATTCAAACTAACGTTTCGCTACCGTGAAAGTGCTACAAAGATAAAGATATAGTTACAAAAAGAAAAAATGTGTAACAATAAGTAAAATTTAAGGAACTTTGTGAACGCCGTCATATTTCCATTGGGCTTTCATGATATTTGCAGTGAATTTTATCTATTTATATGATTTCCTTATATTTAAATTAACTAAACGGAAATTTTCTTTCTGATGATTTCTCCTTGCCGTTTCACTGAATCACTCTTTCAGGCGTCCAGAAAGCCAAAAATAAGTATAAAAATTGTGCTATCAGCTAAGAAATTGCTAATCCGCAATAAGTCTGTGGGTTAATTTTTTGTTCGCAAATATTTCAAAGAAATATTCCGTAACAGGAAGAGGGGCCTTGAGGGGTTGCAAATAGATTGATTGACTTAACAAACAGATAACTTGACAGAAGAGAATAAAAAAAGAGCCAGCGAGTGTGCTGGCTCTTTCAGGAAGTGAATTAGAAGCTGGCGTTACGCGGAGTACGAGGGAAAGGAATCACGTCACGCACGTTCTGTACACCGGTCACGTAGGCAATCAGGCGTTCAAAGCCAAGACCGAAACCGGAATGTGGAACAGTACCGTAGCGGCGTAGATCGCGATACCACCAGTAATCTTCTTTGTTCAGGCCCATCTCCAGCATGCGCTCGTCCAGCACGTCCAGACGCTCTTCACGCTGCGAACCACCAATGATCTCACCGATACCCGGCGCCAGAACGTCCATTGCGGCAACGGTTTTACCGTCTTCGTTAAGGCGCATATAGAACGCTTTAATGTCTTTCGGATAGTTTTTCACCACTACAGGTGCTTTAAAGTGTTCTTCCGCCAGATAACGCTCATGTTCGGAAGAGAGATCTACACCCCAGTAAACCGGGTTTTCAAATTTCTTACCGCAGTTTTCAAGAATGGTGACCGCTTCGGTGTAATCAACCTGGGCGAAGTCTGCTTCAATGAAACGTTCCAGGCGGCTAACAGCATCTTTGTCCACGCGTTCAGCGAAGAATTTCATGTCGTCAGCACGTTCTTCGAGAACTGCTTTGAAGACATATTTCAGCATTGCTTCAGCCAGACCGGCGATATCGTTCAGGTTAGCAAACGCGACTTCTGGCTCCAGCATCCAGAATTCCGCCAGGTGACGGCTGGTGTTGGAGTTTTCAGCACGGAAAGTCGGGCCGAAGGTATAAATTTTCGACAGCGCACAGGCATAGGTTTCGCCGTTCAACTGACCAGATACGGTCAGGAAAGACTCTTTACCAAAGAAGTCTTTATCGAAATCGACTTTGCCCTGATCGTTGCGTGGCAGGTTTTCCAGATCCAGCGTTGAAACGCGGAACATTTCGCCAGCACCTTCGGTATCGGACGCGGTAATAAGCGGCGTAGAAACCCAGAAGAATCCCTGCTCGTTAAAGAAGCGATGCAGCGCCTGCGCCAGCGTGTGGCGAACGCGCGCGACTGCGCCAATCAGGTTAGTGCGCGGACGCAGGTGAGCGACTTCACGCAGATATTCGATGCTGTGGCGTTTTGCTGCCATCGGGTAAGTGTCTGGATCTTCAACCCAACCAGCTACCTCAACCTTGCAGGCCTGAATTTCAAATTGTTGTCCCTGGCCTGGCGACGCCACGACTTTACCCGTCACAATGACCGAGCAACCGGTAGTCAGACGCAGTACGTCTTCATTGTAATTGGGCAGAGAATTATTGATGACAGCCTGTACAGGATCAAAGCAGGAACCGTCATAAACGGCGAGGAAGGAGATGCCAGCTTTTGAATCTCGGCGGGTACGTACCCATCCGCGCACGGTGACTTCGCTGTCAACGGCTACGCGGCCCTGGAGTACGTCGGCTACAGGCACAACGCTCATAATATTCTCTCTGTTAATAGTCGGAAAAAATAAACACTTGTCCACCCGTCAGTGGGGGGATACCTATGTTACCTGGCATCTGCAATCAGACAAGCAGAATTCGCAGATGCGGCGAAAGATTTCAGAATAAAAGGCAAAAAAGGGAGCCGCGGTGGCTCCCTGATGACATTAACTGGCTTTTTTAATATGCGGAAGGTCGAACGCTTTGCGTAGCGCGCGGACAAATGCTTTGTCATGGCAGATAGTTTTGCCAGGACTGTCAGAAAGTTTTGCCACCGGTTTACCGTTACACTCCACCAGTTTAATCACGATATTCAAGGGTTTTACCTGAGGAATATCACAGGTCAGGCGTGTACCAATGCCAAAACTTAATTGCACGCGAGAAGAGAAGTGGCGATAAAGCTCAACCGCTTTAGGTAAATCCAGATTGTCGGAGAAAACCAGTATTTTGCTTTGCGGGTCAATCCCTAGTTTCTCATAATGTGCAATCGCTTTTTCGCCCCATTCTACCGGATCGCCAGAGTCATGACGCAAGCCCTGATAGCGGCTGGCAAACTCCACGCCGAAATCACGTAAGAATGCATCCATCGTAATACAGTCGGTTAACGCAATCCCCAGTTGATCAGGATATTCTTCCAGCCAGGCAGCAAGAGCGGCACGTTGGCTATTGGCAAGAACTGGGCTAATTTGCTGGTGTGCCTGGAACCATTCATGCGCCTGTGTTCCCATCGGCGTAAGGGAAAGACGACGTGCCAGATCGTAATTACTGGTGCCAACGAACCACTTTTCCTGTTGCAGGCGTTTAACGATACTTTCCTGGACTTCACGGGAGAAGCGGCGGCGAGTGCCGAAATCCATCAGATGGAAGCGCGACATATCAAGATCGGCGGTTAACGCCGAGAAGTTGGCTAATTTGCTTTCCAGAGTGTCGAGGGCTTGCGCAACGTCGGCCTGCGGTGAGCGATAGTGATGTACCAGCTCACTAATGACCGCCAGCAAAGGAACTTCCCATAGGATGACTTCACGCCACGGACCGCTTAAACGAATATCCAGCTTACCGTTATCGTTGGTAACAGTGACTTGTTCCGGATTAAAGCGGAATTCACGCAGCCAGTCGAGATAGTCGGCTTTAAAGAAAGGCAGGGCAGAGAGCCACTGATATTCATCATCCCGCAGGCACAAGTTTTCCATCGCCTGAACCTGTTCACGAATAGCATCGGCATAAATACCCAGCAGATCGTCACCACGGCAACGAAACTCCGCCGCGACATGCACATCATAGTAGTGATGAAACACGGCTTGCTGCATATGCAACTTATAAGCATCTGTATCCAGCAACGAGTGCAGAACAGGAGAAGCGAATTGTGTCATAGGTGCGCAGTAGCGTCCTCTTACGGGAGCGTTTAGTACAATAAACATCTTAGGAAACTGCTGGAGTATACCTTGTTTCGCAATTTATTGAACCCCGATCACACCATATGCCACCTTTATGGTCGATAGCATTGCGCTCTGTATGTTATACAAATGTAGCAATAAAAGCGTTTGTACCTGAAAAGATGAAGATTCTGCGTAGCGAGATTTTCGCAACAGGAATAGACTGAACTCCAGACTCTATAAAAAATGCTAAAGGTTATTTATGACTCAACAGCCACAAGCCAAATACCGTCACGATTATCGTGCGCCGGATTACCAGATTACTGATATTGACTTGACCTTTGACCTGGACGCGCAAAAGACGGTAGTTACCGCAGTCAGCCAGGCTGTCCGTCATGGTGCATCAGATGCACCGCTTCGTCTTGATGGCGAAGATCTTAAACTGGTTTCTATTCATATTAATGATGAGCCGTGGACCGCCTGGAAAGAAGAAGGCGCGCTGGTCATCAGTAATTTACCGGAGCGTTTTACGCTCAAGATTGTTAATGAAATTAGCCCAGCAGCGAATACTGCGCTGGAGGGGCTTTATCAGTCAGGCGATGCGCTTTGCACCCAGTGCGAGGCCGAAGGTTTCCGCCATATTACGTACTATCTCGATCGCCCGGACGTGCTGGCGCGCTTTACGACTAAAATTGTTGCCGATAAAACCAAATATCCGTTCCTGCTTTCCAATGGTAACCGCGTTGCGCAAGGGGAGCTGGAAGATGGACGTCACTGGGTGCAGTGGCAGGATCCATTCCCGAAACCGAGCTATCTGTTTGCGCTGGTAGCGGGTGACTTCGACGTGCTGCGCGAGACCTTCACCACGCGTTCTGGTCGCGAAGTGGCACTGGAGCTGTATGTCGATCGCGGCAACCTCGATCGCGCGCCGTGGGCGATGACCTCGCTGAAAAATTCCATGAAGTGGGATGAAGAACGTTTCGGTCTGGAGTATGACCTCGACATCTATATGATCGTCGCGGTAGATTTCTTCAACATGGGCGCGATGGAGAATAAAGGACTGAATATCTTTAACTCCAAGTATGTACTGGCGCGCACCGACACCGCAACCGACAAAGATTATCTCGATATTGAACGCGTTATTGGTCACGAATATTTCCACAACTGGACTGGTAACCGTGTGACCTGTCGTGACTGGTTCCAGCTTAGTCTGAAAGAAGGTTTAACGGTGTTCCGAGATCAGGAGTTCAGTTCTGATCTCGGTTCCCGCGCGGTTAACCGGATCAACAATGTGCGCACCATGCGCGGATTGCAGTTTGCGGAAGATGCCAGCCCGATGGCGCACCCAATCCGCCCAGACATGGTTATTGAGATGAACAACTTCTACACCCTGACCGTTTACGAGAAGGGCGCGGAAGTAATTCGTATGATCCACACTCTGCTTGGCGAAGAAAACTTCCAGAAAGGGATGCAGCTTTATTTCGAGCGCCATGATGGCAGTGCAGCGACCTGCGACGATTTCGTTCAGGCGATGGAAGACGCGTCGAATGTCGATCTCTCGCATTTCCGCCGTTGGTACAGCCAGTCCGGTACGCCAGTTGTGACCGTCAAAGACGACTACAATCCAGAAACTGAGCAGTACACGCTGACCATCAGCCAGCGTACGCCAGCCACGCCGGATCAGGCAGAAAAACAGCCGTTGCATATTCCGTTTGCCATCGAACTGTATGATAACGAAGGTAAAGTGATCCCGTTGCAGAAAGGCGGTCATCCGGTGAATTCCGTGCTGAATGTTACTCAGGCGGAACAGACCTTTGTTTTTGATAATGTCTACTTCCAGCCGGTGCCTGCGCTGCTGTGCGAATTCTCCGCGCCGGTGAAACTGGAATATAAGTGGAGCGATCAGCAACTGACCTTCCTGATGCGTCATGCGCGTAATGATTTCTCCCGTTGGGATGCGGCGCAAAGTCTGCTGGCAACGTATATCAAGCTGAACGTCGTCCGTTATCAACAAGGTCAGCCATTGTCTTTACCAGTGCATGTTGCTGATGCTTTCCGCGCGGTGCTGCTCGATGAGAAAATCGACCCGGCGTTGGCGGCAGAAATACTGACGCTGCCTTCCGTAAATGAAATGGCGGAACTGTTCGATATCATCGACCCGATTGCCATTGCTGAAGTGCGCGAAGCACTCACCCGTACACTAGCGACTGAACTGGCGGATGAGTTGCTGGCAATCTATAACGCGAATTACCAGAGCGAGTACCGCGTTGAGCATGAAGATATTGCGAAACGTACGCTGCGTAACGCCTGCCTGCGCTTCCTCGCTTTTGGTGAAACGCATCTGGCTGACGTGTTGGTGAGCAAGCAGTACCATGAAGCGAACAATATGACCGATGCGCTGGCGGCGCTCTCTGCGGCGGTTGCTGCGCAGTTGCCATGCCGTGACAAGTTGATGCAGGAATACGACGACAAGTGGTATCAGGACGGTCTGGTGATGGATAAATGGTTTATCCTGCAAGCCACCAGCCCGGCGGCGAATGTGCTGGATACCGTGCGAGGCCTGTTGCAGCATCGCTCATTTACCATGAGTAACCCGAACCGTATTCGTTCGTTGATTGGTGCATTTGCGGGCAGCAACCCGGCAGCGTTCCATGCTGAAGATGGCAGCGGTTATCAGTTCCTGGTAGAAATGCTCACCGATCTCAATAGCCGTAACCCGCAGGTGGCTTCGCGTTTGATTGAGCCGCTGATTCGCCTGAAACGTTATGATGCCAAACGTCAGGAGAAAATGCGTGCGGCGCTGGAACAGCTGAAAGGGCTGGAAAATCTCTCTGGCGATCTGTACGAGAAGATAACTAAAGCACTGGCTTGATACAAATATGCCTGATGCGACGCTTGACGCGTCTTATCAGGCCTTCAAACCCATTGAAATTGCTGGTTTTGTAGGCCGGATAAGGCGTTCACGCCGCATCTGGCAACCGTGCCCAACTGCCTGATGCGATGCTTGACGCGTCTTATCAGGCCTACAAGCCCGTTGAAAATGCTGGTTTTGTGCGCCGCATCCAGCATATTAACCATGACGCCGAATCGGTTGTTCAGAAAGTCCTCGCTGCATCACCCGCTGCAACACTTCCGCTTCAAGTTCTGCTAACCGTACCGACCCTAATCGGCGCGGACGGGGAATATCCACTGTCAAATCCAGCCCAATTTTTCCCTCTTCAATCAACAGCACCCGGTCAGCCATTGCTACCGCTTCGCTCACATCATGCGTCACCAGCAAAACGGTAAAGCCATGCTCCTGCCAAAGTGACACAATTAAATCCTGCATCTCCAGCCGCGTTAAGGCATCCAGCGCACCGAGTGGTTCATCAAGCAACAATAAACCAGGTCGATGAATCAACGCCCTTGCCAGCGCCACACGTTGTTTCTGCCCGCCAGAAAGCGCAGCAGGCCATTCTCCGGCACGATTTTCCAGCCCTACCGCAGCCAGCGCCTGACGCGCCGCATCGCGCCATTGGCCTTTAAGACCTAACCCAACGTTATCAATCACCGATTTCCATGGCAGCAGACGCGCATCCTGAAACATCATTCGCGTATCATCCTGAATCTCAGCCAGCGGTGTTGTGCCTGCCAGCACATCGCCTGCGGTTGGCATTTCCAGCCCAGCCAGCAGGCGCAGTAGGGTACTTTTACCGCCGCCACTGCGGCCCACTACCGCCACAAATTGACCTGCCGGAATATGCAAATCTAGTTGGTTCAGGACGATATTTTCCGCGTAATGTTTGCTTACTGCATTGAGCAGTAGCGGCGTACCCTGGTTCAGACGAGCAGTATTCATACAGTGGCTTCCTTCAGATGATAAGCCGGGTTCCAGCGCAGCCAGACGCGCTCCAGCAATTGCGCGCTGACGTCAGCAAGTTTGCCGAGCAGGGCGTAGAGAATAATGGCGACCACCACCACGTCCGTTTGCAGAAACTCCCGCGCATTCATCGCCAGATAACCAATGCCAGAATTAGCCGAAATGGTTTCAGCAACAATCAGCGTCAGCCACATCAAACCTAACGCGAAGCGCACGCCGACCATAATTGAGGGCAGTGCACCAGGCAGGATCACATGGATAAACAGCGGTAAGCCGGATAAGCCATAGCTACGTGCCATCTCCACCAGCCCGCGATCGATATTACGGATGCCGTGCCAGGTATTGATATAAATGGGGAATAGCGTGCCAAGCGCCACCAGGAAAATCTTTGCGGACTCATCAATACCAAACCACAAAATCACTAATGGAATCAGTGCCAGATGCGGTACGTTGCGCAACATCTGTATTGAAGTGTCCAGCAGTCGTTCACCCCAGCGCGACAGCCCACTAATCAGTCCCAGAATCAACCCCAGCGAGCCGCCAATTGAAAAGCCAATCAGCGCCCGCCAGGAACTGATCGCCAGATGCTGCCACAGTTCGCCGCTGGCGGAGAGCGTCCAGAACGCCGCTACCACCCCTTCCGGAGAGGGCAAAATACGTGTCGACAGCCAGCCAACTGAGGAGGCCAGTTGCCACACCGCCACGATGCCCACCGGTAAAAACCAGGGGGCAACGCGCAATAACCACTTCTTCACTGGCGTTGCCATCATTTTATTCCTTAGCTTTGCGCGACGTTACGTGGGATGAACTCATTCGCTACCGCTTCACCTTGTAGACTTAGTGGCTGCGGCTGGGAAATTTCCGGGATGGCAACATCCAGATGTGGGAATAGCAACTCGCCGACCCGATACGCTTCTTCCAGATGCGGATAACCAGAAAGCACAAAGCTGTCGATGCCAAGCGCGGCGTATTCGTTGATTCGCGCGGCGACCGTAGGGCCATCGCCCACCAGCGCCGTCCCGGCACCGCCGCGTACTAAACCAACGCCCGCCCATAAATTGGGGCTGATCTCCAGATTGTCGCGCTTGCCATTATGCAGCGCTGCCATTCGCTGTTGACCCACGGAATCTGTCCGTGCAAAAGCGGCTTGTGCTCTGGCGATGGTGTCATCATCAAGATGGGAGATTAACCGTTCGGCGGCCTGCCACGCTTCATCGTTGGTTTCGCGCACAATCACATGCAGGCGAATACCGAAACGAATTTTGCGTCCATGTGCAGCCGCTTTTGCCCGTACTTGCTCGATCTTCTCTTTTACCAACTCAGGCGGTTCACCCCAGGTGAGATAGAGATCAACCTGTTCGGCGGCCAGATTCTGGGCGACGTCTGACGATCCGCCAAAGTAAAGAGGAGGATATGGCTGTTGAATCGGCGGAAAGAGCAGTTTGGCTCCGCGTACATGAATATGTTTGCCGTGGAAATCTACCGTCTCGCCCAGCAACAACCGCCGCCAGACCTGGGTAAATTCCGCCGAGGCCTCGTAGCGCTCGCTATGGTCGAGGAACACGCCGTCGCCTGCCAGCTCTTGCGGATCGCTGCCTGTGACCAGGTTAAACAACGCGCGTCCGTTAGAGAGACGGTCAAGTGTGGCGGCCTGGCGGGCGGCAACGGTAGGAGAGGTCACGCTGGGGCGCAGGGCGACAAGAAACTTCAGCCGCTGTGTTACCGGGATCATCGACGCCGCTACCAGCCACGCATCCTCACACGATCGCCCCGTCGGGATCAGCACGCCGGTAAAGCCAAGACGATCCGCCGCTTGCGCAATCTGTTGCAGATAACCATGATCAACCGGGCGTGAACTTTCTTCCGTTCCTAGATAACGACCGTCACCGTGCGTAGGTAAAAACCAGAACATATTCAGGCTCATAATTGTTTTCCTTCCAGTTGAGTGGGCTGCCAGATGCGCTGGCGAATATCGACTTTTTTCGGTACCAGACGGTTTTCATAAAACAGATCTGCTGTTTGCTGCTGTAAGGCAGCGACCCCGACGCTTACCGGTTTGATGGTGGTAATGGGGCGATGGT
Source organism: Escherichia sp. B1147 (assembly GCF_001660175.1). Classification (NCBI taxonomy): domain Bacteria; kingdom Pseudomonadati; phylum Pseudomonadota; class Gammaproteobacteria; order Enterobacterales; family Enterobacteriaceae; genus Escherichia; species Escherichia sp. B1147. The sequence goes on from NZ_LFHY01000011.1 coordinate 70,486, forward strand.
CAAGATACGAGGCAATCACTGGCGCAGGTAAGCCCATTGTTTTTGCCAGCAAGGCGATACTCTGTTCGCGCTTATTGCGGGTTAACGCATCGGCCTCGGTGAAGGTTTCCAGTACGCCCTGAATAAAGGTGCCGTTCTTCTCCGCATATGGACGAGCAGCAAGATAAAACGATCCTGTTTGATTGAGATCGGTGCCATCTTTCAGCACCCGCACGCCGCCCTGTAGCAATGCAGCGGAGTAGTAGGGATCCCAAATAGCCCAGGCATCGACGTTACCTTGCTGGAACGCGGCGCGGGCGTCGGCGGGCGTCAGGTAAGTGGGTTGGATATCGGTAAAATTAAGTCCGGCCTGGCGCAGTGCACGCAGCAGAAGGTTGTGTGAGCTGGAACCTTTCTGAAAGGCAACTTTGTGACCTTTGAGATCGGCTACGGTTTTGATCGGGCTGTTTTCTGGCACCAGAATCACTTCGGCTTTTGGCTTTGGCGGTTCGACGCCAACGTACAGCAGATCGGCCCCAGCGGCCTGAGCAAAGATTGGTGGAATATCACCCGTACTGCCCAGATCGATACTGCCGACGTTCAGCGCCTCCAGCATCTGCGGGCCAGCTGGGAATTCTACCCATGAAATTCTTGTTTGCGGATAGCGTTTTTCCAGTAGCTGGTGGCTTTTTGCCAGCACCATACCAATGCTGCCTTTCTGGTAGCCAATACGTAACGCTTCTGGAGACGGCTCCGCAGCAACCGCAAGTGTGGAGACGCTAAGTAATCCCACTAACGCTAGTTTAACGATGTTACGCATGGGCATTACCTCGCAGAGAAAGAAGATCAGGAACCTGAACATCACGGCGGTGAAGTGCCTGCCAGAAAGTTTCGAGCGCGGTATCGAGACGAGATTGCAGATTCGGCGTGAACTGTGGTTTGTGATGGTAATCAATCACCTGCGAGTCATCGGCAAACACGCCGTGCAGGATCTCCTGGGCTTTCAGTGCGCTTAGAACCGGTTTTAGTGCGTAATCAACTGCCAGTAGATGAGCCACCGTGCCGCCTGTCGCCAGGGGCAGCACGACTTTGCCTTGCAGAGCCCGTTCAGGTAGCAGGTCGAGGAGGGTTTTTAGCGCCCCGGAATAGGCGGCTTTATATACTGGTGTGGCGACAATCAGTCCGTCGGCTTCTTGTAACTGTTCGGTGAACGTTTTTAGTGCCGGACTATCGAAACGGGCATAGAGCAAATCTTCCGGGGTGAAGTTTTGCAAATTCCAGTGATAAACCTCCACATCCAGGCCATTTAGTTTTTCTCGCGCATATTCCAGCAAGGAACTTGAGCGAGAAGGAAAGCGAGGACTTCCTGCCAGGGTGATGACGCGCATATTCTCTCCTTATAACCAATTGTTCTTGTTTTGTTAACATTGATAACAATTTGCTCAGTCTGACAGAGGGCATTCGCGAGTCGAAATGATTTATCTGAAGAAGGAAAGCCAAAAAAAGCATAAAAAAAGCGCAATAAGAAAACGTTTGCTATTTATTGCCGCAGGTCAATTCCCTTTTGCTGCGAACTCGCACATAATACGCCCCCGGTTTGCACACCGGGAATCCAGGAGAGTTCATGTACTACCCCTTCGTTCGTAAAGCCCTTTTCCAGCTCGATCCAGAGCGCGCACACGAGTTTACTTTTCAGCAATTACGCCGCATCACCGGAACACCGTTTGAAGCGCTTGTTCGGCAAAATGTTGCAGCGAAGCCAGTTAACTGTATGGGACTGACTTTTAAAAACCCGCTTGGCCTGGCAGCCGGTCTTGATAAAGACGGAGAGTGTATTGATGCCCTTGGTGCAATGGGATTTGGATCGATCGAGATCGGTACGGTCACCCCGCGTCCACAACCAGGAAACGACAAACCGCGTCTTTTTCGCCTGGTAGAGGCTGAAGGTTTAATAAACCGTATGGGCTTTAATAACCTCGGCGTTGATAACCTCGTAGAGAACGTTAAAAAAGCCCACTACGACGGTGTTCTGGGAATCAATATCGGCAAAAATAAAGATACGCCGGTTGAGCAAGGCAAAGATGACTATCTGATTTGTATGGAAAAAATCTACGCCTATGCAGGATATATAGCCATCAATATTTCATCACCAAATACCCCGGGATTACGCACGCTGCAATATGGCGAAGCACTGGATGATTTATTAACGGCAATTAAAAATAAACAAAATGATCTGCACGCAACCCATCATAAATATGTACCAATAGCAGTGAAGATCGCGCCGGATCTTTCTGAAGAAGAGTTGATCCAGGTTGCCGATAGTTTAGTTCGCCATAATATTGATGGTGTCATTGCAACTAATACGACACTCGATCGTTCTTTGGTTCAGGGGATGAAAAATTGTGATCAGACCGGTGGCTTAAGTGGTCGTCCCTTACAATTAAAAAGTACGGAAATTATTCGTCGCTTGTCGCAGGAATTAAACGGCCGCTTACCGATTATTGGTGTTGGTGGTATTGACTCGGTAATTGCTGCTCGCGAGAAGATAGCTGCGGGAGCTTCTTTGGTGCAAATTTATTCCGGTTTTATTTTTAAAGGACCGCCGCTGATTAAAGAAATCGTTAACCATATCTAATTATTTCTTTCATTTTCTCTTTATAAGATAATCAGGGCTTTATTTTCAGCCCTGGTTGTTTTATATTCATTGCTGTTACTTATTTAGACATTTTGCACTTTTCTTGTTGAGGTTATTAAGCGAAGCAACAATGGAATATGTTGCAGTGGATTTATAGGGTAGAGGAGATGCATATGCGAATTAAACCAGACGATAATTGGCGTTGGTATTATGATGAAGAGCATGATCGAATGATGCTTGATTTAGCCAATGGCATGCTATTTCGCTCACGTTTTGCGCGCAAGATGTTGACACCAGACGCCTTTTCTCCAGCGGGATTCTGCGTTGATGACGCCGCGCTCTATTTCTCGTTTGAAGAAAAATGCCGCGACCTTAACTTATCAAAAGAACAAAAAGCTGAACTGGTGCTTAATGCGCTGGTGGCAGTTCGTTATCTCAAACCGCAAATGCCGAAAAGCTGGCATTTTGTTTCCCATGGTGAAATGTGGTCGCCAGTGCCGGGTGATGCAGCCTGTGTCTGGTTAAGCGACACCAATGAACAAGTCAGCCTGCTGGTTGTTGAATCTGGCGAAAATGCCGCGCTGTGCCTCCTTGCGCAGCCTTGTGTTGTCATCGCCGGTCGTGCCATGCAACTGGGCGACGCCATCAAAATTATGAATGACAGACTGAAACCTCATATGAGTTATGACAGCTTCAGCCTTGAACAAGCCGTTTAACCTTTCAGTTTCAATGCAGTCTTCGGCACACAACTACAGCAAAGAATTGTTCCATCGTCGCTCATAGCTGATTTCTTCAGCGGGGTGACTTCGCCTTCCAGAAGCTGAACCCGACAACTTCCGCATATGCCAGCACGGCAAGAATAGGGGATCCGAATCCCTTGATTTTCTAATTGTTCCAACAATACCTGTTGGTTATTACCGCGAAATGCCAGCCCTTGCCAGTCGATATCTACATTCGCATCCATTTGCTGCGTTGTCGGGAGAGTATCGTCTGCGGCTGCCGCGCCGTAGATTTTCGCCGGTGCAGTTGCAAGAATTTCCACTGCATCACCGACACGAATAACACCACTATTACGGGCAATTAAATTCTGGCCAAAATCGACATCGCCATTATCCTGGGCAGTGCGAAATGATTGCAGCGTTTTTAACGGTTCGCCAGCCGGGTGCTTTTGTCCTTTTTCCGGGCTGACAGTGGTGAAAATACAGCGGCTGCAGGGCTTAACCACATCAAACACCACATCGCCAATGCGAATCACTTTCCAGGTATCTTCTTCCCAGGCTGCCGCGCCGGAAACTACCAGATTGGGGCGAAATTGCTCCATTTTTACACTTGCCGGGCAGCGTTGCTGCACATCACGCAGGGAAGCTTCATTCGCGAGCAGATACGGATAGCCATCAGCAAACGACAAGGGTACAGTGTTATGGCGTTTTACGCGCCGCGTCATCTGCGGCCCTACCCAGCGCAATTGCACTTCACGGGAGAAAAAGCCGCTTAACCATTTGTTTATCTCATCTGGCGCAATGCGCGCAGTAAAATGGTTACCCCACACTTCGGTTGGGGCGTCCTGCATAGCGAAATCCGCAAAACGGATGTATGCGCTGCTGCCATCTGGTGCGGTGAGATGTAAGCCGTCATGCACGGGCGAAGGGGTAAAGCGCACCATCTGCGGAAACTGGCGGGCAGTAATAAACCTGCCGTCAGGTTCTGTGACCATAAAGATGCGATCGAAGGCCAGACCGCTGACATCAGCCAGAGCATGTGTCAGACCGATGCCGCGCATCGATTTAACAGGATGAATAAAAAGCCGGGTTAATGTCGTCACGGTGCGGTCCTCAAATGAAAATAAGCCCTCAACTTTATGACATGACGCGCTTATTAGCTATAATGCGCAACAATTTTCTTAGTGCCTATCCTATTAGGCTATTTTATTTGTCAGTTTAGCCCTGGGCAGTGCTCGAAATCCTCACGTACTTGTGTACGCTCCGGTTTCTCTGCGCTGTCCATGTCTAAACTGACTGCAACAATTACGCCTACTGCGGTAGGCCTTAGAGTAAAAGTGACGATATGAATTCTCTGTTTGCCAGTACGGCCCGTGGGCTGGAAGAGCTGTTAAAAACTGAACTCGAAAACCTGGGGGCCGTTGAATGCCAGGTGGTTCAGGGTGGGGTCCATTTCAAGGGCGACACGCGGCTTGTTTACCAGAGCCTGATGTGGAGCCGCCTGGCCTCGCGTATTATGTTGCCGCTGGGTGAGTGCAAGGTTTACAGCGACTTAGACCTTTATCTCGGCGTTCAGGCGATCAACTGGACAGAGATGTTTAATCCTGGCGCGACCTTTGCTGTCCACTTCAGCGGTCTGAATGACACCATCCGCAACAGCCAGTACGGCGCGATGAAAGTCAAAGATGCGATCGTTGATGCTTTCACCCGCAAAAATCTGCCGCGTCCGAATGTCGATCGCGATGCGCCGGATATCCGCGTGAACGTCTGGCTGAATAAAGAAACTGCCAGCATTGCTCTCGATTTAAGCGGTGACGGTTTGCATTTGCGCGGCTATCGTGATCGTGCTGGTATTGCGCCAATCAAAGAAACTCTGGCGGCGGCAATTGTGATGCGTTCCGGTTGGCAGCCAGGAACACCGTTGCTTGATCCGATGTGTGGTTCCGGTACGTTGCTGATTGAAGCGGCGATGCTGGCGACCGATCGCGCGCCAGGTTTGCACCGGGGACGCTGGGGCTTTAGCGGCTGGGCGCAACATGATGAAGCTATCTGGCAGGAAGTTAAAGCGGAAGCGCAAACCCGCGCCCGTAAAGGACTGGCCGAGTACAACTCTCATTTCTACGGTTCTGACAGCGATGCGCGGGTGATTCAACGTGCGCGCACTAACGCCCGTCTCGCGGGGATTGGCGAACTGATCACTTTTGAGGTGAAAGATGTTGCGCAACTGACCAATCCGCTACCCAAAGGGCCGTACGGTACAGTGTTGAGCAACCCGCCTTACGGCGAGCGTCTGGACAGCGAACCGGCGCTGATTGCGTTGCATAGTCTGCTGGGGCGGATTATGAAAAACCAGTTCGGCGGCTGGAATCTCTCTTTATTCAGTGCCTCGCCAGATCTGTTAAGTTGCCTACAGCTGCGTGCAGACAAACAGTACAAAGCGAAAAACGGTCCATTAGACTGTGTGCAGAAAAACTATCATGTAGCCGAAAGTACGCCGGACAGTAAACCGGCGATGGTAGCGGAAGACTATGCCAACCGTCTGCGTAAGAACCTCAAAAAGTTCGAGAAGTGGGCGCGTCAGGAAGGCATTGAATGCTACCGCCTGTATGACGCCGATCTACCGGAATACAACGTCGCCGTTGACCGCTACGCCGATTGGGTGGTGGTGCAGGAGTATGCGCCGCCGAAAACCATTGATGCGCACAAAGCGCGTCAACGTTTGTTCGATATTATCGCGGCGACCATTTCGGTACTTGGGATTGCGCCAAACAAACTGGTGCTGAAAACCCGTGAACGCCAGAAGGGCAAAAATCAGTACCAGAAATTGGGCGAGAAGGGCGAGTTTCTTGAAGTCACCGAATATAACGCTCATCTATGGGTGAACCTGACGGATTATCTTGATACTGGTTTGTTCCTCGATCACCGTATCGCCCGTCGTATGCTTGGTCAGATGAGCAAAGGCAAAGATTTCCTCAACCTGTTCTCCTATACCGGTAGCGCCACCGTGCACGCGGGATTAGGCGGCGCGCGCAGTACCACTACGGTGGATATGTCGCGTACCTATCTGGAGTGGGCAGAACGTAACCTGCGCCTTAACGGCTTAACCGGCCGTGCGCATCGCCTGATTCAGGCCGACTGCCTGGCGTGGTTGCGTGAGGCTAATGAACAGTTCGATCTGATATTTATCGATCCACCAACGTTCTCCAACTCGAAACGAATGGAAGATGCGTTTGATGTTCAGCGCGATCATCTGGCGCTAATGAAAGATTTGAAACGTCTGCTGCGCGCAGGTGGGACGATTATGTTCTCGAACAACAAACGTGGCTTCCGTATGGATCTCGACGGACTGGCGAAACTGGGACTGAAAGCACAAGAAATTACGCAAAAAACGCTCTCCCAGGATTTTGCCCGGAACCGCCAGATCCACAACTGCTGGCTGATTACCGCAGCCTGAAAGGAATAGTAATGTCATTAATCAGTATGCATGGCGCATGGCTGTCGTTCAGCGACGCGCCGCTTCTCGATAACGCAGAACTGCATATCGAAGATAACGAACGTGTTTGTCTGGTAGGCCGTAATGGCGCGGGCAAATCGACGTTAATGAAGATCCTCAATCGTGAACAGGGGCTGGATGACGGGCGCATCATTTACGAGCAAGATTTGATCGTAGCTCGTCTGCAACAGGATCCGCCGCGTAACGTTGAAGGCAGCGTTTATGATTTCGTTGCCGAAGGCATTGAGGAACAGGCCGAGTACCTGAAACGCTATCACGATATTTCGCGCCTGGTGATGAACGATCCGAGCGAGAAAAATCTCAACGAACTGGCGAAGGTGCAGGAGCTGCTGGATCACCATAACCTGTGGCAGTTGGAAAACCGCATCAACGAAGTACTGGCGCAGCTTGGGCTGGATCCTAACGTCGCGCTGTCGTCACTTTCCGGCGGCTGGTTGCGTAAAGCCGCATTAGGACGTGCGCTGGTGAGTAATCCGCGCGTGTTGCTGCTCGATGAACCGACTAACCACCTGGATATCGAAACCATCGACTGGCTGGAAGGTTTCCTCAAAACCTTCAATGGGACGATTATTTTTATCTCCCACGACCGCTCATTTATTCGCAATATGGCGACGCGCATTGTCGATCTCGATCGCGGCAAACTGGTGACCTATCCGGGGAATTACGACCAGTATCTGCTGGAAAAAGAAGAAGCACTGCGCGTGGAAGAACTGCAAAATGCCGAGTTTGATCGCAAACTGGCACAGGAAGAAGTGTGGATCCGTCAGGGGATCAAAGCTCGCCGTACCCGTAATGAAGGCCGCGTGCGCGCCCTGAAAGCAATGCGTCGCGAACGCGGTGAACGTCGCGAGGTAATGGGTACTGCAAAGATGCAGGTGGAAGAGGCCAGTCGCTCCGGTAAGATCGTTTTCGAAATGGAAGATGTTTGCTACCAGGTTGATGGTAAGCAACTGGTGAAAGACTTTTCCGCCCAGGTACTACGTGGCGACAAAATTGCCCTGATTGGTCCGAACGGCTGCGGCAAAACCACGTTGCTGAAACTGATGCTTGGTCAACTTCAGCCAGATAGCGGGCGGATTCACGTCGGCACTAAGCTGGAAGTGGCTTATTTCGACCAGCACCGCGCGGAACTCGATCCCGATAAAACGGTGATGGATAACCTTGCTGAAGGCAAGCAAGAGGTGATGGTTAACGGTAAACCGCGCCATGTGCTGGGCTATTTGCAGGACTTCCTGTTCCATCCGAAGCGGGCGATGACGCCGGTGCGCGCGCTCTCTGGCGGGGAACGTAACCGCCTGCTTTTGGCGCGTCTGTTCCTGAAACCCAGTAACTTACTGATCCTCGACGAACCAACCAACGATCTTGATGTTGAAACGCTGGAACTGCTTGAAGAGCTGATCGACAGCTACCAGGGCACGGTATTGCTGGTGAGTCACGATCGTCAGTTTGTCGATAATACCGTAACAGAGTGTTGGATCTTCGAAGGTGGCGGCGAAATTGGCCGTTATGTCGGCGGTTATCACGACGCGCGTGGACAGCAAGAACAGTATGTGGCGTTAAAACAGCCTGCGGTGAAAAAAAACGAAGAAGTGGCTGCGCCGAAAGCAGAAACTGTAAAACGCAGCAGTAGCAAACTAAGCTATAAATTGCAGCGCGAATTAGAACAGCTACCGCAACTGCTTGAAGATTTGGAAGCAAAACTGGAAGCCTTACAGGCGCAGGTGGCAGATGCCTCTTTCTTCAGCCAGCCCCATGAGCAGACGCAAAAAGTGCTCGCCGATATGGCAGCTGCGGAGCAGGAGCTGGAGCAGGCTTTTGAACGTTGGGAGTATCTTGAAGCGTTAAAAAATGGTGGCTGATCGCTAATTAGTTAAGTGAAAAGAGAGACTGCTGACAATGGCCAAATTGCCTGATGCGCTACGCTTATCTGGCCTGGGTGGAAACGTCAATTTATTGCGTTTCCACAACTTCCCTGAGCGGATAATGCGGTAGTTCAGCATCCGGCATAAAAGCGAGTGCTATGTCAGCATTCTGTAGAATAGCGCATCATTAAGGAGTACCAATGTGCGAACATCATCATGCCGCGAAGCACATCCTGTGCTCGCAGTGTGACATGCTGGTGGTTTTACCCCACCTTGAGCATGGTCAGAAGGCGGCATGCCCTCGGTGTGGCACAACGTTAACCGTTGCGTGGGATGCCCCTCGACAGCGTCCTACCGCTTATGCGTTGGCTGCACTGTTCATGCTGCTGCTGTCCAACCTGTTCCCTTTTGTGAATATGAACGTTGCGGGGGTAACCAGTGAGATTACGTTGCTGGAAATCCCGAGCGTACTATTTTCCGAGAACTATGCCAGCCTCGGTACTTTTTTCCTGTTGTTTGTGCAACTGGTCCCCGCGTTTTGCCTGATTACGATTTTACTGTTGGTGAATCGTGCGGAATTACCCGTTCGTTTAAAAGAACAACTGGGGCGGGTGCTTTTTCAGCTCAAAACCTGGGGAATGGCGGAGATTTTCCTTGCCGGTGTGTTAGTCAGCTTTGTCAAACTGATGGCTTACGGCAGCATTGGCGTGGGCAGTAGTTTTATTCCCTGGTGTTTGTTTTGTGTGCTGCAATTACGCGCCTTTCAATGCGTTGACCGTCGCTGGTTATGGGATGATATTGCCCCGATGCCAGAGCTTCGCCAGACGCTGAAACCCGGCATTACGGGAATACGCCAGGGGCTGCGCTCTTGCTCATGCTGTACGGCAATTCTTCCTGCCGATGAGCCAGTGTGTCCGCGCTGTGGCACCAAAGGATATGTTCGACGTAAAAACAGCCTGCAATGGACGTTGGCACTGCTTTTTACGTCGATCATGTTATATCTCCCGGCGAACATCTTACCCATTATGGTGACCGATTTTTTAGGTTCTAAGATGCCGTCGACCATTCTCGCCGGGGTTATCTTATTATGGAGCGAAGGCTCTTATCCGGTTGCCGCAGTCATCTTTTTAGCCAGTATTATGGTGCCGACTTTAAAGATGATCGCTATAGGCTGGCTTTGCTGGGACGCGAAAGGGCACGGCAAGCGTGATAGTGAAAGAATGCATTTGATTTACGAAGTTGTTGAGTTTGTAGGCCGCTGGTCAATGATTGACGTTTTCGTGATTGCGGTGCTCTCGGCGTTGGTGCGTATGGGAGGCTTAATGAGTATTTATCCGGCAATGGGTGCATTAATGTTTGCTTTAGTCGTCATAATGACAATGTTTTCTGCGATGACGTTTGATCCGCGTTTGTCGTGGGATCGTCAACCTGAACCAGAGCATGAGGAGTCCTGACAGTATGGAATCTAATAGTGGGGAAGCCAAAATCCAGAAAGTGAAGAACTGGTCCCCTGTGTGGATATTTCCCATCGTTACGGCACTCATCGGGGCCTGGGTACTTTTTTATCATTACAGTCATCAAGGGCCGGAAGTTACCCTGATCACTGCTAATGCGGAAGGAATAGAAGGCGGCAAGACGACCATTAAAAGCCGTAGCGTGGACGTCGGTGTGGTCGAAAGTGCTACGCTGGCTGATGATTTAACGCATGTTGAAATCAAAGCGCGTCTCAACGCCGGTATGGAAAAATTGCTGCACAAAGATACTGTCTTTTGGGTAGTGAAACCACAAATTGGCCGTGAAGGCATCAGTGGTCTTGGTACGTTGCTTTCCGGGGTGTATATCGAGTTGCAACCGGGGGCTGCAGGCAGCAAGCAAACAAAATATGATTTGCTTGATTCTCCACCGTTGGCCCCACCAGATGCCAAAGGGATCCGTGTCATTCTTGACAGCAACAAAGCTGGGCAGCTCACAGCGGGAGATCCCGTGCTGTTTCGTGGATATCGCGTAGGGTCGGTTGAAACCAGCACCTTCGATACCCAGAAGCGTAATATCAGCTATCAACTGTTCATCAACGCGCCTTATGATCGCCTGGTAACCAGCAACGTTCGCTTCTGGAAAGATAGCGGCATAGCGGTGGATCTGACATCGGCGGGGATGCGCGTAGAGATGGGTTCATTGACGACGTTGCTAAGTGGTGGTGTCAGCTTTGACGTGCCTGAAGGGCTGGATTTGGGACAGCCGGTTGCGCCAAAAACGTCATTCGTTTTGTATGATGATCAGAAGAGTATTCAGGATTCACTGTACACAGATCACATTGATTACCTGATGTTCTTTAAAGATTCGGTACGCGGTCTGCAACCAGGCGCGCCAGTGGAATTCCGCGGTATTCGTCTCGGTACGGTAAGCAAAGTGCCATTCTTTGCGCCGAATATGCGTCAGGTCTTTAACGATGATTATCGCATTCCAGTCATGGTGCGTATTGAACCAGAACGACTGAAAATGCAGTTAGGTGAAAATGCTGATGTGGTAGAACACCTGGCCGAATTGCTGAAGCGCGGTTTACGCGGTTCACTGAAGACCGGGAATCTGGTTACGGGAGCGCTGTACGTTGATCTGGACTTCTATCCAAATACCCCGGCAATTACCGGTGTGCGTGAGTTTAATGGCTATCAGATAATCCCGACCGTTAGCGGTGGTCTGGCGCAAATCCAGCAACGTCTGATGGAAGCGTTGGATAAGATTAACAAACTGCCGTTGAATCCGATGATTGAACAGGCGACCAGTACACTGTCGGAAAGTCAGCGCACGATGAAAAACCTGCAGACTACGCTGGATAGTATGAACAAGATCCTTGCCAGCCAGTCGATGCAACAGTTGCCGACGGATATGCAGTCGACACTACGCGAATTGAACCGCAGCATGCAGGGCTTCCAGCCGGGTTCCGCAGCTTATAACAAGATGGTGGCGGATATGCAGCGTCTTGATCAGGTATTGCGTGAACTGCAACCGGTTCTGAAAACGCTCAACGAGAAGAGCAACGCGCTGGTATTTGAAGCGAAGGATAAGAAAGATCCAGAGCCGAAGAGGGCGAAACAATGAAAAAGTGGCTAGTGACGATAGCTGCACTGTGGCTGGCCGGATGCAGCTCCGGTGAAATTAACAAAAACTATTACCAATTGCCTGTCGTGCAGAGCGGTACGCAAAGTACCGCCAGCCAGGGTAACCGCCTGCTATGGGTCGAGCAGGTTTCTGTACCTGATTATCTGGCAGGGAATGGCGTGGTATATCAGACCAGTGATGTGAAGTATGTGATTGCCAATAACAATCTGTGGGCCAGCCCGCTGGACCAACAGTTGCGCAATACTTTGGTCGCTAACCTGAGTGCACAACTGCCCGGTTGGGTCGTAGCTTCCCAGCCTTTGGGAAGCACTCAGGACACGCTTAATGTGACGGTGACGGAGTTTAACGGCCGTTACGATGGTAAGGTGATTGTGAGTGGCGAGTGGCTGCTAAACCATCAGGGACAACTGATAAAACGTCCGTTCCGTGTGGAAGGGGTGCAGAATCAGGATGGTTACGATGAAATGGTCAAAGTGCTGGCCAGTGTCTGGAGTCAGGAAGCCGCGACTATTGCGCAAGAGATAAAGCGTTTACCTTAATTATAAAGATTTGTAAATATAACCGTCTCCGGCATGTAGCCTGAGGCGGTTTTTTTGTTTATAAGTCACGGGAAAACTTGTTCCGTTTCACATTTTTTGTACAACCGACATGCCCGTGTAGCTCACAAATATGGCAGTGGTGTGAATTTTGCGCATTGACGGCAGTTATGATTCGCGGTATTGCTTAACTGTGATTGCACATTTAGTAATCACTGTTTTCTTTTCCACCAGAAACCAGTATGAGGGAAACGAGGCATGAAGAGACAAAAACGAGATCGCCTGGAACGGGCACATCAACGTGGTTATCAGGCCGGCATCGCCGGACGCTCAAAAGAAATGTGTCCCTATCAGACGCTGAATCAAAGGTCACAATGGCTGGGAGGCTGGCGAGAAGCCATGGCGGACAGGGTAGTAATGGCCTGATTCTGTCTCTTTAAAAAGAAACCTCCGCAATGCGGAGGTTTCGCCTTTTTGTACTCTGTCTGATTAAAATCAGAATGCAGACGTATCCTGGAACAGACCCACTTTCAGGTCGTTGGCGGTATAGATCAAACGACCATCAACCAGCACTTCGCCATCCGCCAGGCCCATAATCAAACGACGGTTAACAATGCGCTTAAAGTGAATACGATAGGTCACTTTTTTCGCCGTCGGCAGCACCTGGCCTGTGAATTTCACTTCGCCAACGCCAAGGGCGCGGCCTTTACCTTCGCCGCCCAGCCAGCCGAGGTAGAACCCTACCAGCTGCCACATCGCGTCCAGGCCCAGGCAGCCCGGCATTACCGGATCACCGATGAAGTGGCAACCGAAGAACCACAGATCCGGATTAATATCCAGTTCTGCTTCTACATACCCTTTGTCGAAGTTACCGCCCGTTTCAGTCATTTTGACCACACGGTCCATCATCAGCATGTTTGGTGCTGGCAATTGTGGGCCTTTAGCACCAAACAGTTCACCGCGACCAGAGGCAAGAAGGTCTTCTTTTGTATAGGATTCGCGTTTATCTACCATGTTCTCTGTAAGCCTTATTTTATTGAAGCACGCAGGATAGCTAACACGTGTACGCTGAACAAGTCCGATCAGTTCGGAATAATCCAGTTCAGCCAACGTAGTGGCCACGGAAAACGGTGACGCCCTTCCTGTTGCGATGCTTGCGCGATACGTTCCTGGATAGTTTGCATCAGCGTCGTCTGGCCTTCGCCATCCCACACCAGATTTAATAATAACGGCAGTGCATCAGTCACATCGTCCACTGCCCAGATGGTGAATTTGCCTTCCTCTACCGCCTTCACCAGTTCACTGTGAAGACTTAAATGGCGGACGTTAGCGCTGGGGATTATCACACCTTGCTTCCCACTTAGCTCACGCTGCTGGCAGATAGCAAAGAAGCCTTCGATTTTCTCATTCAGACCACCCACTGGCTGGGCGCGACCGAACTGATCCACTGAACCTGTAATGGCGATACTCTGATTCACCGGGACATCGGCGAGGGCGCTGATTAGAGCGCAGAGTTCGGCCATTGATGCGCTGTCACCATCCACTTCACTGTAAGATTGCTCAAAGGTGAGTGACGCCGAGAAAGGGATCTGTTGCTCAAGCTGAAGTTCCGACATCAAAAACGCCTGCATGATCATCATCCCTTTAGCGTGAATGTTGCCACCAAGTTCCGCTTTCCGTTCGATGTCGGTAAATTCGCCGTCGCCAATGTGTACAACACAGCTAATGCGCGAAGGCTCGCCAAATGCGCGCGGATGGCCCGGGAACTCGATTACCGAAAGGGCGTTTATCTGACCGATGCGTTCACCTTCGGTTTCAATCAGGATCTGTTCCTGAAGGATTTCATCCTGCATGCGCTCGGCGAGGAAACCTTCGCGCCATTCCCGCTGCTGCAGCATTAAGTTTAGCTGCTCGCCGGAGAAGGTATCACCTTCGCACAATGAAGCGACCTCTTTACACTGGCGGAGGATCCACTGCGGACTAAGTGGCAGCGTTTCTTGCTCACCGGTATAGCGTACTGCCTCGCGGATAAGTACCGGCCAGGCGTCGGTATCTGGCGCTGGCAAGTGGTTATGTCGGGCGATAAAAGTCACCCAGCGACACCACTGGCTTACGGATTCGGCATCGACTATCTGCAGAGTATCTTCAAATTCGCTATAGATAGCTTGTTCGGACAACTCTGGCTCCATCTCCTGGAAATCGGCCAATGAATCGCGTTCGCCTACCAGAATGACTTTCAGCTTCAATGGCATCGAAGGTACAGAGACGGGGAGAGGGCGCGACTCATCAAATGCTACCCAATCGAAGCGTTCCCGGTTGACGATGTTCTTCAGACGCATCCACAGCAGTGGCTGGGCCAGCAGTGTACGCAAGGAGATAATCAAAATGCCGCCATTGGCCTGATGTACCAGTCCTGGCTGCAAGGTAATGTCGCCATTAAACTGGCGCAGACAGCCAAAAAGCTGTTCGGCTTCAGCCCACTCAGCTGTAACAACCTGGGTTAAGGTCGCAAAATTATCGTCAACGCTTACTGCGTTCCGTAAGCGTATGGTGTGGCCGGAAATCTCATAGTGACCGCCCATCAATTGGCCTGCATCGCTTTGTAGCGTGCGTGCTGCATCGGCTATAAGATTCAGATAATCGGATTCTTCCGGCGCTTTCGCCAGTATAAAAGAGGATGATGCCCGCGCGTGCAGTAACTGCTCAAGCGCAAATTGCAGTCGCGGTTGAGTGTCACTGAATAAAGGATCGTTTTCGTCAATCAAATGTGGCTGTGCGAATACTTCCTGATAGCTTTCGGTATCAGGAATCAGGTCACGCCATGCAAGTTTCGTAATGGTCAAAGTCGATGTTTTTTAGTCTGTTGTCAAAGGCGCGATTATACCGTAACCGGCACTGCAGCACACGTAGAAAGCACCGACAAAAGTCCTGGCATACGCGTTAAGGCTCACAGGACAGAGATTCTTTTCATCACGCAGGTAAAAAGCTGATATTCTGTAAAGAGTTACACGGTAACATTGAGATCGCTATGAAATATCAACAACTTGAAAATCTTGAAAGTGGTTGGAAATGGAAATATCTGGTGAAGAAGCACCGTGAAGGTGAGTTGATCACCCGTTACATAGAGGCCAGTGCCGCCCAGGAAGCCGTCGATGTGTTGCTATCGCTGGAGAACGAACCTGTACTCGTAAATGGCTGGATTGAAAAACATATGAATCCAGAGCTGCTTAATCGTATGAAACAGACGATTCGGGCCAGACGAAAACGGCACTTTAATGCGGAGCATCAGCATACGCGCAAGAAATCTATCGATCTGGAATTTATTGTCTGGCAAAGGTTAGCAGGGCTTGCGCAACGGCGAGGTAAAACGCTATCCGAAACGATTGTCCAGCTGATTGAAGATGCTGAAAACAAAGAGAAGTATGCAAATAAAATGTCTTCTTTGAAGCAGGATTTGCAGGCATTACTTGGTAAGGAATAACTGGCGAAGGTCATTTACTTTGCTACAGATGAAAAAAAACCCCGCAGTAGCGGGGTTTTTTATTAGACGAGAACTTAAGCCTGCGGCTGAGTTACAACGTCTTTGATGCCTTTAACTTCGATCTCTACGCGACGATCCGGAGCCAGGCAGTCGATCAGTGCAGCACGCTGTTTCACGTTGTCACAGGTGTTGCCAGTAACCGGGTTGGATTCGCCCATACCACGTGCGGAGATCTTGTCAGACGGGATACCTTTGGAGATCAGGTAATCAACGACGGACTGAGCACGACGCTCGGACAGACCCTGGTTGTAAGCGTCAGAACCGATGCGGTCAGTGTAACCCAGAACAACTACGGAACCGTCTTTCGGATCCAGGTTGCTCAGCTGGCTGTACAGCTGATCCAGAGCAGCCTGACCTTCCGGTTTCAGGGTTGCTTTGTTGAAGTTGAACAGAACGTCAGACTTCAGAGTGAAGTGCTTGGTCTGTACTTCTGGAGCCGGAGCCGGAGCCGGAGCAACTACAGGAGCTGCTTCGCCCTGACCGAAACGGTAGGAAACACCCAGGCTCAGCAGACCGTTGTCCGGACGAGTACCGATGGTGTTAGCGTCACCGATGTTGTTGGTCCACTGATATTCCAGACGGGTAGCGATTTCTGGAGTGATCGCGTACTCAACGCCGCCTGCGAATACCGGAGAAACGCCGGTGTCGTGGTCTTTAAAGGATGGGCCACCAGGTACGTTAGCCTTGGTGTCTGCGCGCCATACCATACCACCCAGACGAGTGTAGATGTCCAGATCGTCAGTGATTGGGTAACCCAGTTTAGCGGTCAGTTGAACGCCCTGAGCTTTGTATGCGCCGTTGATGTTGTCGCCTTTGTACGGCATACGACCTAACCAGTCGTAACCCATTTCAAAGCCAACATACGGGTTAACCTGGTAACCACCAAAAGCACCTGCACCCAGTTGGTTTTCGTGGGTCGGACCATTGTTAGGAATGAAACCAGTGTCATGGTACTGGGACCAGCCCAGTTTAGCACCAGTGTACCAGGTGTTATCTTTCGGAGCGGCCTGCGCTACGGTAGCGAAACCAGCCAGTGCCACTGCAATCGCGATAGCTGTCTTTTTCATTTTTTGCGCCTCGTTATCATCCAAAATACGCCATGAATATCTCCAACGAGATAACACGGTTAAATCCTTCACCGGGGGATCTGCTCAATAGTAACTCTGCCGATAAATTCGGCTTATGCCGAGCACCCCTGGCGATGTAAAGTCTACAACGTAGTTGAAAACTTACAAGTGTGAACTCCGTCAGGCATATGAAAAAAAAGACTTGTATAAGGTACGTTTAACCTTTTTTGTTAACGATACTTTACAGGATAAAATCGCGGAAACCGCTTCAGACAAGCCTCCACAAGTAAAATTAGTGACGAGTGAAAGCGTCTACGGGTTAACAAAAAAATTTCCAGGATTAATCCTAAATTTACTTAATGATACAAATTTGAGTGAATTTTTAGCCCAGAAAGTTGTCTCGTGGCGTGAGAGTGTGTGCTTACTGGACGCATAATAAACCCCATTGCGTTGCCTTCATTAGCGGCATCGACAAGATCAGCATGCTCTTCTTCTGTCAGATCGTCTGCCAACCAACCGATCACTACGCTGTAATTTCCCGTACGCAAAGCACGAACCATTGATTCCACAGTGTGACAAGGGGAAAGCTGGCTTATCTGCATCACCTTAGTTAAGGGTAGTCCCGCTGCCTGAACCCATTCACGACTTAGTTTTTGTTGCGGCGTTAACCAAAGTTGCCAACGCGATTGTTGGCCGAGTTGCTGTAACAATGGCAAAAGCAGGAGTTGCGTCATCATGGGCTGATCTTCGCGATAGACAACTTCACTAATTAGCCCGGCTGTAGTGTTTTCCGTAGAGACACGCGCAATTTTGCTTGCTGTGGAGGAGAACATCGAAGAACGATTTGCGTAGCCTGAAGTGTACATAATCAATCCAGCCCTGTGAGTTACTGTATAAATATACAGTACATCCAGTGACAACAAAGATCAACACAAATTTCGGAAAGAGCCTCGCAATTTTTGTCGTTGGTGACCTGAAAACTTAAATTAATCTTGCCCCTTGAGAATAAGTTGCCTATTTTCGTATTTAACGGATCCGTTAATGTGAATCATTCTTTTATATTATGATTTTAAAAGGAATTTTATGAAAAGCCTCTCCTACAAGCGGATCTATAAGTCACAAGAATACCTGTCGACGTTAGGCACTATTGAATATCGTTCGTTGTTTGGCAGTTACAGTCTGACCATTGACGATACAGTGTTTGCGATGGTTTCTGATGGTGAGTTGTATCTTCGGGCTTGTGAGCAAAGCGCACAGTACTGTGTAAAACATCCCCCAGTCTGGTTGACATATAAAAAGTGTGGCCGCCCCGTTACTCTCAATTACTACCGGGTTGATGAAAGCTTATGGCGGAATCAACAGAAGTTGGTGCGGCTGTCGAAATATTCGCTGGACGCTGCGCTTAAAGAGAAAAGCACGCGCGATACCCAGCAACGGCTGAAAGATTTGCCCAATATGTCTTATCACCTGGAAGCGATTCTTGGGGAAGTGGGGATTAAGGATGTTCGGGCGCTACGTATACTTGGGGCGAAAATGTGTTGGTTGCGACTACGGCAGCATAACAGTCTGGTGACAGAAAAGATTCTGTTCATGCTTGAAGGCGCAATTATCGGTATTCATGAAGCTGCGCTCCCGGTGGCACGCCGCCAGGAGCTTGCAGAATGGGCTGATTCTATTACACCGAAACAGGAGTTTCCTGAGGAACTTGAGTAATCCGACGTTGCAGACGGCCAATTTCTGGCAGTAATGCAATCAGTAACCCGATTTGCTGTACGACCAGAGGTTCTTTGCTGTCTGCCCGTGGTTCAAGTTGTTGCATCCGCTGTTTCAGGCCAGCTAATGCCTGATTGACGCGTTCTTCATCGGCAGGTTGATGATGTAGCGCGTCATCAACATAGCAAACTGCATCATCAAGAAACGCCAGAATTTCAGGGTTGGTTAACTGCTCGCGGTGTGCGCCGAGGGCAGAAATATAGCTGGTAAACGTATGGTTAAGGCACAGTAAACGGAACGCGTCATCGCGAATTTGCGGTGTGACATTCGGTTCACTGGACATATTCGACACCACCGATGCCAGTTCAGCATCACGGTTGTGCGCATCGCGACGGGCAATACGATACGCCAGACGGTTGTCACGCCCCTGATGATATTGCTCAAGAATGGCATCGAGATAACGACAGTTAGCATCCGTCGCGCGTTCAAGCATTCGCGGCAGATTGCGAAACCGCCAGTCGGGCCAGATGTAGCTCACCGCCGCCCATGCTATTGCACACCCGATAAGCGTATCGATTACGCGAGGCAGTGCGACTTCAAAACCTTCACCCAGCAGGTTGAAGCACAGTAGCACCAGAAGCGTAATGAACATCGTTGCATGAGCGTATTGCACGTTACGGAAGGCAAAAAAGAGCACGCCGGTAATCACCAACAGCACCAGTTGCCCTTCCAGTGACGGAACAAACCACAGCACAGGAATACCAATAGCAATACCCACCAATGTACCAATAATTCTTAACTTCAGACGGTGGCGCGTGGCGTTATAGTTTGGCTGGCAGACAAACAGACTTGTCAGCAAGATCCAGTACCCGTGATGCATCCCGGTAATTTGAATGATGGCGTAGCCAACACACAATACCAGCGACATTCTCACCGCGTGGCGGAAGAGTGCAGACTCCGGCGTTAAGTTACGCTTAAGACGCAGCCAGATATCACTAAACCCGCGAGGGCTGTCGTCGGCGAGTTCATTTTCGTCTGTATTGTGGGGCTGCGCCTGGACTTGTCCTGATTCAATAGTCGCCAGTTGGGCATCAATGGCACGTAAATTGTTCAGCAGGAATCCCAGTATTTTTAGCAGATCGGCGGGCGCACCGTTTTCGCGCATTCGCTCAAGTGCGGCGTCAATATGCGTAAAAGCGCGTTCAAAATGTGGATCGTGCTGATAAGGCTGGCGCAGCAAAATACAGCGTGACAATTGTTGGCAAGCTTGTCCCTGCATCGACATCAGGCGCTGGAAGCGAAACAGTACGTCGCTGTGACGAAAATGTTCTCGCAGCGTTTGATACTGAATATGTGAAGAGCTCGCCCGCTCGTGGATATCCTGCGCGACAAAGTAATAATGCAGTGTACGACGCGTTCCTCGCTGACCGCGGTCGCCGCGTAAGCGGGTCAGCAGCGAGATTTTCGTCTGGTTCAGCGTCACCATGAGCTGCCCGTTGGCGAGCGCCAAATCATACAGTGGTGCCTGGCTTTCATCCTCAATATCAGGATCAAACATACGTGACTTGAGTTCCAGATACCGCGCCAGTTGTTCATAACAACGTGCCAGGTTGTCCTGCAACGGGCGGACAGGGAACAACAAATGACCAATAAGTGTCAGGATGTTGTACCAAACTGCACCAGCAAGCAGATAGATAGGCTGCTGATACCAGTGCTCATACAGAGAGGTTCCCAGCATCGTGTAAATGGCAATCAGCAATGCACCGAAGGCGATGGTCGCATAGCGTTGACCCAGACCGCCGAGCAAAATAAAGCCGCTGGTGGAGAGCGTTAAACCAATGGCGAACAGCCAGGGCCACGGAAATAACAGCTCTACTGAAGCCGAGGCAATAAAAAAACAGAACAGCGTAATAATAAGATTACGCAGACGTCCCGCGAGTCGGTCGTCGAGATCGGTCAGTGCTGCTGCCACCATTCCGAGAGTCAGCGGAATTGTCAGTTTTACATCACCCAGCCACCACGGAAACGCAGTAGTGCCGCAAAGTGCGATAAAAATGCGCGCGTAATACAGCCAGGTGCTGTTCCAGGTATAGCGTTTGAGCAAAGGACTTAGCATAAAGGCCATAATGTTGGATTATTGGAAACGGCGACGTGCATTGGCTTCACGCGCAGCTTGAGCTGTTTCTACTGATACCACGCGGCGTCCGACCGGCCACAGTGCAATAGCGGCAATTTTAAAGTTCGCAATACCAACCGGAATACCAATGATGGAAATGCATTGCGCGATACCTGTTGCTATATGCATAAGGCATAGCCACCAGCCGAAGAAAATCAGCCAGAAGATATTCAGCACCGTACCGCCAGTGTTTAGCAGCACATTTTTGCCCGCCGGGTTTAGTTCATCGACATGAATAGCTTCATTGCCATAAGGCAGCAGAGACAGTTTGGTTATCTCCCAGCATGATCGTGTCAGCGGTAAGGTAAAAATCAGCACAATACTGACCAGGGTCGCTAACAGCCAGCCAAGAGTGGTGGCGAATCCGCCAAGCACAAAGTTCAGAATGTTCAAAACGGTACGCATAAAACCTCGCTTTACTGTGGTTTTCAGTAATGGGCGGCAATTGTAACGTTTTTTTGGGCTGGAGCACGTTTTCTCTGGCGGTTACACTGATAAGAAATGACATCGTGTGGATCTACAGAGACATGGAACTGAAAGCGACAACTCTTGGCAAACGTCTGGCACAGCACCCTTACGATCGGGCGGTGATCCTCAATGCCGGGATAAAAGTTTCCGGCGATCGCCACGAATACCTTATTCCTTTCAATCAACTACTGGCTATTCACTGCAAACGTGGTTTGGTATGGGGCGAGCTGGAATTTGTGTTGCCTGATGAAAAAGTCGTGCGTCTGCATGGCACTGAATGGGCAGAGACGCAGCGTTTTCACCATCATCTTGATGCTCACTGGCGGCGCTGGAGCGAGGAAATGAGCGAAATTGCTGCTGGCGTATTACAGCAACAACTGGATCTTATTGCTGCCCGCACAGGAGAAAAAAAATGGCTGACGCGGGAGCAAACCACTGGGGTACAGCAACAAATTCGTCAGGCTTTGTCAGCGTTGCCATTACCGGTTAATCGCCTGGAGGAATTTGATAACTGTCGTGAGGCGTGGCGTAAATGTCAGTCCTGGCTGAAAGATATTGAAGGCAGTCGGTTGCAGCATAATCAGGCGTATACCGAAACCATGCTTAACGAATATGCGGATTTTTTCCGTCAGGTTGAGTCTTCACCGCTTAATCCGGCGCAGGCACGGGCGGTGGTTAATGGTGAGCATTCCCTGTTAGTGCTGGCTGGCGCAGGAAGCGGAAAAACGTCTGTGCTGGTGGCGCGCGCTGGCTGGTTACTGGCGCGTGGTGAAGCATCACCCGAGCAAATTTTATTGCTGGCGTTTGGCCGAAAAGCGGCGGAAGAGATGGACGAGCGGATCCGCGAACGACTGCGTACCGAAGAGATTACCGCTCGCACGTTTCATTCTCTGGCCCTGCATATTATTCAGCAGGGCAGCAAAAAAGTACCGACAGTCAGTAACCTGGAAAATGACACCGCAGCCCGCCATGAACTCTTTATTGCTGAGTGGCGCAAGCAGTGTAGTGAAAAGAAAGCGCAGGCGAAGGGCTGGCGGCAATGGCTAACGGAAGAAATGCAGTGGTCAGTGCCAGAAGGAAACTTCTGGGATGATGAAAAATTGCAGCGTCGTCTCGCCTCACGTCTCGATCGCTGGGTCAGCCTGATGCGGATGCACGGCGGCGCGCAGGCTGAAATGATTGCCAATGCGCCTGAAGAGATTCGGGATCTGTTCAGTAAACGAATCAAATTGATGGCGCCGTTGCTGAAAGCCTGGAAAGGTGCGCTGAAAGCGGAAAACGCCGTCGATTTTTCAGGTCTGATTCATCAGGCGATTGCTATCCTTGAGAAAGGACGGTTTATCAGCCCGTGGAAACATATTCTGGTTGATGAATTCCAGGACATCTCCCCACAGCGTGCGGCCTTGCTGGCAGCATTGCGTAAACAAAATAGCCAGGCAACGTTGTTTGCTGTTGGCGATGACTGGCAGGCTATTTACCGCTTCAGCGGCGCGCAAATGTCGCTCACCACGGCCTTCCATGAAAACTTCGGTGAAGGCGACCGCTGTGATTTAGATACTACTTACCGTTTCAATAGCCGTATCGGAGAGGTGGCAAATCGTTTTATTCAGCAGAACCCTAATCAGTTGAAAAAACCGCTGAATAGCTTAACGAATGGCGACAAAAAAGCCGTCACCTTGTTGGACGAGAGTCAGCTTGACGCTTTACTGGACAAGCTATCTGGTTATGTCAAACCCGAAGAGCGCATTCTGGTACTGGCGCGTTATCACCACCTGAAGCCCGTTAGTCTGGAGAAAGCCAGGACGCGCTGGCCGAAGCTGCAAATCGACTTTATGACCATTCATGCCAGCAAAGGGCAACAGGCCGACTACGTCATCATCGTTGGTTTGCAGGAGGGGAGCGATGGCTTCCCGGCTGTGGCGCGTGAGTCAATTATGGAAGAGGCGCTACTGCCGCCGGTAGAGGACTACCCGGATGCCGAAGAACGGCGATTGATGTACGTTGCGCTCACTCGCGCACGGCACCGGGTATGGGTACTGTTCAGCAAAGAGAATCCTTCTCCCTTTGTGGACGACCTGAAAAAACTGGATGTACCGGTAGCAAGAAAACCGTAAAAAACAGGCGGCGAGTGCCGCCTGTGCGAACTTACTTCAGGCGTTCAGCGAGATAACGCTGATAATCCGGGATCAGAATATCTACAGCGTCGTTGAAATGTGGTGACTGGATGATGAAATCAGCCGTTGCCACGTTGGTGGCGACCGGAATGTTCCACACCGTCGCCAGACGCAGCAACGCTTTCACGTCGGGATCGTGTGGTACAGCATTCAGCGGGTCCCAGAAGAAAATCAGCACATCAATTTTCCCTTCTGAGATCAATGCGCCAACCTGCTGATCGCCGCCCATCGGGCCACTCAGCATCGCGTTGACGTTCATTCCTGTTGCGCGGGAAATTAAGTTACCCGTGGTGCCCGTTGCATAAAGTTCGTGCTGCTCCAGAAGCGGTTGATGCCGTTCCACCCAGCTCATGAGCATTTGCTTGCAGTGATCATGTGCCACCAGCGCAATATGTTTACGCGCCGCCATTGTGCGAGTTGTCAGTTCCATAATTTACATCCGTAGTTAACTTTCCTACAGACTACTGTAAGCACTTCTCGCTGCAAGATAAAGACCGAAAAAGCCTGCGCACAGGCACAAAAATTTCAGGAAGAAGGTTGTTTTTCCGCCCATTGCAGGAAGTTATTACGCGTTTGTGGGTCAGCCAGTTTAAACCAATACTTCAGCCGTTGTTCAGTGAGCACCTGTGACTGCGGAGGAATTGCATCCAGTTCCGAAACGCCGGAGAGCAGTGTACTGTCATCTGCCATCATAGTGGCAAATTGCGGTAGCGAAGCACGTTTTGCGGATTTGTTGTAACGCTCGACCTCGACTTCATAATCAATCGTTTTTGCGGTTGAAGTAATAGCCAGAATGTCCAGCTTCACCGGAATCGGCGTCGCATCGCCATCTAACAATTCAAGGTTCGGCGTAGCGTCAAAATGGTTAGCTTCTCGTTCATTCTCCAGGCGAGGGAGGCGAAAATTTACCTGGCTAATGAGCTGGGTATTAAAGCTAACGACCAGCGGCGGGGAGATGTAAAGTCGTTCTTCATTACTGGATAGATGGATTGTCTTTTCAACGCGAAACACTAATTGGTGTGGTCCATTATCCAGTTCGATGCTGTCAGCACCGCGAAGCAGAGAACTGGAAACCTTTTTACCGTCGAGTATCAGGAGATCAACATCGCTGGACAGCCGCAGTGTGGTGGCAAAAACGGATACCGGCAAACATAGTGCAATCAAGGTGGTCATAACGCCGGTTTTCATAGATAGCTCCTGTCCAAAGACCGCCCGACTAATAATGTATCAAAATTTTTCTTTAATCATACTTACTAACATATAGACATATTTTCCGCTTTTGCTCTCATTCATTCGTATTAGCTACATGGTTGGGATGTCGGGATTGTCGTACACTTTGGTAAATAGTCTGGAGGAAATGATGAAAGAAACCGATATTGCAGGCATTTTAACGTCCACTCGCACCATTGCGCTGGTGGGAGCAAGTGACAAACCCGATCGCCCAAGTTATCGCGTAATGAAATATCTGCTCGATCAGGGCTATCACGTTATTCCCGTCTCGCCAAAGGTCGCCGGTAAAACGCTGTTAGGCCAGCAAGGTTACGGCACGCTGGCGGAGGTTCCGGAAAAAGTGGATATGGTCGATGTCTTCCGTAATTCAGAAGCCGCATGGGGCGTGGCGCAGGAGGCGATCGCTATCGGTGCGAAAACCTTATGGATGCAGTTGGGTGTGATAAATGAACAGGCGGCGGTGCTGGCGCGTGATGCAGGGCTAAACGTGGTGATGGATCGCTGCCCGGCGATTGAGATCCCCCGTCTGGGCCTGGCTAAATAAAAAATACCCGGAAGGAAAAAACCTTCCGGGCATGTTTATGAGGATTAGTTACGCAGACGCGGCGCCTGGAGTTGTTTGCGGATAGTCTGCGCTAGCTCATCCATTGACGGTTGCTCTGGATGTTCATCCTGCAATTCGCTACTTAGCTGGGCTTCAGCCAGGTAGGTATGAACCGGTAGGCCGTTGTCATCCTCCATCACCACGTGGTACCACGGAGCGGCGCGAAGCTCGTCATTCACCGCCAGCTCATCAGGCGACGGTTCAGAGAGCGAGTAAACCGGGTCGATATCCACGACCACTCCGAGATAACCTAACAGGGAATGGCGGACCTGCTGGCCGATACCGAATTTGCTGGCAATCATAGTCACCTCCCGGGAAATCTTTACCTTTGATATATGGGCAAAATTTCACTTTTCAAGTTACATGACGCGACAGGCAAACCCTTTCAGATATAGCCCTTCCGGGTAGGTAGCGATCACCGGGTGATCGGCGGCCTGACGGAACTGCTCTATAAATTGTACATCACGACCGGCATCAATTGCGGCATCGGCGATGATTTTCTGAAATAAATCGCTGGTCATCAGGCCAGAACATGAGAAAGTCAGGAGAACTCCGCCCTCATTCAACAGCTGAATGGCCAGCATGTTGATGTCTTTATAGCCACGGCAGGCGCCCATCAACTGGCTTTTATTCTCAACAAACTTCGGCGGGTCCATCACGATAACGTCAAATTTTTCACCGCGATCGCGATAGGTACGCAGCAATTTAAAGACGTCATCACGGACAAACTCAGCCTTGCTCAGATCCAGTTTGTTCAGCTCAACGTTCTGCCGTGCGATATCCAGGGCTTCCTGCGAAGTATCGACGCTGACTACCTGGCTGCATCCACCCATTAATGCCGAGACGGCGAAACCGCCGGTATAAGAGAAACAGTTGAGTACGCGTTTATTTTCAACGTAGCGGCGGGTAGCCAGGCGGCTGTCACGCTGGTCCAGGTAGTAGCCCGTTTTGTGACCGTGTTGAATGTCCACCAGCAGCTTCATACCGTGTTCTTCAATCGGCAGCAGGGCAGGCGGCAGCTCGCCGGTAACGGGACCCTGGGTCAGTTCCATACCTTCTTTTTTACGTACTGCGACGTCACTGCGGTCGTAAATTGCGCACTCCGGATAGAGCGTTTGCAGGGCGCTAATTAATGCCGCGCGCTGATACTCTGCGCCAGCACTCAGCAGTTGCAGCACCAGAAAATTGCCGAAGCGATCGATAGTAATGCCTGGCAGACCATCAGATTCGCCCGCGATTAAACGATAGCTATCGAGGCCATCTTTTTTCGCCAGCCAGTCGCGCCATTTTTGCGCCTGTTGTAAACGGCGAGTAAAAAAGGCAATGTCGATGGATTCTGACGGGTCAAACGTCCAGACGCGCGCACGGATTTGCGATGCTGGCGAATAAGCGCCACGTGCTAACCATTTTCCCTGATGATCAACAATATCGATGGTTTCTCCGAGGCTGGCTTTACCTTCCATCCGGGCAACGGCGCCGGAAAAGACCCACGGATGGCGACGAAGTAATGATTTTTCGCGCCCTTTGGCTAACACTAAACGTACACTCATAATTAACTATTCTGTCGATGCAAAGAAATGGGCGCCATTGTCCGGAGTTTTCCATGGATTTGCAACGCGTCCATTAAGGATAAGGAGAGCAGTCATGTCGAAAGTCTGCATAATTGCCTGGGTTTATGGCAGGGTTCAGGGCGTAGGGTTTCGCTATACCACCCAGTACGAAGCAAAAAGACTGGGGTTAACTGGTTACGCCAAAAATCTTGACGATGGCAGCGTGGAAGTCGTTGCTTGCGGTGAAGAAGGGCAGGTGGAAAAATTAATGCAGTGGTTAAAGAGCGGCGGCCCGCGTTCAGCGCGTGTGGAACGGGTTCTTAGCGAGCCGCATCATCCCTCCGGGGAGTTAACGGATTTTCGTATCCGTTAAATGCATTTTACCGGTTTAGGCAGGCCAGCAATTTTGGTGGCTTGCTTTGCCGGGCCTTTTGGGAACAGTCGGTACAGATAGCGGCTATTGCCTTTCTCTTCACCAAATTTATTCGCCATCGCTTTAACCAACATACGAATTGCCGGAGACGTATTAAATTCCAGGTAGAAGTCACGCACAAAACGCACGACCTCCCAGTGTTCTGGCGACAGTGTAATACCTTCGTTTTCTGCAATGACCACCGCCAGTGGTTCGCTCCACTGGCTACTTTCTTTGAGATAGCCTTCGGTATCGGTTTCTATCTCTTTACCTTCGAAGATCAGCATAATTATTTACTACCTTAGTCAGACTGGCGGCAGTGTAACAAAAAACAAAGCCCCGCATAAAGCGAGGCTCAGAAAGAGATAGCGGCCGGGATTAATCGCGGCTGGCGAAACCCAGAATGCTCAACAGGCTAACGAAGATGTTATACAGCGACACATACAGGCTCACAGTAGCACGAATGTAGTTCGTTTCACCGCCGTGGATGATGTTGCTGGTTTCAAACAAAATTGCGCCAGAGGAGATCAGAATGAACACCGCGCTTATTGCCAGATGCAGAGCAGGTAGTTGCAGGAAGATATTCGCTACCATCCCGATCAGGACAACAACAATACCCGCCATCAGCATACCGCCGAGGAACGACATATCTTTGCGAGTGGTCAGCACATACGCAGAGCAGCAGAAGAACACTAATGCCGTACCGCCCAACGCCATGGCAATTACGTCACCCATCCCGGCAGACAGATAGGTGTTCAGAATTGGCCCGAGGATATAACCCAGAAAACCGGTAAACGCGAACGCGGAGATAATTCCGGTCGGCTTATTCGCCGTTTTATAGGTCAGGAACATCAAACCATACATACCCACCAGCGTCAGAATCAGTCCCGGAGATGGCAGCATCAGAACCGTACTGGCCGTCGCGGTAATCGCCGAAAAGGCCAGTGTCAGGCTCAGGAGAAAATAGGTATTACGCAGCACCTTATGGGTACTAAGTAGTGATGTACGGTCATGTGAAGAACTAACAATACGATCCATTGAGTCACTCTCTATGACAGATGTAATTAATGAAGCAGCATAATGATATTGCCGAAAGCTACCCAGAGGTTTTACCCATCTTTACGCATTTGATCTGGAACAGGTTTAGCAGAGGATGGTTAAGCCACTGAGTGTGGTATAGCATTTTGACAGGCAAAAGAAAAAGGGGTTAGCATTTAGCTAACCCCTTATCTTATTTGGCGGAAGCGCAGAGATTCGAACTCTGGAACCCTTTCGGGTCGCCGGTTTTCAAGACCGGTGCCTTCAACCGCTCGGCCACACTTCCGGAATGACGCGAACTATAAACATCCCGATGCGTCGTGTAAACCCCCAATTTGTTTGTTTGCCTGAAAAACAGACAAAATCGTGTTGATTGCGTGAAATAACAGCAATTTGCGCATTCCGTCGCCATAAAAATCGCTTCATAACCTTCCGGCGGCAAACCTTAAGGAAAATAAGGTCCATTTTTATCGCTAAAAGGCAAATCCACACAGTTTGTATTGTTTTGTGCAAAAGTTTCACTACGCTTTATTAACAATACTTTCTGGCGACGTGCGCCAGTGCAGAAGGATGAGCTTTCGTTTTCAGCATCTCACGTAAAACGATGGTTTGCCTTGCTACAGGGACGTCGCTTGCCGACCATAAGCGCCCGGCGTCCTGCTGGTGTCGCAAGGAGAAGAGACGTGCGATATGAATAACGAGGAGACATTTTACCAGGCCATGCGGCGTCAGGGGGTCACCCGGCGCAGCTTTCTCAAATATTGCAGTCTGGCTGCAACCTCGCTGGGGTTAGGTGCGGGGATGGCGCCAAAGATTGCCTGGGCGCTGGAAAATAAACCGCGCATTCCGGTGGTGTGGATCCACGGTCTGGAATGCACCTGCTGTACCGAATCTTTTATCCGCTCCGCTCACCCTCTGGCGAAGGATGTCATTCTTTCCCTTATTTCTCTCGACTACGACGATACTCTGATGGCTGCCGCCGGAACCCAGGCGGAAGACGTCTTTGAAGACATCATCACGCAATACAATGGCAAATATATCCTCGCGGTAGAGGGCAATCCGCCGCTGGGCGAGCAGGGGATGTTCTGTATCAGCAGTGGCCGACCGTTTATTGAAAAACTGAAACGTGCAGCGGCTGGGGCCAGTGCGATAATCGCCTGGGGAACCTGCGCTTCCTGGGGCTGCGTACAAGCCGCGCGCCCTAATCCGACGCAGGCCACGCCTATCGACAAAGTGATCACCGATAAACCGATCATTAAAGTGCCTGGCTGCCCGCCGATCCCGGATGTGATGAGTGCCATCATTACTTATATGGTGACCTTCGATCGCCTACCGGATGTCGACAGAATGGGGCGTCCGCTGATGTTCTATGGTCAGCGTATTCACGATAAATGCTATCGCCGCGCCCACTTCGACGCCGGTGAGTTCGTCCAGAGTTGGGACGATGACGCGGCGCGAAAAGGTTACTGCCTGTATAAAATGGGCTGCAAAGGGCCAACTACATATAACGCCTGTTCCTCTACCCGCTGGAACGATGGCGTTTCCTTCCCGATCCAGTCTGGTCACGGCTGTCTTGGCTGTTCTGAAAATGGCTTCTGGGATCGCGGCTCGTTCTACAGCCGCGTGGTCGATATTCCGCAAATGGGGACTCACTCCACCGCCGATACCGTCGGTTTAACCGCGCTTGGCGTGGTGGCTGCGGCTGTTGGCGTACATGCAGTCGCCAGCGCCGTTGACCAGCGCAGACGTCACAACCAGCAACTTGCAGAAGCAGAACAACAGCCGGGCAACGAGGATAAACAGGCATGAGCACTCAGTACGAAACCCAGGGATACACCATCAACAATGCCGGGCGCCGCCTGGTGGTCGACCCGATCACGCGCATCGAAGGTCATATGCGCTGCGAAGTAAATATCAACGATCAGAATGTGATAACCAATGCAGTCTCCTGCGGCACTATGTTTCGCGGGCTGGAGATCATCCTACAAGGGCGCGATCCGCGCGATGCGTGGGCGTTCGTTGAACGTATTTGCGGCGTCTGCACCGGTGTACACGCCCTGGCCTCGGTTTATGCCATCGAAGATGCCATTGGTATTCAAGTGCCTGATAACGCCAATATTATCCGCAACATTATGCTGGCGACGCTCTGGTGCCACGATCACCTGGTGCATTTCTATCAGCTCGCCGGAATGGACTGGATCGACGTGCTAAACGCACTGCAAGCCGATCCGCGTAAAACGTCCGAACTGGCGCAAAGTCTCTCCTCGTGGCCGAAATCGTCTCCAGGATATTTCTTCGATGTGCAAAACCGACTGAAGAAATTTGTTGAAGGCGGGCAGTTAGGGATCTTCCGCAACGGTTACTGGGGCCATCCGCAATATAAACTGCCGCCAGAAGCCAACCTGATGGGCTTTGCCCACTATCTCGAGGCTCTCGATTTCCAGCGTGAAATTGTCAAAATCCACGCGGTCTTCGGCGGTAAAAACCCGCATCCGAACTGGATTGTTGGTGGGATGCCATGTGCAATTAACATTGACGAAAGCGGTGCGGTCGGGGCGGTCAATATGGAACGCCTGAACCTCGTGCAGTCGATCATTACCCGTACGGCGGACTTCATTAATAACGTGATGATCCCCGACGCCTTAGCCATTGGTCAGTTCAACAAACCGTGGAGTGAAATCGGTACTGGCCTTTCGGATCAATGCGTCCTCAGCTACGGCGCGTTCCCGGATATCGCCAACGACTTTGGTGAGAACAGTTTGTTGATGCCTGGCGGCGCAGTAATTAACGGCGACTTCAAAAACGTCCTGCCAGTAGACTTAGTGGATCCGCAGCAGGTGCAGGAGTTTGTCGATCACGCCTGGTATCGTTATCCCGACGATCGGGTCGGGCGTCATCCGTTCGATGGTATTACTGATCCGTGGTACAACCCCGGAGATGTCAAAGGCAGTGACACTAACATTCAGCAACTGAATGAACAGGAGCGCTACTCGTGGATCAAAGCGCCACGCTGGCGCGGTCATGCGATGGAAGTGGGGCCGCTGGCGCGTACGTTGATCGCTTACCACAAAGGCGATGCAGCAACCGTTGAGTCGGTCGATCGCATGATGTCGGCACTGAACCTGCCGTTTTCCGGTATCCAGTCAACGTTGGGCCGCATTCTGTGCCGCGCGCACGAAGCGCAATGGGCCGCAGGTAAGCTGCAATACTTCTTCGACAAACTGATAACCAACCTGAAAAACGGCAACCTCGCCACCGCCTCCACTGAAAAATGGGAGCCAGCTACCTGGCCGAAAGAGTGCCGTGGCGTCGGCTTTACCGAAGCGCCGCGCGGGGCGTTAGGTCACTGGGCCGCCATTCGCGATGGCAAGATTGATCTCTATCAGTGTGTGGTGCCTACCACCTGGAACGCCAGCCCGCGCGATCCCAAAGGGCAAATTGGTGCGTATGAGGCGGCGCTGATGAACACCAAAATGGCTATTCCTGAACAGCCGCTGGAAATCCTGCGTACTTTGCACAGCTTCGACCCGTGCCTCGCCTGTTCAACTCACGTGCTGGGCAACGACGGTAGCGAGCTTATCTCCGTGCAGGTGCGTTAACCGCGAAGGAGAATCATCATGCAAGAGAAAAGCGACAACGTTGTCAGCCACTATGTCTTTGAAGCGCCCGTGCGGATATGGCACTGGCTGACGGTGCTGTGCATGGCAGTGTTGATGGTTACTGGCTACTTTATCGGCAAACCGCTGCCTTCGGTCAGCGGCGAGGCGACGTATCTGTTCTATATGGGCTACATCAGGCTAATTCACTTCAGTGCCGGGATGATTTTTACCGTGATATTGCTGATGCGGATCTACTGGGCATTTGTCGGTAATCGCTACTCACGCGAGCTGTTCATCGTGCCAGTGTGGCGTAAAAGCTGGTGGCTGGGCGTGTGGTATGAAATCCGCTGGTATCTGTTTCTGGCCAAACGCCCAAGTACTGACATTGGTCATAACCCCATCGCCCAGGCCGCGATGTTCGGCTATTTCCTGATGTCTGTTTTTATGATCGTCACCGGTTTTGCGCTGTTCAGCGAACACAGTCAGTACGCTATCTTCACACCGTTCCGTTACGTGGTGGAATTTTTCTACTGGACGGGCGGCAACTCAATGGACATTCACAGCTGGCATCGGCTGGGGATGTGGCTAATTGGCGCTTTTGTGATTGGTCATGTCTATATGGCGCTGCGTGAAGACATCATGTCTGACGACACGGTGATCTCCACCATGGTGAACGGCTACCGCAGCCACAAATTTTTTAAAGTCAAAAGCAACAAGGAGCGTTCATGAGTGAGCAACGCGTGGTGGTGATGGGGCTGGGAAATCTGTTGTGGGCTGATGAAGGTTTCGGTGTGCGGGTGGCGGAACGGCTGTATGCCCATTACCACTGGCCCGAAGAAGTGGAAATTGTTGATGGCGGTACCCAGGGGCTGAACTTGCTGGGCTATGTCGAAAGCGCCAGTCATTTGTTGATTCTCGATGCCATTGATTATGGGCTGGAGCCAGGAACGCTACGAACCTATGCCGGAGAGCGCATTCCGGCATATCTCAGCGCGAAGAAAATGAGCCTGCACCAGAATAGTTTCTCCGAAGTGCTGGCGCTGGCGGACATACGTGGTCATTTGCCAGCACATATTGCCCTCGTCGGTCTGCAACCCGCGATGCTCGACGACTACGGCGGCAGCCTGAGCGAACTGGCGCGGGAGCAACTGCCCGCTGCGGAACAGGCGGCGCTGGTACAGCTGGCTCTGTGGGGAGTTGTGCCGCAACCGACTGAGGAGTCTCGTTGTCTCAATTATGACTGCCTGTCGATGGAAAATTACGAAGGCGTTCGTTTGCGCCAGTATCGGATGACGCAGGAGGAGCAGGGATGATCAATGACTCTCCTTTTAATGCGTTGTGGCAACGAATGCTGGCACGAGGCTGGACACCGGTCAGTGAATCCCGTCTTGACGACTGGCTTACACAAACGCCAGACGGTGTGGTGTTGTTAAGCTGTGACCCAAAACGGACGCCTGAAGTCAGCGACAATCCGGTAATGATCGCAGAGCTACTGCACGAGTTTCCGGACTATGCGTGGAAGGTGGCGATTGCCGATCTTGAGCAGAGCGAAGCCATTGGCGATCGCTTTGGTGTTTTTCGCTTTCCCGCCACCCTGGTGTTTACCGGCGGTAGCTATCGCGGCGTGTTGAACGGCATTCACCCGTGGGCGGAGCTGATAAGCCTGATGCGCGCGCTTGTCGAACCGCAACAGGAGCGAGCCTCATGAGCGACACTTTCTTCCATCTGCTGGGGCCGGGAACACAACCTGGCGACGATAGTTTCAGCATGAATCCACTGCCGATCACCTGTCAGGTGAATGATGAACCGAGTATGGCTGCTCTGGAGCAATGTGTTCACAGCCCGCAGGTGATTGCCCTATTAACCGAGTTGCAACATCAACTAAGCGAACGCCAGCCGCCGCTGGGCGAGGTGCTGGCAGTCAATCTGTTAAATCTCAACGCCGACGATCGTCACTTTATTAATACGCTTCTCGGGGAAGGGGAAGTGTCAGTTCGCATCCAGCATGCTGACGGCAGTGAAAGTGAGATTCAGGAGGCGATCTTCTGTGGATTATGGCGTGTACGCAGACGTTGCGGTGAGCAATTGCTGGAAGATCGCCTGGAGGCTGGCTGCGCGCCGCTGGCGTTGTGGCAGGCGGCAACGCAAAACGCACTGCCGACAGATTCGCTATTACCGCCCCCTCTTAATGGTCTGATGAATGGCTTACCGTTGGCCCATGAATTACTGGCGCATGTACGAAACCCCGACGCGCAGCCGCACAGTATTAACCTGACGCAGTTACCCATCAGCGAGGCTGACCGGCTTTTTCTGTTGCGTCTTTGCGGACCGGGCAATATTCAGATTCGAACCATTGGCTACGGAGAGAGCTATATCAACGCCACGGGATTACGCCATGTCTGGCATTTACGCTGTATGGACACCTTAAAAGGCCCTCTGCTTGAAAGTTATGAAATCTGCCCGATACCCGAAGTTGTGCTGGCTGCGCCGGAAGATCTGGCGGATTCTGCACAGCGTCTCGGCGAGGTTTGTCAGTGGCTGGTGGAAAGCGCGCAAAAGTAAAAACGGCGGCAAATATCGCTTTCGGTCCTGTGAATATCGCAATTAGCGAATACAACTACCTACAAACTGTAAGGTTAAAAAGAGGGATCTACTATTAAAGGGTTATTACCCTCTCTTCGCCTACAGGAGTTAGCATGTGGGATGTTATTGACTTATCGCGCTGGCAGTTTGCGCTGACCGCGCTGTATCACTTTTTATTTGTGCCCCTTACCCTGGGGCTGATTTTTTTGCTGGCCATCATGGAAACTATTTACGTGGTTACCGGCAAAACAATCTACCGCGATATGACGCGTTTCTGGGGTAAGCTCTTCGGTATCAACTTTGCTCTCGGCGTAGCCACCGGCCTGACGATGGAGTTTCAGTTTGGTACTAACTGGTCATTCTATTCCAACTATGTGGGCGACATTTTCGGCGCACCGCTGGCGATGGAAGCATTAATGGCCTTCTTCCTCGAATCCACTTTTGTCGGTCTGTTCTTCTTCGGCTGGCAACGCCTGAATAAATACCAACACCTGTTGGTCACCTGGCTGGTGGCATTCGGTTCAAATATCTCCGCATTGTGGATCCTGAATGCCAATGGCTGGATGCAGTTCCCGACCGGAGCGCATTTCGATATTGACACCTTGCGTATGGAGATGACCAGTTT
Organism: Escherichia sp. B1147; assembly: GCF_001660175.1. Classification (NCBI taxonomy): domain Bacteria; kingdom Pseudomonadati; phylum Pseudomonadota; class Gammaproteobacteria; order Enterobacterales; family Enterobacteriaceae; genus Escherichia; species Escherichia sp. B1147. The sequence goes on from NZ_LFHY01000011.1 coordinate 105,631, forward strand.
CAGCGATCTGGTTTTTAACCCTGTAAGCCAGGTGAAATTTGTACACACGGTGATGGCAGGTTATGTGACCGGGGCGATGTTCATTATGGCGATCAGCGCATGGTATTTGCTGCGTGGGCGGGAGCGCGACGTTGCACTCCGCTCGTTTGCCATCGGTTCTGTCTTTGGGACCCTGGCGATAATGGGCGCGCTGCAACTCGGAGACAGCTCTGCATATGAAGTCGCACAAGTACAGCCGGTAAAACTGGCGGCGATGGAAGGGGAGTGGCAAACCGAACCGGCGCCCGCGCCGTTCCATCTCGTTGCCTGGCCGGAACAGGATCAAGAACGCAACGCATTTGCCATTAAAATCCCGGCACTGTTAGGGATACTGGCCACTCATTCATTGGATAAACCTGTTCCCGGGCTGAAAAATTTGATGGCCGAAACCTACCCACGGCTGCAACGCGGACGCATAGCCTGGCTGTTAATGCAGGAGATATCGCAGGGCAACCGCGAGCCGCATGTACTACAGGCGTTTCGCAAGTTAGAAGGCGATCTCGGTTATGGCATGCTGCTCTCCCGCTATGCACCGGATATGAATCATGTCACTGCTGCGCAGTACCAGGCTGCGATGCGTGGCGCAATCCCGCAGGTTGCGCCGGTATTCTGGAGTTTCCGCATCATGGTGGGCTGCGGTTCGCTGCTGTTACTGGTGATGCTGATTGCGCTCGTCCAGACGCTGCGCGGCAAAATCGACCAACATCGCTGGGTGCTGAAAATGGCGCTCTGGAGTTTGCCACTGCCGTGGATTGCCATTGAAGCCGGGTGGTTTATGACCGAGTTTGGTCGTCAGCCGTGGGCGATTCAGGACATCTTACCGACATACTCCGCGCACTCTGCGTTAACCACGGGCCAACTGGCTTTCTCTCTGATCATGATCGTAGGGCTTTACACCCTGTTCTTAATCGCCGAAGTCTACCTGATGCAGAAATATGCCCGTCTGGGGCCGAGTGCGATGCAGAGTGAACAACCAGCGCAGCAACAGGGGTAAAGGAGATAGTCATGTTTGATTATGAAACATTACGCTTCATCTGGTGGCTGCTGATGGGCGTCATTCTGGTGGTCTTTATGGTCACCGACGGATTTGATATGGGGATCGGTTGTCTGCTGCCACTGGTGGCGCGTGACGATGATGAACGCCGAATAGTGATCAACAGCGTTGGCGCTCACTGGGAGGGCAACCAGGTCTGGCTGATCCTCGCTGGTGGGGCATTATTTGCCGCCTGGCCCAGAGTCTATGCTGCGGCGTTTTCCGGCTTTTATGTGGCGATGATCCTGGTACTGTGCTCGCTGTTCTTCCGCCCGTTAGCTTTTGATTATCGCGGCAAAATAGCGGATGCCCGCTGGCGCAAAATGTGGGATACCGGTCTGGTCATTGGTAGTCTGGTCCCGCCCGTGGTCTTTGGTATTGCGTTCGGTAACTTGTTACTTGGCGTGCCGTTTAGCTTCACACCACAATTACGCGTGGAGTATCTCGGTAGCTTCTGGCAGTTGCTGACGCCATTCCCCTTACTGTGTGGCTTGCTCAGTCTGGGTATGGTGATTTTGCAAGGGGGCGTCTGGTTACAGCTAAAAACCGTCGGCGCTATTCATCTGCGTTCGCAACTGGCGACCAAACGCGCCGCACTGCTGGTGATGCTCTGCTTTCTGCTGGCGGGTTACTGGCTGTGGGTCGGCATTGATGGTTTTGTGTTACTCGCCCAGGATGTCAACGGTCCGTCCAATCCATTGATGAAAATGGTGGCGATACTGCCAGGAGCCTGGATGAATAACTTCGTCGAATCGCCTGTCTTGTGGATCTTCCCACTGCTCGGCTTCTTCTGCCCGTTACTGACGGTGATGGCAATTTATCGTGGTCGCCCCGGTTGGGGATTTCTGATGGCGTCATTGATGCAATTTGGCGTGATTTTCACCGCTGGCGTTACGTTATTTCCATTTGTTATGCCTTCGAGTATCAGTCCGATATCCAGCCTGACGCTGTGGGACAGTACCTCCAGCCAACTGACACTTAGCATTATGTTAGTAATTGTACTGATATTTTTGCCATTAGTGTTGCTCTACACTCTATGGAGCTACTACAAAATGTGGGGTCGAATGACGACTGAAACTCTTCGCCGTCACGATAGTGAGCTGTACTAAGGAGGGATGATCAATGTGGTATTTATTGTGGTTCGTCGGCATTTTGTTGATGTGTTCGCTCTCTACCGTCGTGTTGGTCTGGCTGGAACCGCGTCTGAAGGGATGACTGGACGCACAACGAACATAGGCCGGATAAGAGGCGTTAGCGTCATATCCGGCAATAATGCGAAACATGAAAAACGGAAACCTGGCGATGAAAGCGATTTTGATCCCCTTTTTCTCTCTTTTGCTTCCGTTAACACCGCTACCTGCATTTGCTCAGGGGGCGCCGGAACTGAAGCTGGAACGTGTGGTGATTGTGAGCCGTCATGGTGTGCGAGCACCCACCAAATCTACGCAACTCATGCAGGAAGTTACGCCAGACACCTGGCCTGGCTGGCCGGTGAAACTGGGGTGGCTGACACCACGAGGCGGTGAGCTGATCTCTTATCTCGGACATTACCAACGCCAACGCCTGGTAGCTGACGGTTTGCTGGCAAAAAATGGTTGCCCGAAAGCTGGGCAGATTGAAATTATTGCCGATGTCGACGAGCGCACTCGTAAAACAGGCGAAGCCTTTGCTGCCGGGCTGGCTCCCGACTGTGCAATAACCGTACATACTCAGTCAGACACCTCCCGTCCCGATCCGTTATTTAATCCCCTGAAAACCGGTGTTTGCCAACTGGATAACGTGAATGTGACTGAGGCGATTCTCAGCAGGGCAGGCGGCTCTCTCGTTGATTTTACCGATCATCGGCAAACGGCATTTCACGAACTGGAGCGGGTACTCAATTTTCCGCAATCAAGTCTGTGCCTCAAACGAGAGAAACAAGACGAAAGCTGTTCGTTCACGCAGGCATTACCTTCTGAACTCAAGGTGAGTGCTGATAACGTCTCATTAACGGGGGCGGTAAGTCTCGCATCCATGCTGACGGAGATATTTCTCCTGCAACAGGCGCAGGGAATGCCGGAGCCTGGCTGGGGACGAATTACTGATTCACACCAGTGGAACACCTTGCTAAGTCTGCATAATGCGCAGTTTTATTTGCTGCAGCGGACACCAGAGGTTGCCCGTAGTCGCGCCACGCCGTTGTTGGATTTGGTCCTGACGGCGCTGACGCCAAATAACACGCAACAACAGGTTTATGGCGTGACATTACCCACTTCACTGCTATTTATTGCCGGACACGACACTAATCTGGCGAATCTGGGGGGCGCGTTAGCGCTTAACTGGACGCTACCAGGCCAGCCGGATAATACCCCACCGGGTGGCGAGTTGGTTTTTGAACGCTGGCGGCGACTTAGTGATAACAGCCAGTGGATTCAGGTATCGCTGGTATTCCAGACCTTACAGCAGATGCGCGACAAAACGCCGCTATCGCTAAAAACACCGCCTGGAGAGGTGAAACTGACACTGGCAGAATGTGAGGAGAGAAACGCACAGGGCATGTGTTCACTGGCGGATTTTACGCAAATCGTGAATGAAGCGCGCATTCCGGCATGTAGCTTACATCAGGACAAATAAACATTTGCCGCTGAGGGGCCACGCAGGCCATTGATGCGGCAAAATTCCACACGTAACCCAGGTGTGAGCACTTCTGCGTCGCGGGGAGTGAATGCGGAAATATGGACCTGGACTTCTTTACGACCGTCGGAGGGGATAATGAATCCTTTGCCGCTTTTGCGATCAAAGGTTTTGACAATTCCTGTCATTTTACGGGACAAACAAATTCCTTACTAAAAATACTGCGCTGCACTATACGGTTTTAATAAAATAAAGCCAGCGATATTTAAGACCGCCGGACGGCTAAAATAAAATTTGCTTAATTATGTGTATCATGCGTTAATAGCTGCGTCGGTTTGAAAGACAGACAGCATACAAAGTAGTTTACTAAAGCAGTTCTCATTATCAGGCATTATCCCCTTCTTTTGAGTCTCTCTCCTGAACACTAAGTAGTTTCTGTATTAAAGCCCTGTTTGCCGAAAGGCCCAAAATGAAGGAAGTAAAATATGTCTAATAAAATGACTGGTTTAGTAAAATGGTTTAACGCAGATAAAGGTTTTGGCTTTATCACTCCTGATGATGGCAGCAAGGACGTTTTCGTTCATTTCACCGCCATCCAGAGCAATGAGTTCCGCACTCTGAATGAAAATCAGAAAGTCGAATTTTCTATTGAGCAGGGGCAACGTGGTCCCTCGGCAGCGAACGTTGTTACGCTCTAAGGTTGCCGTTATTACTCAACATCTCCATTTCCGCTGTCCATGTTGTCATGGTTCACAGTACCGCACATCGGCATTCGATGTGACGGAGCGAAACCCTTTGGGCGCTAAGTGTATTTTCTGTAAATCGACGATGATCACGTTTGATAACGTCGCGCTGCAGATACGCACTGACCATGTGCCGCTGGATTTCACAAAATAATATCAGGCTCCCTCGTGGAGCCTTTTTTATATCTGGCTTATTTTTCTTCAACTCTGTATGTATAATAAGCGATAACCTGTTGATTATTGAATCTTTCAGGGAGATGGCTTATAACATTTCTTACCTGACCAGGTACCGGGAACCAACACCTTACTGGCGTGTTGCTGTCTTTTAAGACCAGAAGAGGTTAACAGTGAATATTGAAGAGCTAAAAAAACAAGCGGAAACGGAAATCTCAGATTTTATCGCGCAAAAAATCGCCGAGTTTAACAAGAACACAGGGAAAGAAGTTTCTGAAATTCGCTTTACTGCGCGGGAGAAAATGACCGGGCTTGAAGGTTATGACGTCAAAATCAAAATAATGTGATTTTGTGAACATCACCCCGCGCGAGGTGATGTTCCGCTTGTTGCTATTTTAATGACCAATCATTGGCGCTTGCGGAATTAAGCGTCGGTACAATTCTTCTGGCACCGGGCTTTGCCATACGCCCGCATACATCGCATAACCAATCACCGTAAACATAATCCCCAGAACCAGTAGCGTCATTAACCAGCCAGACAACGCAAAAGCCTTTTTATTTGCCGCAGGTTTTTGCAGCGAAAAAGTTAATGTTGAGGCCACCGGACATGACTCCACGCAGGTCATACAACCGGTACATTCCACTGTTCGTACCTGAATTAATTTATCGACCGGGATCCGTGATGGGCAATTTTTCGCACATTTACCGCAGTCGATACAGCTTTCGGCATTGCGACGAATCTTAAACGGCGATAATAGCGAAATCAGTCCCATCAGCGCGCCATACGGGCAGAGATAACGACACCAGGCATGGCGAATAAACAAGCTGGCAATCAGTAAAACGATCACGCTGATTAACGTCGCTGTCCCCATATGGCGAAAGAAATCGAGCATTTTAACGTCCATCACCACGCTGTAGGGCGATAGCATAAAATAGTGAATCGCCTGGGCGGGCATGAATAACGCGATATAGAGAAAAAAACTCAACAGTAAATATTTCACCGTGCGCAGAGGAATATCCAGCCAGCGGGGAAGGGCAAATTGTCGACCAAACAGTTTTTTCCCGAGATCGCCAATTAATTCAGAGAGCGTACCAACCGGGCATAGCCACGAACAAAAGGCTTTTTTCAGCAGCAAGCTGATAATGATAAAAGCGACTAGCAACAGCATTGCGGCGGCGTGCACGGAAGGTAACTGACCTGTTTCAAGGCTATATTTCAGATTCATCAGACCGGCAATCGGTAGCCAACCTTCGATGCCACCAGGCCTTGCGACAAAAGGCGTATTTCCGCCCGTTTCGTAATAGCGCACCCAGTACCAGAAGGTGACGGCAATATAAATATTGATTGCTAACAGTAATAATTGCGTCGCTTTACGCCAGGTAGCGGCGTTGCGCCAGTCATTCCACGGTAATTTGCCGCCCGTCGTGCCTGGCCGCCGCTGCCAGCGGGTTCTTTTTTTCTCTGCCATGTTTTTGCCAGCCCGTTAAGTTGCATGCTAAATGCCACTATTCTAAATATTCTTAACTGGCTGATATTGATTCAAATCGCGTTCAGGTCTTTCTTATTCAACCACGCTTCCAGAGCGGCAACACTGCGTGTAACTTCTTCGTGTGGGAGGGGCGCGGATAATGGCTGCTGCTCCAGTTGCGCGCATAGCTGGCTGGCGCTATGCATTCCCAGGCTCGCGCAGCTACTTTTTAGCTGGTGCGCGGCACGTTTAATTTTTTCGCCGTCCTGCCTGGCGCGGGCCGCGTCTATTTCATCGAGAAGGGGCAGGGTATGTTGTTTAAATAATGTCAGCCATTCGTGAATTTTCTCCACGCCCATTAACTGCGCATCTTCATTGAGTTGCGATACATCCAGTGGTTGATGGTCAGGTGTTTGCAGGTGCAGATAGTGCGCCAGTAACTGACCAAGCACTTCACGCGGCACTGGTTTAGGGATAATTCCGCGAAATAGCGAACTGGTACGCTGGCGCAAAGTTTCGTCGATAACGTGGGCGCTAAAGCCAATCAAAACCAGCGACGGATATTGCTGTGCCAGTTGCCGGGCAAGGGTAATGCCGTCGATATCCGGCAGATCAAAATCCACCAGCGCGGCAGCAAACGGTTCACTATCTTGCAGCGTTTCTAAAGCCTGAGCGGCATTTCCCACGGCAGCGACCTGCGCACCACTGCTGTTCAGCATCTCAACGGTAATTCGCTGGGTTAGCGGGTTATCTTCAATTAACAGCAACCGTAAACCGTCCAGACGCACCGCCTGATTGACTGTTTTGGGCGCGGGCGCAGTAGCAACACGTAACGGCAACCGTAAACAAAAACAGCTTCCAACCTCCGGCGTGCTGGTGGCGCTCAATTCGCCGCCCATCGCCTGAGCCAGACTGCTACTGATAGTCAGCCCCAGCCCGGTGCCGCCGCGTTTACCGCTCACCTGAACAAATGGCTGGAAGATTTCTGCCAGTTTCGCGGGATCAATACCGCAGCCGCTGTCTTCCACTTCGACCAGCCATTGCTCGCCATCAGTGCGGCTGTGCAGGATAATCTGCCCCTCGTCGGTGAAACGCAGGGCATTACTCAACAAATTGGTAATAACCTGGCGAATGCGTCGCGGATCGCCCATTAATGCGGTTGGTACATCGTCGGCAATTGCCGTTACCAGTCGAATCGGACGACCTTTCACCCGTCCGCTCATTAATTGCAGGGTACTTTCCAGCAGTGGGCGCGGTTCAAAGGGGTCATCGCTGACCGAAACATTCTTGCCACCTGCTTCGATAGCCGAATAATCGAGAATATCGTTGAGGATGGTCAGCAATGATTCGCCAGAGTCGGTAATTGCCCGCAAATCATCACGCTGGGCATTAAGTGCCGGGTTATCTGCCAGCAACTGCGCGGTGCCGAGAATACCGTACAGCGGCGTGCGGATCTCATGGCTCATTGCCGCCAGAAACGCTGATTTTGCCTGACTGGCTTTTTCTGCTTCCGCTCGTGCCTGTCGGTGTTCTACCACCAGTTCTTGTAATTCGGCCGTACGCGCTTTGACCTGCGCCGCCAGCTGTTCGCGGTGGCGATTCAGCGCATGAACACTGCTGCGAAACGCGTCCATCAGCCTTCCGATGGTATCCAGCTCCCGCACGCCAGCGGTTTCCGGGAAAGGGGAGTCGATATCGCCGTCCAGCAAGCGTTGCAACGCCTGGGTTTGCTCGGCAAGTGGGCGCGTGACTGAGCGATAAACCACGCGCCAGAGGATCAGAATCAGTGCGCAAAGTGAAACCATCCCCAGCAATAACAGGCTGTATTGCCCGCGAGTGCTTGTTTTTTCCAGATGCGCGAGCCCGCTCTGATTACGCTGTTCAATAATGTCGACCAGCTGACTGACTTCGCTACTAAACTGCGCGAACTGGGCGATGTTGTTTTGGGCGAGAGTTTGCAGGCGATTACTGATTTCACTGTCCTGCTGATACAGCGCCAGCAAATCGCTATATCGACTAACGGTAGTTAACGTTGTCGCGACCTGTGCTCGAACTCCCGGATCTTCAATACGTATTTGCCGACGTTGCAGAATTTTCACCGCATTATTGAGCTGCGCTTCCAGCGCTAACGCATTTTTCTGGATCTGCTCCAGCCCCAGATTCATCACCATTTGCTGCACCCGCAGGGCGCTAAGGCGCAGTTCATTCATCTGGTTAACGTACTCAAGATCGATATCAATTAGCCTATCGAGTGCGTTTTCGGCGGCCTGGCGCTGATGTTGTTCGATCAAATCGTAAATCCCGGCCTGGGTAGCTCCGGCTGAGGTTGCTGCATTATTCGCCTGACCTTGCGCCAGGCGCGCGATCTCATCGGCGGCGGCGACTATCTGCTGACTGAGTTGCTGTTGTTGCTGGCGCAGTTGCAAACGCTGCCCCACCAGCTCCCCTTGTTGACGTAACGAACGGGAGATCTCCTGCTCCTGCTGTTCAATCGCGGTGGTGTCAAAACCTTGTTCCCGTAACGCTTGCAGCAACGCGTTAATCTTCAGGCTTTGTGCGGTGAGCATTCGCCCCTGCGCCTGCCACATCTTTTCGTTATCGGCACTGGTCAGGTTCTGCGCGGCGAAAAGTTCCCAGGCGCTGGCTTCGCTCAACTGGCGCGCCATATTCATGGTAGGAATCAATGCCTGAGTATTGGCTTTTTCCACCTCACTGACAAAACGCAGGTTGTACCATCCCACCAGAGTACTGGTCAGGGTTAACAGCGCCATCAGGGCAAAGCCCATCCAGAGTCTTCGGGTCAGGGTTAAATTCACGGCCGGTGCACTTAGGGTGAAAAAGGTTGAGTCGCAAAGCGGAATGCATCTAGCATAAAGCCTTATTATTGATGAGGCTATCATGCGCGTACTGCTTTTGTTACTTCTTCCCTTTTTTGTGCTGCCAGCCTTTGCGGGCGCTAACCTGTTGCGCTGGCATGATGCGCAGCATTTCACTGTGCAACCTGTTATGCCGTTAAAGGCAAATCGTCCCTGGAAGTTGTGTGCGCTTTATCCCAGCCTGAAAGATTCATACTGGTTATCGTTGAACTATGGAATGCAGGAGGCTGCTCGTCGCTACGGTGTGGATTTAAAAGTGCTGGAGGCAGGTGGTTACAGCCAGTTAGCTACTCAGCAGGCGCAAATCGACCAGTGTAAACAATGGGGCGCAGAGGCGATTTTGCTCGGCAGCAGTACGATGTCATTTCCCGATCTGCAAAAGCAGGTAGCTAATCTGCCGGTGATCGAACTGGTGAATGCTATTGATGACTCACAGATAAAAAGCCGCGTTGGTGTGCCCTGGTTTCAGATGGGCTATCAACCAGGGCGATATCTGGTGCAATGGAGCCACGGAAAACCACTGAACGTGCTGTTGATGCCTGGCCCCGATAACGCCGGGGGCAGTAAGGAGATGGTAGAGGGTTTCCGCGCAGCCATTGCCGGAAGCCCGGTGCGTACTGTCGATATTGCGCTCGGCGACAACGATATTGAAATCCAGCGTAACCTGTTGCAGGAGATGCTGGAGCGCCATCCAGAAATCGACGTCGTTGCCGGAACGGCCATTGCGGCAGAGGCGGCAATGGGCGAAGGGCGTAACCTGAAAACGCCGCTTACTGTGGTGTCGTTTTATCTTTCACATCAGGTGTATCGTGGGCTGAAGCGGGGGAGAGTGATTATGGCTGCCAGCGATCAAATGGTCTGGCAGGGGGAACTGGCAGTTGAGCAGGCCATTAGGCAATTACAGGGACAATCGGTGTCCGATAATGTCAGCCCACCGATTTTAGTCCTGACGCCGAAAAATGCTGACCGTGAACATATCCGCCGCTCGCTGTCGCCAGGGGGATTTCGCCCGGTCTATTATTATCAGCACACATCAGCAGCTAAGAAATAACCTTCGCCATGTTGCGTCACCAGTAAATCTGCGCTGAGTTTATGGCGTAAACGACGAATTAACACATCGACGGTGCGCAGGTCAGGGTTTTCCACCCGACGCGCAGAAAGCATACGCAGCAGACGTTCACGGCTGAGAATTTCGCCCGGATTGGTCACAAACGCCACCAGCATTTCATACTCTGCGCGGGTCAGTTTAATCGGCTCGCCATCCCGTTCCAGCGTATGACGCGACACATTCAGGCAATAACCGGCAAAGCGATAGCAGTTGTCCTGAGTGAGCGGTTGAGCCTGTCGCGCGAGGTCGATGCGCCAGAGCAGATTTTTCACCCGCACCACCAGTTCGCGCAGTTCCAGCGGTTTGGTGACGTAATCGTCTGCGCCCATTTCCAGCCCAACAATACGGTCTATCCGATCGCTGCGTCCGGTAACCAGAATAATACCCACCGTTGAGCGTTCTCGCAGGGCGCGGGTTAACATCAGGCCATTTTCATCGGGCAAATTGATATCCAGCAGAATTAAATCCACTGGTTGATTTTGCATAATTTCCCGCAGCCCGGCACCGCTCGCCGTAACGGAAACGGTATACCCCTCCTGAGTGAAGTAGGTTTGTAATCGCGCCTGGGTAACCGGCTCATCTTCAACAATAACAATGTGATGTGGCATCAGAGGGTTTTACTCATTCTGTTCATATCTGTTCATATTCTGCCGTAAGCCGTTCATCCTGACCAGTGCCGCTGTTCATATTTACTCATTAAGATCGCTTCACTAAACCATAATTTTACAGGGGCTATTATGCGGAAACTCTGGAACACGCTACGCCGACCCAGTGCTCGTTGGTCGGTACTGGCGCTGGTCGCTATTGGGATTGTGATTGGCATTGCGCTGATTGTGTTGCCACACGTTGGGATCAAAGTCACCAGCACAACTGAATTTTGTGTCAGTTGCCACAGTATGCAACCGGTCTATGAAGAATATAAACAGTCGGTGCATTTCCAGAACGCCTCCGGCGTGCGAGCTGAATGCCATGACTGCCATATCCCGCCGGATATTCCAGGCATGGTGAAGCGTAAACTGGAAGCGAGCAACGACATCTACCAGACCTTTATTGCCCACTCCATTGATACACCTGAGAAATTCGAAGCCAAACGCGCGGAACTTGCCGAGCGTGAATGGGCGCGAATGAAAGAAAACAACTCGGCAACCTGCCGCTCCTGCCATAACTACGATGCGATGGATCATGCGAAGCAGCATCCGGAAGCGGCTCGTCAGATGAAGGTGGCAGCGAAAGATAATCAATCCTGCATCGACTGTCATAAAGGTATTGCCCACCAGTTACCGGATATGAGTAGCGGCTTCCGTAAGCAATTCGATGAGCTGCGCGCCAGTGCTAATGACAGTGGTGACACGTTGTACTCCATTGATATCAAGCCGATTTATGCGGCGAAAGGCGATAAAGAAGCGTCTGGTTCTCTGCTGCCTGCTTCGGAAGTGAAAGTCCTTAAACGTGACGGCGACTGGCTGCAAATTGAAATCACCGGCTGGACGGAAAGCGCCGGACGTCAGCGAGTACTCACCCAGTTCCCTGGCAAACGCATCTTTGTTGCTTCGATTCGTGGCGATGTTCAGCAGCAGGTGAAAACGCTGGAGAAAACCACCGTTGCCGACACCAATACCGAGTGGAGCAAGTTGCAGGCCACCGCGTGGATGAAGAAAGGCGACATGGTGAACGATATCAAACCGATCTGGGCTTATGCGGATTCGCTGTACAACGGCACCTGTAACCAGTGCCACGGTGCACCGGAAATCTCCCACTTTGACGCTAACGGTTGGATCGGCACGCTCAACGGCATGATTGGTTTTACCAGCCTTGATAAACGTGAAGAACGCACCCTGCTGAAATATCTGCAAATGAATGCATCTGACACCGCAGGTAAAGCTCACGGCGATAAGAAGGAAGAAAAATAATGAACAATAACGATCTCTTTCAGGCATCACGTCGGCGTTTTCTGGCACAACTCGGCGGCTTAACTGTCGCCGGGATGCTGGGGCCGTCATTGTTAACGCCGCGCCGCGCGAATGCGGCGCAAGCGGCTACCGAGGCCGCCACCTCGAAAGAGGGCATTCTGACCGGGTCGCACTGGGGGGCTATTCGCGCGACGGTGAAGGATGGTCGCTTTGTGGCAGCAAAACCGTTCGAACTGGATAAATACCCGTCGAAAATGATTGCCGGATTGCCGGATCACGTACACAACGCGGCGCGTATTCGTTACCCGATGGTACGCGTGGACTGGCTGCGTAAGCGCCATCTGAGTGATACCTCCCAGCGTGGCGATAACCGCTTCGTACGCGTGAGCTGGGATGAAGCCCTCGACATGTTCTATGAAGAGCTGGAACGCGTACAGAAAACTCACGGGCCGAGTGCCTTGCTGACCGCCAGTGGTTGGCAATCGACGGGGATGTTCCATAACGCTTCGGGGATGCTGGCGAAAGCTATTGCCTTGCATGGTAATAGCGTTGGTACGGGCGGAGATTACTCTACCGGTGCTGCGCAGGTGATCCTGCCGCGTGTCGTTGGCTCAATGGAAGTGTATGAACAGCAAACCTCCTGGCCGCTGGTCTTGCAGAACAGCAAAACCATTGTGCTGTGGGGCTCCGATTTGCTGAAAAACCAGCAGGCAAACTGGTGGTGCCCGGATCACGATGTTTATGAATATTACGAGCAGTTGAAGGCGAAAGTTGCCGCAGGTGAAATTGAGGTTATTAGCATTGATCCGGTTGTCACTTCAACCCATGAGTATCTGGGGCGTGAGCATGTGAAACACATTGCGGTTAACCCGCAAACTGACGTGCCGTTGCAACTGGCGCTGGCGCATACGCTGTACAGCGAAAACCTGTACGACAAAAACTTCCTCGCCAACTACTGCGTGGGCTTTGAACAGTTCCTGCCGTATCTGTTGGGCGAGAAAGACGGTCAGCCGAAAGATGCCGCATGGGCTGAAAAACTGACTGGTATTGATGCCGAAACCATTCGCGGGCTGGCGCGGCAGATGGCGGCCAACAGAACGCAGATTATTGCTGGCTGGTGCGTACAGCGTATGCAGCACGGTGAACAGTGGGCGTGGATGGTTGTGGTTCTGGCGGCGATGCTGGGACAAATTGGCCTGCCGGGCGGTGGCTTTGGTTTTGGCTGGCACTATAACGGTGCAGGCACGCCGGGGCGTAAAGGCGTCATTCTGAGCGGTTTCTCCGGCTCAACGTCGATTCCGCCTGTCCACGACAACAGCGACTACAAAGGCTACAGCAGCACCATTCCGATTGCCCGTTTTGTTGATGCGATCCTCGAACCGGGGAAAGTAATCAACTGGAACGGTAAATCGGTAAAACTGCCGCCACTGAAAATGTGTATTTTTGCCGGAACTAACCCGTTCCATCGCCATCAGCAGATCAATCGCATTATTGAAGGCTGGCGCAAGCTGGAAACGGTTATCGCCATAGATAACCAATGGACCTCAACCTGCCGCTTTGCCGATATCGTGCTGCCTGCGACCACGCAGTTTGAGCGTAACGATCTCGACCAGTACGGCAACCATTCCAACCGTGGCATTATCGCCATGAAACAGGTGGTGCCGCCGCAGTTCGAGGCGCGTAACGACTTTGATATTTTCCGCGAGCTGTGCCGTCGCTTTAATCGCGAAGAAGCCTTTACCGAAGGGCTGGACGAAATGGGCTGGTTGAAACGCATCTGGCAGGAAGGTGTACAACAGGGCAAAGGACGCGGCGTTCATCTGCCCGCGTTTGATGACTTCTGGAATAAAAAAGAGTACGTCGAATTTGACCATCCGCAGATGTTTGTTCGCCACCAGGCATTCCGCGAAGATCCGGATCTCGAACCGCTGGGCACGCCGAGTGGCCTGATTGAGATCTACTCGAAAACCATTGCCGACATGAACTATGACGATTGTCAGGGACATCCGATGTGGTTTGAGAAAATCGAACGTTCCCACGGTGGACCCGGCTCACAGAAGTATCCGTTGCATCTGCAATCTGTGCATCCCGATTTCCGACTGCACTCGCAGTTATGTGAGTCGGAAACTCTGCGTCAGCAGTATACGGTAGCGGGTAAGGAGCCAGTATTTATTAGCCCGCAGGATGCCAGCGCGCGCGGTATTCGTAACGGTGATGTGGTGCGTGTCTTTAACGCTCGTGGTCAGGTGCTGGCAGGGGCCGTGGTTTCTGACCGCTATGCACCCGGCGTGGCGCGAATTCACGAAGGGGCATGGTACGATCCAGATAAAGGCGGCGAGCCTGGTGCGCTGTGTAAATATGGTAACCCCAACGTGTTGACCATCGACATCGGTACTTCGCAGCTGGCGCAGGCGACCAGTGCGCACACTACGCTGGTGGAAATTGAGAAGTACAGCGGAACAGTGGAGCAGGTGACGGCGTTTAACGGCCCCGTTGAGATGGTGGCGCAGTGCGAATATGTTCCGGCGTCACAGGTGAAATCATGACTTCACTAACGGCGCAACAGATTGCCTGTGTTTACGCCTGGCTGGCGCAGTTGTTCTCCCGTGAACTGGATGATGAACAACTGACGCAAATTGCCAGTGCGCAGATGACTGAATGGTTTTCTTTGCTGAAAAGCGAACCGCCGCTGGCTGCGGCGGTGAACGAACTGGAAGCTAAAATCGCCGCCTTGACGGTACGTGACGACGCCCGTCTGGAACTCGCCGCTGACTTTTGCGGCCTGTTTCTGATGACCGATAAACAAGCGGCACTGCCGTATGCTTCGGCCTACAAACAGGACGAGCAAGAGATTAGACGCTTGTTAGTTGAGGCAGGTATGGAAATCAGTGGCAATTTCAACGAACCGGCAGATCATCTGGCGATCTATCTGGAGTTGTTGAGTCATCTGTATTTTTCGCTCGGAGAGGGAACCGTTCCTGCGCAAAGAATCGACAGTTTGCGGCTAAAAACGCTGATGGCGCTGCGGCAATGGCTACCTGAGTTTGCTGCGCGTTGCCATCAGTATGATAGCTTTGGTTTTTACGCAGCATTAAGCCAATTGTTGCTTGCGATAACCACCAGAGATAATGCCGATTTGTAGGCCTGATAAGACGTGTTAAGCGTCGCATCAGGCATTATGGTACAGCCGCCGGATGCGGCGTGAACGCCTTATCCGGCCTACGGGAGTGATTTTGTAGGCCTGATAAGACGTGTTAAGCGTCGCATCAGGCATTATGGTACAGCCGCCGGATGCGGCGTGAACGCCTTGTCCGGCCTACGGGAGTGATTTTGTAGGCCTGATAAGACGCGTTAAGCGTCGCATCAGGCAACACACTCACGGATGAGCAACAAACCGGGAAAGCCGCTGGCGTAGCAGGCGGTTTTCCTGTTTCAGATGCGTAATATCATCCATTAACGTCAGCGCCATCGCGATCCCAGGCCAATCCAGCGCCAGTTCATTACGCAGCCGTACCGCCCGTTGTACGACGGTCGCGGCGTGATCATCAAACACCCAGGAAGTAGCCTGAATCTCGCAGGGTTCAACCACGCCCAAACCGACAATTTCATTCAACTCCTCTTCAGAAACGCCGGTATGCAGGCAAAATTCAGTAATGGTAAAAGTCACCGTAACATGAGCCATTATGCTTTCCCCCAATCTTTGCGTGGATCAAAAGACGACTGGGCGTCTGCCAGTTGTTGCCACAATGCGGCAGTATTTTCATCCGGTTTCGGTGGCATGACGATTTTCAGCACCGCATACAAGTCACCAGTCTGTTTTTTGCTTACCAGACCTTTGCCTTTAACACGCAATCGTTGCCCGGCCTGACTGCCAGGCGGAATGGTCAACAAAATGCTTTCTTTCAGCGTTGGCACTGTGACTTTAGCACCCAGCGCCGCTTCCCACGGGCTAACCGGCACCACAATTTCCAGATCCTGCCCGACAATATCAAACAACGGATGCGGGGCTATATGAATCACCAGCCACAGGTCGCCATTGGGACCGCCGTTTTCGCCTGGCGTCCCCTGGCCTTTCAGGCGGATACGTTGACCATTGCCGACACCAGCGGGGATCTTCACATTCAGCGTTTTTGGTATTTCCTGTTCGATCATACCAAAGGCGTTATAAACCGGCAGGTTATAGCTGATGGTACGCTTGTGCTCACTCAGCGTTTCTTCAAGGAATACCGCAACTTCAATTTCAATATCGTGACCACGTGTGGCGGGGCGTTGACGGCTCTGGCGGGCATGTTGGCCGAAAATTGACGAGAAGATATCTTCAAAATCTTCGGCATTGAAACTCTGACCGTCGCCATGCTGGAACTGACGGTTGAATTGCGGATCGTTGCGATGCTGCCACATCTGATCATATTCAGCGCGACGTTGTTCATCACTTAACACTTCCCACGCTTCAGCGACTTCTTTGAAGCGGGCTTCGGCATCGGGCTCTTTGCTGACATCAGGATGGTATTTGCGGGCCAGTCGACGATAGGCGGTCTTGATTGTCTTGAGATCGTCCGTCGGTTTCACGCCCATGATGGCGTAATAATCCTTTAATTCCATAGCGTTATCTCGCGTAAATCAATACAGACAAAGGGAAACCCCTGACAAGGTATCAGTGTTAAGTGTAGGGGAAATCAGAAAAAATCGTAGGTCAGTGATAAAAACATAACTAAAAATGATATTTTCAGCCTGAATTTTGGCAGGTAAAAGAGGTGCGTTTAACCTTCATAGATGCCCCGTGACGACGTCGTCAGGGGGCTGAAAATGGGGATTTATCCCGCTTTTACCGCAGTGACCATCACTTCAACCAGAATCTCCTGGCGGGCCATCTCAGCCTGTACGGTAGCGCGAGCCGGGCTATGTCCCTCTGGCAGCCAGCTAACCCATACGTCGTTGAAATTGGCAAAATCGCGGCTGATATCTTTCAGCCATACCTGAGCGGACAAGAGATGAAATTTATCACTGCCAGCTTCAGCAAGTAGTGCGTCGATTTTTTCCAGCACTTCGCGCGTTTGTTGCGCGATGTCAGGAGTATTGCTCTTCGGTGTCTGGCCGGAGAGAAATACAAGATTGCCATATTCCACGCTGGCGGCAAGACGAGGTTGTGGGTTATTACGTTTGATATTCAAGCTGATTGGCTCCATGTCAGTCCATCAAGGGTAATTGCGGGATCTTCGCCCGACAGCAGAGCGCCTAACACCACGGCACTACCTGCCGCTAACGTGAAGCCCAGACTGCCCTGGCCAAGATTCATCCAGAGATTTTGATACTTCGTCCGTCCTAATAGTGGCGGACCCGCAGGGGTGGATGGACGCATACCTGTCCATAATTCGGCTTCATCGATACCTTGCAGTTGTGGAAAACTGTTAGCTACTATCTGTTTTAAGACGTCAATGCGTTCAGGGCGCAGTTCATTACCGTCATAACCAATATCGACCATAGCGGCGATACGTAACCGCTCACCGAGTCGGGCATAGACAATTTTATGGCCATAATCGGTGACACTGATTTGCGGTGCGATCCCCATTTCTTGTGGGAAGGGGAGCGTCAGACTGTAACCTTTCAGGCCGCAGATCGGTACGTGGGTCCCGGTTCCGGCTAGTAAATACTTACTGCCATTACCGGCGGCAACGACATAATCATCCGCAACCAGCGTCCCTGTGCTGGTGGTGATGGAATCAATGCGCTCGCCTTTTTTATTCAACTGCAAAACTTCACAATCGGTTTGTAGCGAAAAGTTTGTGCAGACATTAAGTTTGGCAAGTAATGCCTGGCAGAACTTATAACAGTCCGCCGTTTCATCGCCCGGGGAGTAAATACCGCCATACAATGAATGACCAATATGTTTTAGTGCTGGCTCAAGATGAACGCACTCTTCGCGTGATAACGCCTGTTGAAATTGCGGATTAATGCCTTTTGCCGCTTTGGCTAAATCTTGCGCGCGGCGATGAATAATCAGTTTGCCAGAACGGCGCCAGTGAAAGTCATCAAGATTATCTTCCAGCAGCCACTCTTCCATCACCTGGCGACTTAACAGTGATAAACGTAAGATATGATCGCCATTGAGTTTATTTGTCCGGCTATTGCAGGCCAGTAAAAATTCCAGCAACCAGCGCCACTGGCTAAATGACATGCGCAAACGCATATTCAGGGGGGAGTTGCTTTTCCCCATCCATTTAAGTCCCTGCATCGGTACGCCTTTGTCCGCCAGAGGAGCAACGTAGCGGTAACTCAGTTGGCCACCATTAGCGAAACTGGTAGCGACGCCTGCCTGATTGTTGCGTTCTAACAATTGCACCTGATGGCCCTGTTTTACCAGCACCCAGGCTGTCGCCAGACCAATTACCCCACCGCCAATAACTACAATGCGTTTTTTCATCACCTGAGATATCCACCGCTAATAAATGCGTTGGGGTTATGTCAAAACATTTAGGCCTGAGGAGCAATTGACTTTTTATTTTCAGGGTATAACTCAAGGTTAATGGCTCGCAGTTGCTGACGTAATTGCTGACAGAGGAAATCGACAAATTTTTGTGTAATGGGGCTAAGTGAAACGTCGGCACGGCGTAACAAACAAAGGTCAATTTTCATTGGTGGTTCGATAGGGTGAATTGTTTCTGCCGGGAGGTTATGACGGGCAGAGAAAATATCGGTAATACTGCATCCCATTCCTCGTTTTACAAATTCCGTGGCCATGTAATAGGTCTGGACATTCAGGCGCGTTGTCAAAAAATCACGCCGTTTGGCTATTGCATCGGAAAGGGAATGTGGGCCGGGAGAAATCCAGCGTTGTTGGTCAATCTTGTCTATTTCTACCGCGCCCTGGCGATAGTCCCGGTCGATATAAACCAGCGGAACTTCGGCTATCAGCGTCGTCATAATCTCCCCCTGTTGAATCGGCTGTAGCGTCAGGGCCAGATCAATCTCTCGCAGATCAAGTTTTTTAACCAACGTTTCGGTGTGCTCTGTCGTCAGTGTCATTACCAGATTGGCATTCTGCTGGTAAAACGCAGTGACTATTTCTGGCACCAGACTTAATCCCAGACTTGGCAGGCATCCCAGAGCGATTCTGGCTCGCGGATCTCGCGTCAGGTTATCGGCCAGCAGTCGCAGGTTATCGAGTTCGTGATAAATCGACTGCGCTTTTTCAAAAAGTGTGATCGCTTCGCTGGTTGGAAGAAGCTTGCCTCGAACTCGCTGAAAGAGCTGAAAACCGAGTTTTTGTTCAGCGTTTTTTAACGCTTTACTGGCGGCCGGTTGGGAAATATTCAGCGATTCCGCAGCTCGTGAAAGTGTCCCGCATGTCATCACGGCATAGAAGATTTCCAGGTGGCGCAGTTTCATTAAGAGTTAACCCAGAGTTATAGACGGTAGATAAAAAGTCATTTCATGGTAACACCAAGTTAACATAAATTTAATCTGTAACGCCTGTTCTGGTAACAATGCGTTATTTGCCCACCTAAAGGGGGTTAATTACGAACTCAGAATAATACCTGTAGTACCCGGACAAACCCTCAGTGCATTTCGCCAACAATAATAACGAGGGGGGATATTTTCTGAGCTGTCCAAATACATCGGCTGATATTGTCGGTCGATTCGATGGGGTTAAGGAGTTATATGAGTGACTCAATGCTCGCTGGTGGTTCGCTAACCAGACAAAATATCACCAAAAAGAATGTCATTATTGGCTTGTTGTTGATTGCATTTTTACTGACAGCGTTCTGGTGTCAGGGGCGTCCAGGTAATGAACTCGGACTGCTTGGTTTTACACCACTGGTGGCGTTAGCGGTGCTCTCGTTGATAGGCGTCGATATTGTTCTGGCAGTTATTTCATCGATTATTATTGCGATGATAATGACCTCCACCGGCTTACCAGAAATGGGCGCCATGCTGGCAAAGTCGACAGGATCATTTATCGCCACTGTTGGTCTGATCATTATGCTTGGTGCCGGTGTCGGTGAAGTGGCAACACGTACCGGAGCCGCCGTTGAACTGGTCAAATTTGTGGTACACCGTATCGGGCTTTCCAGCCAGACACGGGTCAAATTTGGCATCGTCGTCTCATCCATTCTCATCTGTGGCGCGCTGGGGACTATGGCTGGCGGTAATGCCATTATTGTCGCGGTGATTATTCCTGTGGCGGCGGCAGTACGGCTGACACCGCCTACGGTGGCTGCACTGATGATGACGGCCGGATCAGTGGGATTGTTTACCGGGCCATTTACTCCCAGTACCGTGACGATTTTACAACTCGGCGGCCTGACTTATCCGCAATACCTGATGTACGTCGGGCTACCAATGAGCGCCGTGACGTTATTCGCTGGCTGGATAATGGCCGGGCGAATTCAGAAGATGACGGAAGGAAAATTACACTACGAAGTGGATCTTTCAGAGAAAACTCAGGAAGAAGAGGATCCTGCCCGCGATCGTCGTCGCAAACTCAGCGCCCTGGCATTTGCTGCAACCATTATTGTGATGGCGGTTATTGGCGTAGTGATAAAAGCAGGTTTTAGTTTTGCCATTATCGTTATGCTGTTGGTGGCGTTGATCACCGGGCTGGTGGGTGGATTAAGCCCAACCGGGATCCTGCAAGCGCTGTATAAAGGCTGTGGCAGACTGGTGTGGATGTTTCTGCTCTACTGGCTGTATAACCCGATTCTGGAACTTATGGATAGTTTGCAGGCGTATCAGGGATTGCTCGAATACACTCAACCACTGTTAACCGGGATATCTCCGGCATGGCTTTGTTTCTGTATTTTTGCCTTTAATATTATCGGTCATGTGCCTGGTGCTGCTGTTGCTCAGATGACCTTTACGCACAAAATATTTGGTCCGATGTTGATGGCTGCGGGAGTGCCGCCACAGGGTACAACGGCGGTATTATTAGCCTCATCGCAAGTGGACTGGTTTGGACCTTTCCCTTCATCGGATATGTTTGGTCAAATGGGGCTGGCACAATCAACTCACCTGAAATATATGCTTTATAACGGTTGGGCCATTGTCATTGCCAATATCATTCTTTTTGCCTTGCTGTTTCAGGTATTAGTTTAACGATACAAACCAGGCGATAGCACGACTACTGTCCGTTATCGCCTGACGGTTTCCCGCCTCGTCATCTGCTAATTTGCGAACCTGTTCCCGGAAAAATGCCATATTTCTGTCACACTCTTAATTGATTGATAACAAAAGAGGTGTGAGGAATGAAAAAAACGCTAATCGCTGCAGCCGTGGCTGGGATGGTTTTACTCTCTTCGAATGGTCAGGCACAGACCATGCCGGAAGGCTATCAGCTACAGCAAGTGCTACTCATGAGCCGTCATAACTTACGTGCGCCTCTGGCAAATAATGGCAGTGTGCTTGAGCAGTCGACGCCGAATAAATGGCCGCAGTGGGATGTTCCCGGTGGACAACTCACTACCAAAGGCGGCGTACTGGAAGTGTATATGGGTCATTACATGCGTGAGTGGCTGGCAGAGCAGGGAATAGTGAAAACGGGGGAATGTCCGCCGCCGGACACCGTTTATGCTTACGCGAATAGTCTGCAACGTACTGTCGCTACTGCACAATTTTTTATCACAGGCGCATTCCCTGGGTGTGACATTCCGGTTCATCACCAGGAAAAAATGGGCAGCATGGACCCAACCTTTAACCCGGTAATTACCGATGATTCTGCCGCCTTCAGCGAGCAGGCAGTAGCGGCAATGGAAAAAGAGCTTAGTAAACTCCAGCTTACCGACAGCTACCAGCTACTGGAAAAAATCGTCAACTATAAAGACTCTCCAGCCTGCAAGGAGAAACAGCAGTGTTCGCTGGTGGATGGCAAAAATACCTTTAGCGCGAAATATCAACAAGAACCGGGCGTTTCAGGGCCGCTAAAAGTCGGCAACTCGCTGGTGGATGCGTTTACTTTGCAATACTACGAAGGTTTCCCGATGGATCAGGTGGCCTGGGGAGAAATCAAATCTGACCAGCAGTGGAAGGTGTTGTCGAAGCTGAAAAACGGTTACCAGGACAGCCTGTTTACCTCACCGGAAGTGGCGCGCAATGTCGCGAAACCGCTGGTCAGTTATATCGACAAAGCCCTGGTCACCGATCGTGCCAACGCGCCGAAAATCACGGTGCTGGTGGGTCACGACTCAAACATTGCCTCTTTGTTAACGGCGCTGGATTTCAAACCGTATCAACTGCATGATCAGAACGAACGCACGCCGATTGGCGGCAAAATCGTTTTCCAGCGTTGGCATGACAGCAAAGCGAACCGCGACCTGATGAAAATCGAGTATGTGTACCAGAGTTCGGAACAGTTGCGTAATGCCGACGCGTTAACGTTGCAGTCTCCGGCTCAACGCGTGACGCTTGAACTTACCGGCTGCCCGATAGATGCCAACGGTTTTTGTCCAATGGATAAGTTTGATAACGTGTTGAATGAAGCGGTGAAATAACAGAAAACTCCCCCGCGAGAAGCGGGGGAGTATGAGACTGATGACAAACGTAAGATTGCCTGATGCGCTATGCTTATCAGGCCTACCAGAGGATTGCAATATATTGAATTTGCACGACTATGTAGGCCGGATAAGGCGTTCACGCCGCATCCGGCATGAACAAAGCGCAACTTTGTCGACAATTTGAAACTCCCCCGCGAGAAGCGGGGGAATTGCTGGTTAAACGTTTTTACGTTCGATGGTCTGTTCGCCCCAAAAAAGCGAATCTTTATCGGTTTTAGCAAAGGCTTTGACTAACACTTCATCGCTACCTTCTTCCCAAATTTTTTCCGCCATTTTTTCGTCATACCCGGCGACTTCAAAAATGGCCTCGGCTATTTCCGGCGACGTATTGCGCAGAGATGCCCATTCACCCACGTGATGAGCTTTCGCTTCTTGAGTTGGCATGCGTATCCTCCTGTTGAAGATTAGCCGTTAAGTTTAACTGCCAGACCAGCGACATATTCCCCCTGATAACGTGCGATAGACAGCTCTTCCTGGCTGGGTTGGCGTGAACCGTCACCGCCTGCAATGGTGGTTGCGCCGTACGGCGTTCCGCCGCGAACCTGCGAGACGTCAAAAAGTTCCTGCGCTGCGTAGCCAATAGGGACAATCACCATGCCGTGGTGGGCAAGTGTCGTCCAGGTGGATGTGATGGTTTGTTCCTGACCGCCGCCGGTGCCGGTAGAGCTAAAGACGCTCGCCAGTTTGCCGTACAATGCGCCAGAAGCCCACAAGCCGCCAGTCTGGTCGAGGAAGGTACGCATTTGCCCGGACATATTGCCAAAGCGGGTTGGCGTGCCAAAAATAATGGCATCGTAATCGGCCAGTTCTTGCGGCGTTGCAACAGGTGCAGTTTGCGTTTTACCGCCTGCTTTTTCGAATAATTGCGGCTGCATGGTTTCCGGTACACGCTTAACAACAACTTCTGCGCCATCGACTTTGCTTGCGCCTTCCGCGACTGCGCGCGCCATCGTTTCGATATGTCCGTACATGGAATAATAAAGCACCAGAACTTTAGCCATTTCTAACCACTCCTCGTGTTATCTCTATTCCGTAGCGATTCGCTACCACTCTTTTAAAGATAAGACGTCCTTTTCAGAGTGCAAATTTCACAAGCACTTATTTGATTTATAACAATTTTCACAAGCGCATAAATTTGTCGCAAAATGATACATTTTTATCCCATAGCGTTTTTTTAATCATAAGAGAGGCTTATGGATAATTATTGGAAATGATATCCATTCTCGCTCAGAACCTGTTGCAGGATATTACCAAACGCGGGTCCACCCGCGTCAGTTCACTAAGCTTAGTCCCACGTAGCGAAAATATGGCAACCGCCATACGCCGCGTTAATCCTATGCAATGCAATATGATGTCTACATCAAGACGGAGGTCAGTAATGGCAAACCATCGAGGCGGTTCAGGTAATTTTGCAGAAGACCGCGAAAGAGCATCAGAAGCAGGTAAAAAAGGTGGACAGCACAGCGGGGGGAATTTCAAAAATGACCCGCAGCGCGCATCTGAAGCAGGAAAAAAAGGTGGCAAAAGCAGCCACGGCAAAAGCGACAACTAGCCGGGCTACTCAATGACGAATGCGTTTGTCTGACGCGCGTCAATACGCCACTGCCGCCGGTAATTCCGGCGGTTTTTCGTTCTACTCTCCTTAATATCCTCACGTTAATACCTTTCTCGCTCATTTCACCATTATTCATTTGTACTGTGAATGTTGATGGTCGAGGCATCATGCTGATTTTGCTATCCTGTTGCCAATCTAAAAGAGGGGAGAGCGCATGACGCAAGACGCAGTGAAAACAACGGGTAAACGTTCGCGCGCAGTGAGCGCGAAGAAAAAAGCGATTCTTAGCGCGGCACTGGACACTTTTTCACAATTCGGTTTTCACGGTACAAGGCTGGAGCAAATAGCAGAGTTGGCGGGCGTTTCAAAAACCAATCTGCTGTATTACTTTCCGTCAAAAGAGGCGCTATACATTGCCGTGTTGCGGCAAATTCTCGATATCTGGCTGGCGCCGTTAAAGGCGTTTCGTGAAGATTTCGCCCCGCTGGCGGCGATCAAAGAGTACATTCGTCTGAAACTGGAAGTCTCCCGCGATTATCCGCAGGCCTCACGCCTGTTTTGTATGGAAATGCTGGCAGGTGCGCCGCTATTAATGGATGAACTGACGGGCGATTTGAAAGCATTAATTGATGAGAAATCGGCGCTGATTGCCGGTTGGGTCAAAAGCGGCAAACTCGCGCCGATTGACCCGCAGCATCTGATTTTTATGATCTGGGCTTCCACTCAACATTACGCCGATTTTGCCCCCCAGGTGGAAGCGGTGACAGGCGCCACGTTGCGTGATGAAGTGTTTTTTAATCAAACGGTTGAAAACGTGCAGCGGATTATTATTGAAGGGATTCGGCCACGTTAATGATGCCGGAGGAAGTTGCAAGATCCTCCGGCAACCTGTTTAACCGATAGTCATCAAACTGGCGTTACCGCCAGCAGCAGCGGTATTCACACTCAGTGAACGTTCAATATAGAGCCGTTCCAGAAGGATATTGCTTTCGCCACGGGCAAAACCCTGCACCGAAACAATTGCACCATCCCGCGCGGCAACGGCTTCACATAACGCGCGAAGCTGATCCGAATCACCGTGGAAGATCACCGCATCAAACGGTTGAGCGGTAATATTTTCCACTTTCGCCAGTTGAATCCGTTCGTTGACTGCCGATGGTAATGCCTTCACTAACTGACGATGCAGTGCGTCATCCGGCCACAGCACCTGGCTGCCAACGGCCAGCACGGCGGCGAGTTGGGTCAGCGCATCCTGCTCATCATCCGCAATACACAACACGCGCTCACGCGGCAGCAGCGTCCAGGTGTTGCGTTCACCCGTCGGCCCTGGTAGCAATCGCTGTGTTCCTGCCTGCGCCAGTTCGCCATATTGCGTACATAACGCCTGCAATTCTGTCCGGTTTGCCGCCCATTCCCGCAGTGCATTTAGCGGCTGAATTAATGCCGCCTTCAGTTGGGCATCGACCGGATACTCTGCATCCTGACGCGCGAGCGTCACCGCCAGTGCGCTATCCGGGCGATTCGCCAGCAGACGGTAGAGATAGAGCGGCCCGCCTGCTTTCGGCCCGGTGCCGGACAATCCTTCGCCGCCGAACGGTTGCACCCCAACCACCGCGCCAACCATATTACGGTTAACATACAAGTTACCGACATGCGCCGAGCCAGTGACCTGAGCAATGGTTTCATCAATACGCGTATGGACGCCGAGCGTCAGGCCATAGCCGGAAGCGTTAATCTGCTCGATCAGTTCTGGTAACTGATTACGGCTGTAACGCACCACATGCAGCACCGGACCAAAGACCTCTTTTTGCAATTCAGCAAAGTCATCCAGTTCGATAAGCGTCGGAGCGACAAAGGTGCCACTTTGCCATTCACGGGCATCTTCGCTGTTTTCCCGCACCGCCTGGAACACCGGACGGCCTTTGCCACGCATGGTCTGAATATGACGCTCAATATTGGCTTTCGCTTCGCTATCAATCACCGGACCGATATCGGTGGTCAGGCGACCCGGATTACCCATCCGGCACTCAGCCATTGCGCCGCGCAGCATTTTCAGCGTGTGGTCGGCAATTTCATCTTGCAGGCACAGCACACGCAGCGCCGAACAACGCTGGCCTGCACTGTCGAAGGCCGAGGCCAGCACATCGACGACGACCTGTTCGGTCAGGGCGGAGGAATCGACAATCATCGCGTTCATACCGCCGGTTTCTGCAATGAGCGGAACAGGGCGACCCTGAGCATCCAGGCGGCTGGCGATATTGCGTTGCAGTAACGTGGCGACTTCGGTTGAACCGGTAAACATCACCCCGCGCACGCGATCATCACCCGTCAGTTGCGCGCCCACAGTTTCACCCTGACCTGGCAGCAACTGCACCACGCCTGGCGGTACGCCCGCTTCCAGTAAAATAGAGATGCCTTGCGCGGCAATCAGCGGCGTTTGTTCTGCCGGTTTTGCCAGCACGCTGTTACCCGCCGCCAGTGCGGCGGCGATCTGCCCGGTGAAAATCGCCAGCGGGAAGTTCCACGGACTGATACACACCACAGGCCCTAATGGACGATGAGTTTCGTTAGCGAAATCATCCCGCACCTGTCCGGCGTAGTAGTGGAGAAAATCGACGGCTTCACGCACTTCGGCGATGGCGTTACTGAATGTTTTTCCGGCTTCACGCACCAGAATACCAATCAGTTGCTGCATCTGGCTTTCCATCAGCACGGCAGCGCGATGCAAAATCGCCGCGCGTTCAGCCGGAGGAGTGGCAAACCAGATTGGCGCGTTATTTACTGCACTTTCCAGTGCCTGTTCCACTTCACGCGGCGTGGTTTCACGCACATAGCCCACAATATCTTTCGGTTCCGCCGGGTTGATAACGGGTAACATTTCACCTGCCGCTACCGGTTGTTCCAGTATTGGCAAGGCCTGCCATTTTTGCAGTGCACTATTGAGCAGGGCAGAGGAAAGCGATGCCAGTCGGTGTTCGTTGGCGAGATCCAGCCCTGCCGAGTTGTCGCGTCCGTGACCGTAAAGATCACGCGGCAGTGGAATTTTCGGATGCGGTAATCCAGTTTGCCCTTCCTGTTGTGCCATTTTTTCAACGGCAGTGACCGGATCGGCAACCAGTTCATCCAGTGGCAGAGATGTGTCGGCAATACGGTTAACAAACGAGGTGTTGGCACCGTTTTCCAGCAGGCGACGCACCAGATACGCCAGCAGCGTTTCATGTGTGCCGACCGGAGCATAAATACGACACGGACGGTTAAGTTTGCCGTCAGCGATTTTCCCGGTGACCTGCTCATACAGTGGCTCGCCCATGCCATGCAGGCACTGGAACTCGTACTGGCCCGGGTAGTAATTCTGACCCGCCAGTTGGTAAATCGCCGCCAGCGTATGGGCGTTGTGCGTTGCAAACTGCGGGTAGATTAGATTTGGCACCGCCAGCAGCTTTTTCGCACAGGCGAGATAAGAGACGTCTGTGTACACCTTGCGGGTATAAACCGGATAACCTTCAAGGCCGTCCATCTGCGCACGCTTGATTTCACTATCCCAATATGCGCCTTTCACCAGACGAATCATCAGACGGCGACGGCTGCGGGTCGCGAGCTCAATCAGGTAATCAATCACCAGCGGGCAGCGTTTCTGATAAGCCTGAATAACAAAACCAATACCGTTCCAGCCTGCCAGCTCTGGCTCGAAACAGAGTTTTTCCAGCAGATCGAGGGAGATCTCCAGACGATCGGTTTCTTCGGCGTCAATGTTGATACCAATGTCGTACTGGCGTGCCAGCAAGGTTAATGATTTCAGACGCGGGTAAAGCTCTTCCATTACCCGGTCATACTGGGCGCGGCTGTAACGCGGATGTAGCGCCGACAGCTTGATTGAAATCCCCGGACCTTCATAGATGCCGCGACCATTGGATGCTTTACCAATAGCGTGAATCGCCTGTTGGTAGGAAACCATATACGCCTGCGCGTCCGCTGCGGTCAGTGCGGCTTCGCCCAGCATATCGTATGAGTAACGGAAACCTTTCTCTTCAAGCTTGCGGGCATTGGCTAATGCTTCCGCGATGGTTTCGCCAGTGACAAACTGCTCGCCCATCAGGCGCATCGCCATATCCACACCTTTGCGGATCAGCGGTTCGCCGCTCTTACCGATAATGCGATTCAGCGAACGGGAGAGGCTGGCTTCGTTATGGGTAGAAACCAGTTTGCCGGTAAACAGCAGCCCCCAGGTGGCGGCATTAACAAACAAAGACGGGCTACGACCAATGTGTGACTGCCAGTTACCGTTGCTGATTTTGTCGCGAATTAACGCATCACGGGTGGCTTTGTCGGGAATACGCAGCAATGCTTCCGCCAGACACATCAGCGCCACGCCTTCCTGCGATGACAGTGAAAACTCCTGCAATAACCCCTGCACCATGCCAGCGCGACCACTGGCGTTTTTTTGATTACGCAGTTTATCCGCCAGTTGATACGCCAGTTTGTGCGCCTGTTCAGCAATCGGCTGCGGCAGGCGGGCTTGTTCCAGCAGCATAGAAACCGCTTCGCTTTCCGGGCGGCGATATGCGGCGGTGATGGCGGCGCGGGAAACCGACTGAGGCAAAATTTGCTCGGCAAAGTCGAGGAACGGCTGGTGTGGTTCCTCTGCCGGATTCGGCGCTTCATCGCTCTCATTGGCCGCGCCAGAAAGTAGCGCAGGCAGTTCCGGCAAGGTATCGCTGTTTTCCAGCTGTTCAAGATAAGAAAAAATCGCCTGCTTAATTAACCAGTGCGGTGTGCGATCGATGCGTGTTGCGGCAGACTTAATACGCTCACGCGTCGCGTCGTCCAGCTTAACCCCCATAGTGGTGGTTCCCATGCCATTACTCCTGTTGTTCTGAAAAGTGCAACTTAACGTTATCGTGAAATATCCATTATGTTGCAACTTTGTGCAACCGCGTTAAATGTGACTTACGTAGCAAGCTTAAAAATGAATGAAATGTTAATAAAAGAAATCGATATGACAGGAATTAAAAAAGTAATGCAGGCTTTTTCTCTGCGGCAGTTAACATTTTTGAAAGGTGCAACCGCAAAAAATGTGAGGAAGTGCAACCTGATGAAAAATAGTGTCGCTGGGTAATAAAATTTGATGTAAATGATGTGTTAAATCGATTGTGAATAACCAGCACTTCCGGCAGGATACGGTCGCCCTGGTAAAACATAAACTCTGTTACCCCGTTCCGGTGGCAGATATAACGGCAAGTTTCGACATTGCCGATAATAATTTTTTGGAGACTTTAGATGGCTATTAGCACACCGATGTTGGTGACATTTTGTGTCTATATCTTTGGCATGATATTGATTGGGTTTATCGCCTGGCGATCAACTAAAAACTTCGACGACTATATTCTGGGCGGTCGCAGCCTTGGGCCGTTTGTAACGGCATTATCTGCGGGTGCGTCTGACATGAGCGGCTGGCTGTTAATGGGCTTGCCGGGCGCAGTTTTTCTTTCCGGTATTTCCGAAAGCTGGATCGCCATTGGCCTGACATTAGGCGCGTGGATCAACTGGAAGCTGGTGGCAGGGCGGTTGCGTGTGCATACCGAATACAATAATAACGCCTTAACTCTGCCGGATTATTTCACCGGGCGCTTTGAAGATAAAAGCCGTATTTTGCGCATTATCTCCGCGTTGGTTATTTTGCTGTTCTTCACCATTTATTGTGCCTCTGGCATTGTGGCAGGCGCACGTCTGTTTGAAAGCACCTTCGGCATGAGCTACGAAACGGCTCTGTGGGCAGGGGCAGCGGCGACCATCCTTTATACCTTTATTGGCGGCTTCCTCGCGGTGAGCTGGACTGACACTGTACAGGCCAGCCTGATGATTTTTGCGCTGATCCTGACGCCTGTCATTGTCATTATCAGCGTCGGCGGGTTTGGTGATTCGCTGGAGGTTATCAAACAAAAGAGCATTGAAAACGTTGATATGCTCAAAGGACTGAACTTTATCGCCATTATCTCGCTGATGGGCTGGGGGCTGGGGTACTTCGGTCAGCCGCACATTCTGGCGCGTTTTATGGCGGCGGATTCTCATCACAGCATCGTCCATGCGCGTCGTATCAGTATGACCTGGATGATCCTCTGCCTGGCAGGGGCAGTGGCTGTCGGCTTCTTTGGGATTGCTTACTTTAATGATCATCCGGCGTTGGCGGGGGCAGTAAATCAGAATGCCGAGCGCGTGTTTATCGAACTGGCGCAAATTCTGTTTAACCCGTGGATTGCCGGGATCCTGCTGTCGGCGATACTGGCGGCGGTGATGTCAACCTTAAGCTGCCAGTTGTTGGTATGTTCCAGTGCGATTACTGAAGATTTGTACAAAGCGTTTCTGCGTAAACATGCCAGCCAGAAAGAACTGGTGTGGGTAGGGCGTGTCATGGTGCTGGTGGTGGCGCTGGTGGCGATTGCGCTGGCAGCGAACCCGGAAAACCGCGTGCTGGGGCTGGTGAGCTACGCGTGGGCTGGCTTTGGCGCGGCGTTTGGACCGGTGGTGCTGTTCTCGGTGATGTGGTCACGTATGACGCGCAACGGATCGCTGGCGGGGATGATCATTGGCGCGCTCACGGTTATCGTCTGGAAACAGTTCGGCTGGCTGGGACTGTACGAAATTATTCCGGGCTTTATCTTCGGCAGTATTGGGATTGTGGTGTTTAGTTTGCTGGGTAAAGCGCCGTCAGCGGCGATGCAAAAACGCTTTGCCGAGGCCGATGCGCACTATCATTCGGCACCGCCGTCACGGTTGCAAGAAAGCTAAGGGAAGGCGTTTTACCGAAAATCCCACGTCATAATGGGAATCAGGCAGAGGGCAATCAGTGATTGCCCTCTGTGTTTTTTCTCAAAATATTTTTACATTTTCTCATCATTATCACTACATTCTGCTTGTGTTTTTCTGTGTCGTAATGATAATCACTATCACTGTGATTTACTTTTCTTTGCATAGATTGACTCAGAAAAACGTTTAAGGGTGGGTGGCATGTTTGTTCCGTTTCTCATTATGTTGCGCGAAGGACTTGAAGCCGCGCTGATTGTCAGTTTGATTGCCAGCTATCTTAAGCGTACCCAGCGAGGCCGATGGATTGGAGTCATGTGGATTGGCGTGTTGCTTGCCGCTGCGTTGTGCCTGGGACTGGGCATCTTCATTAATGAAACCACCGGCGAATTTCCACAAAAAGAGCAGGAGCTGTTTGAAGGTATCGTGGCGGTGATTGCTGTGGTGATCCTCACCTGGATGGTTTTCTGGATGCGCAAAGTGTCGCGTAACGTCAAGGTGCAACTGGAGCAGGCAGTCGATAGCGCATTGCAGCGTGGAAATCATCATGGCTGGGCGCTGGTGATGATGGTCTTTTTTGCCGTTGCAAGGGAAGGGCTGGAGTCGGTTTTTTTCCTGCTGGCGGCATTTCAACAAGATGTCGGGATCTGGCCCCCGCTCGGCGCAATGCTGGGTCTTGCCACGGCTGTGGTGCTTGGTTTCCTGCTCTACTGGGGCGGTATTCGACTGAATCTGGGCGCATTTTTCAAATGGACCAGCCTGTTTATTCTCTTCGTCGCCGCAGGGCTGGCGGCAGGTGCCATTCGCGCATTTCATGAAGCCGGATTGTGGAACCACTTTCAGGAAATCGCCTTCGATATGAGTGCGGTGCTCTCAACTCACTCGCTGTTCGGTACGCTGATGGAAGGTATTTTTGGTTATCAGGAAGCGCCGAGCGTCAGCGAAGTCGCCGTCTGGTTTATTTATCTCATCCCGGCGCTGGTAGCGTTTGCTCTGCCGCCACGTGCAGGAACGACAGCGTCTCGCTCCGCGTAACGAATACGACGCAAATTCTTGCTTAGTTACAACATACTTTAAAGGGATAGTCTCGTCATGACCATTAACTTCCGTCGTAGCGCACTGCACCTGAGCGTAGCTGCGCTGTTCTCCTCTGCTTTTATGGCTAACGCCGCTGATATTCCGCAGGTCAAAGTCACTGTGACAGATAAACAGTGCGAACCGATGACCATTACGGTTAACGCCGGGAAAACACAGTTCATCATTCAGAACCACAGCCAGAAGGCGCTGGAGTGGGAGATCCTCAAAGGGGTGATGGTGGTGGAAGAGCGAGAAAACATTGCTCCCGGTTTTAGCCAGAAAATGACGGCAAATTTACAGCCTGGCGAATACGATATGACCTGCGGTCTGCTGACTAACCCGAAAGGGAAGTTGATCGTTAAAGGTGAGGCAACGGCGGATGCGGCGCAAAGCGACGCGCTGTTAAGTCTTGGCGGCGCAATTACCGCATATAAAGCGTATGTCACGGCGGAAACCAAGCAGCTGGTGACCGACACCAAAGCTTTTACCGACGCTATTAAAGCGGGCGATATCGAAAAAGCGAAAGCGCTGTATGCGCCGACGCGCCAGCACTATGAGCGGATTGAACCGATTGCTGAACTGTTCTCCGATCTGGATGGCAGCATTGACGCCCGTGAGGATGATTACGAGCAAAAAGCCGCCGACCCGAAATTCACCGGTTTCCACCGTCTGGAAAAAGCCTTATTTGGCGACAACTCCACCAAAGGAATGGATCAGTACGCTGACCAGCTTTATACCGATGTGGTCGATTTGCAAAAACGCATCAGTGAACTGGCTTTCCCACCTTCAAAAGTGGTCGGCGGCGCAGCCGGACTGATTGAGGAAGTGGCAGCCAGCAAAATCAGCGGTGAAGAAGATCGTTATAGCCACACCGATCTGTGGGACTTCCAGGCCAACGTTGAAGGCTCGCAGAAAATTGTCGATCTGCTGCGTCCACAACTACAAAAAGCCAACCCGGAACTGCTGGCAAAAGTCGATGCCAACTTCAAAAAGGTCGATACCATTCTGGCGAAATACCGTACCAAAGACGGTTTTGAAACTTACGACAAGCTGACCGATGCCGACCGTAACGCGCTGAAAGGACCGATTACTGCGCTGGCGGAAGATCTGGCGCAACTTCGCGGTGTGCTGGGACTGGATTAAGCTTTATGCAGTATGAAAATGAAAACGGCGTGAATGAACCGTCACGCCGACGTTTACTGAAAGGGATTGGCGCGCTGGCGCTGGCGGGAAGTTGCCCGGTCGCGCATGCACAAAAACCGCAAAGTGCGCCAGGTACGCTTTCACCGGATGCGCGCAGTGAAGTGCAGCCTTTTTATGGCGAGCATCAGGCGGGTATTCTGACGCCGCAGCAGGCTGCAATGATGCTGGTGGCATTTGATGTGCTTGCCAGCGATAAAGCCGACCTTGAGCGATTGTTTCGCTTGTTGACTCAGCGGTTTGCTTTTCTGACTCAGGGCGGAGTGGCCCCAGAAACACCAAATCCGCGCCTGCCGCCACTCGATTCCGGTATTCTTGGCGGCTACATTGCGCCTGATAATCTCACCATTACGTTATCGGTGGGCCACGCATTGTTTGATGAGCGCTTTGGTCTTGCAA
Source organism: Escherichia sp. B1147 (assembly GCF_001660175.1). Taxonomy (NCBI): domain Bacteria; kingdom Pseudomonadati; phylum Pseudomonadota; class Gammaproteobacteria; order Enterobacterales; family Enterobacteriaceae; genus Escherichia; species Escherichia sp. B1147. Next base: position 139,175 of record NZ_LFHY01000011.1, read on the forward strand.
CGCAGATACCGAAAAAGTTGCAAAAGATGACGCGTTTCCCCAACGACTCGCTTGATGCAGCGTTATGTCATGGTGATGTGTTGCTACAGATTTGTGCCAACACCCAGGACACGGTGATCCATGCGCTGCGCGATATCATCAAACACACGCCGGATTTACTCAGCGTGCGCTGGAAGCGGGAAGGGTTTATCTCCGATCACGCGGCACGCAGTAAAGGTAAAGAGACACCAATCAATTTGCTGGGCTTCAAAGACGGTACCGCCAATCCCGATAGCCAGAATGATAAGTTGATGCAAAAAGTGGTGTGGGTCACGGCAGATCAGCAAGAACCAGCCTGGACTATTGGTGGCAGCTACCAGGCTGTGCGCTTAATTCAGTTTCGCGTTGAGTTTTGGGACAGAACACCGCTGAAAGAACAGCAGACGATTTTTGGTCGTGATAAGCAAACCGGTGCGCCGCTGGGTATGAAGCATGAGCATGATGTTCCCGATTACGCCAGCGACCCGGAAGGGAAGGTGATTGCACTGGACAGCCATATCCGGCTGGCGAATCCCCGCACGGCGGAGAGCGAGTCCAGCCTGATGCTGCGACGTGGCTACAGTTATTCGTTGGGCGTCACCAATTCCGGGCAACTGGACATGGGGCTGCTGTTTGTCTGCTACCAACACGATCTGGAAAAGGGCTTCCTGACAGTACAAAAAAGACTGAACGGCGAGGCGCTGGAGGAATACGTCAAACCTATCGGTGGCGGTTATTTCTTTGCGTTGCCAGGGGTGAAGGACGCGAACGATTATCTCGGAAGCGCATTATTGCGGGTTTAATGTTTTTAGGCGGATAGGCGTTTACGCCGCATCCGACGTTCGTGCGCTGGTGCCTGATGCGATGCTGGTGCATCTTATCAGGCCTACAATCGGTGCCGAATCGGTAGGTCGGATAAGGCGTTTACGCCGCATCCGGCATTCGTGCGCTGGTGCCTGATGCGATGCTGGCGCATCTTATCATGCCTACAATTGGTGCCGGAACGGTAGGCCGGATAAGGCGTTTACGCCGCATCCGGCAAGAACAAGGTACTTTACCAGCAACCGCGAATCCTGCTGAAAGCACATAACTTTCTCTATCACTGTCATCACTCTGTCATCTTTCCAATAGAAACTAATGTCACCGAAATGGGTGTTTATGGTTAAATATAAGTGAATATGCTGTTGCAATGAGTGAGAGATCTGTTGTAATTATTATGTAACAGCGGTAGTTCCCGGCAGTGATAGTCAGTCACTATGGAGATCGCGGATGGTAACGTCCTGTACTGGACATGTTTTAGACAATCAACGCTCCACCAAACGCGGAGACTCCTCCTCCGGTAGCAACTGCGTCACTCTACATTCTCATCCACTTCCTTTCTTTACTCGTGTTACCGACGCCGTAAACGGTGCGCGTAGCCGTTTTTGGTGTTATTTCCAAAAGCAAACTATGGCTTACAAGGAAGCCAACCCTCTGATGTTCGTGCGCATAATCGCGCTGCCAATGGCGCGTGTGATGAATACAAACAACTCAAGGTGCTCTCCATGGGAAGACAAAAAGCAGTGATCAAAGCTCGTCGCGAAGCAAAACGTGTGCTGAGACGGGATTCGCGCAGCCATAAACAGCGTGAAGAAGAATCGGTCACCTCGCTTGTGCAGATGAGCGGCGTAGAAGCCATTGGTATGGCCCGCGACAGTCGCGATACTTCGCCAATCGAGGCGCGAAATGAAGCGCAATTGCACTATCTGAAGGCTATTGAGAGTAAGCAGCTGATATTCGCTACGGGCGAAGCCGGGTGCGGTAAAACCTGGATCAGTGCGGCAAAAGCGGCAGAGGCCCTGATACATAAGGATGTCGACAGGATCATCGTCACCCGTCCAGTTCTACAAGCAGATGAAGACCTTGGCTTCTTACCCGGGGATATTGCAGAAAAGTTTGCTCCCTATTTTCGCCCGGTCTACGACGTGCTGGTCCGGCGCTTAGGGGCTTCCTTTATGCAGTATTGCCTGCGACCGGAAATAGGGAAGGTGGAAATTGCGCCGTTTGCCTATATGCGTGGACGTACCTTTGAAAATGCAGTCGTCATTCTTGACGAGGCGCAGAATGTGACTGCCGCGCAAATGAAAATGTTTTTAACCCGCCTCGGGGAGAACGTGACGGTTATCGTCAACGGTGATATTACGCAATGCGATTTACCTCGCGGTGTGCGCTCCGGATTAAGTGACGCGCTGGAACGTTTCGAAGAAGATGAAATGGTCGGGATCGTCCGGTTCGGCAAAAATGATTGCGTACGTTCGGCACTTTGCCAACGTACGCTACATGCATACAGTTAAGCGTATTATAAGCGCAGAGCCCGGGCTAACCGGGCTTTGTTTTTGATGTTTATGCCCGGGCTACAACTTTATCTGAAACTGCCTATAGCCGGTTTAGTTGCAATGCAGAATAGCTATTTTAAATAATAAAGTCTGTTCTCAATATATTCATTCAGTTTTGTCAACTCTTCTGATATTTTTTCCTTATTCAATTCATTGTTTTTTGTCATGGTTAATAAAATCAGTTTCTTTGTTTTTTTTGATAAAATTCCCGGGAGGAAATTTCTGCTGTTATACATTTCATGAACAATGTTGAGTAATTCGTTATTAAACGAATCAATATTAGCCATGTTGTCGATTTGAGGGTTGCTGTCTTGAAAGTTTTTTATAATTTTATATATTTTGATAAGGAAATAAAGTTCAATACTTCTCTGGGATTGTTCTTCTGGTGTAAAAATTGGAAAATCATATTGTTCACATATTGTATCATAATCATCAAACTTGTCATTTTCAATTGACCATAACTTTCTCTTTTCTATTTTATCCTTTGTTGATTTTATCTCGGAAAACATTCTTTTTATTATTAATGAAATGATGGCTGTGACAAATAAAATTATTACGCCAATATGTGTGGAGTAATAAAAAAGTAACATGATAAATGAAATTACTGGCAGTGCTAATGAAGTAATAATCAATAAATTAGCAACTTTACTATATGAGTGTAGTTCAAAAATGAACTCCCTTTCACCACTTGCAAATATGTAAAATAATGAGAAGCCTGTGTTCAGCAATGTTGATATTGCGAAACCTAACGTAGCCCACCACAGCGGAACACTATTGGAGATATTGACAGGAGATACACTAAAAAGCCCAATGAAAAAGGTAAAGCAGGCTCCAGTAAGAATTGAGTGAAAATATGAAAACCATTTTATACTCTCCCCTGTATGATACCCTTTTTTATATGCGCGCCAGGCAATCCTCTTTGTATTATACATGGTTCTATCCTTAAATTGACTTAAACAAATGTACGAGACTATTATCAATATTGTATATAACTTACTGTCTCATCGCCAGCATTAATGTCATATCAGTTTGTGCGTTAGGTAGTAACCAAATAAATAACTATGATTAAATGTATTTATCTGGTAATAGAATTGTCCTACTACCAGATAGACAATTAGTTATTGTGATGAATAATTTGGTGAAACTCGGCAGGTATGTTAGGTCCAAAACTTAGCGCATATTGATAACAAACATCTGTCCACTGATGATTTTTGTAAAAAGCAAGAATAACTTGTTTAACCATTTGGTATTCAATATCGAGTTCGTTTTTTAAGTCGTTTTCAAAATCATACCAGTTTAATCTTTCATTGTTGCTTAACTTTTCATCGTATTTTTCAAATATATCATGTGTGTGATTGATGTTTTTTTCATCCCAATCCATTGAAATAGTTAATGACTCCACAGGATGATTATGGTAGTTGATTATGTCACCAAGGATGTTTATATGGTATTTCAATTTTTCAATTTCTTTTGAAATTTCAGTTAAGTTCATGCTTTATCCTCCATCTTATAAATTGTTGAATTCATCGCAGATATGACATCTTGAATCTTTGTTTGTAGATCATGAACATATGCGAGTCTGGAGTGCCTGAATGCCAACCTGTTTCGTAAGAGTTAAGATTTATTTTGCTTCAACAAGAAGCAGGCGAGTAACAACATCAGGACCTTTTGCATCAAGAGTTCTTAAAGCGATATCGGAAACTCTTTTGTCTTGTGCTCGCTTCAGAAGAGCATAGTCATGCTGTCTGTTATTAAAGGATACTCCCATCCATTTACTCGCAATAGTTAGAATTGAATCGCTTTGTACATTTATATTCAGCTTTTGCCTTTGTAAGTAATAAATATTATTTCGCTATTATCTTATGCAAATATGATTTTGCAAAACAAGGTATCTTTCCCCCCATCCTTTATGAACGCAACATGAGACTATGTTGGGAAACTCCTCGTCGCCCTGCGGGCAGCCCGTTCACTGCGTTCGCGGTCTGTCCAACTGGCTGCCGCCAGTTGTCGAACCCGGGTCCGGGCTTCTCATCCCCGCCAGGCTGTGCAACATGTGAAAAAAAAGCCCGTACTTTCGTACGAGCTCTTCTTAAAATATGGCGGTGAGGCGGGGATTCGAACCCCGGATACGTTGCCGTATACACACTTTCCAGGCGTGCTCCTTCAGCCACTCGGACACCTCACCACATTGTTGTTCCTGTCTTGCTGGAACGGGCGCTAATTTATGGAAATAGTTGCTTCGGGTCAACAAACTTTTTTAAAAAAAAGTGCGTTTATTCAAACTTCAAACAATTTGCAGGTTAAATAAGCAAGTTTTGCTTTTTTTGCCACCGACTGCAGATTTGCTATTCTGATGTTCCTTGCAGATCATAACAATAAGCGTGAATAAATTCCGCTCAACCGTTTTCGGGAGCCAATATGGATATCATCTTTTATCACCCTACCTTTGACACAAAATGGTGGATTGACGCGCTGAGTAAAGCGATACCTCATGCCAGGGTCAGAGCCTGGGAAAACGGAGATAACCTGGGCGCAGATTATGCGTTAGTCTGGCATCCTCCAGTTGAAATGCTGGCAGGACGCGATCTTAAAGCAGTGTTTGCACTCGGCGCCGGTGTGGATTCTATATTGAGTAAACTACAGGCACACCCTGAAATGCTTAAACCCTCCATTCCGCTTTTCCGCCTGGAAGACACCGGTATGGGCGAGCAAATGCAGGAATATGCTGTAAGTCAGGTACTTCATTGGTTCCGGCGTTTTGACGATTATCGAATCCAGCAAAATGCTTCGCACTGGCAACCGCTGCCTGAATATCATCGGGAAGATTTTACAATTGGCATTTTGGGCGCTGGCGTGTTGGGCAGTAAAGTCGCACAGAGTCTACAAACCTGGCGCTTTCCGCTGCGTTGCTGGAGCCGCACTCGTAAATCATGGCCAGATGTACAAAGCTTTGCTGGAAGCGAAGAGCTGAAGGCATTTCTGAGTCAATGCCGGGTACTGATTAATCTGTTACCGAATACGCCTGAAACGGCCGGCATTATTAATCAACAATTATTCAATCAATTACCGGATGGCGCGTATCTTCTCAATCTGGCGCGAGGCGTTCATGTGGTGGAAGATGACCTGCTCGCGGCTCTGGATAGTGGCAAGATTAAAGGAGCAATGCTGGATGTTTTTAATCGTGAACCTTTACCGCCGGAAAGCCCGCTCTGGCAACATCCACGCGTCACGATAACACCACATGTGGCAGCTATTACGCGCCCCGTCGAAGCAGTGGCGTATATTTCGCGCACCATTTCCCAGCTAGAAAGGGGGGAGGCCGCTAGCGGACAAGTCGACCGAGTTCGAGGCTACTAATAAAGCGCCAGGATTCCTGCTATCCTTGGCAAGAATTGAATACAGGAGAGAGTTATGTATCCCGTCGACCTTCATATGCATACTGTTGCCAGCACGCATGCATACAGCACATTAAGTGATTACATTGCCCAGGCTAAACAGAAGGGAATCAAGCTTTTTGCAATTACCGATCATGGACCGGATATGGAAGATGCGCCGCATCACTGGCATTTCATTAATATGCGTATTTGGCCACGAGTGGTTGATGGGGTAGGGATCCTGCGCGGCATTGAAGCCAACATTAAAAATGTTGACGGCGAAATTGACTGTAGCGGCAAAATGTTTGAGTCGCTGGATTTAATCATCGCTGGTTTTCATGAACCGGTTTTTGCGCCACATGATGAAGCGACCAATACGCAAGCGATGATCGCGACTATCGCCAGCGGCAATGTGCACATAATAAGCCATCCGGGCAACCCGAAATATCCTATTGATTTCAAAGCAGTTTCTGAAGCAGCCGCGAAACACCAGGTCGCGCTGGAAATCAATAATTCGTCCTTCTTACACTCGCGCAAAGGCAGTGAAGATAACTGCCGTGCAGTTGCTGCTGCGGTGCGCGATGCTGGCGGTTGGGTGGCATTAGGCTCGGATTCTCATACCGCGTTTAGTATGGGTGAATTTGAAGAGTGTCGTAAAATTCTCGACGCGGTTGATTTTCCAGAAGAACGCATTTTGAATGTTTCACCGCGCCGTTTACTCAACTTCCTGGAATCCCGCGGTATGGCGCCGATTGCGGAATTTGCTGAACTTTAATTGCTTTTATGGAAATAAATAAATGAACGAGTTTTCTATCCTGTGTCGTGTTCTGGGGTCACTTTATTACCGCCAACCACAGGACCCTTTACTGGTTCCGCTGTTTACCCTGATTCGTGAGGGAAAATTGGCAGCGAGCTGGCCACTGGAGCAGGATGAGTTGCTGGCGCGTTTGCAGAAAAGTTGTGATATGGCGCAAGTGTCTGCCGACTACAATGCGCTGTTTATCGGCGATGAAAGTGCAGTACCGCCTTATCGCAGCGCCTGGGTTGAGGGCGCGACGGAAGCGGAAGTGCGTGCTTTTCTTTCAGAACGCGGGATGCCGTTAGCAGATACGCCAGCAGATCACATCGGCACGTTGCTGCTCGCGGCTTCCTGGCTGGAAGATCAGTCAACGGAGGATGAAAGCGAAGCACTGGAAACGCTGTTCAGCGAGTATCTGTTGCCGTGGTGTGGCGCTTTTCTCGGTAAAATTGAGGCCCATGCAACCACGCCGTTCTGGCGCACTATGGCACCACTGACTCGCGATGCTATCGGCGCAATGTGGGACGAACTCGAGGAAGAAAAAGAAGAATAAATGTGATAATGGTCACTCATTAGTGCAACACCAAACTCTACGTTGCATAAAATGTGTGCTCGATCTCATTCATGGGTGCGTTTTCTGTTATCATTCGCGACATGAACATACTTCTCTCTATTGCAATCACAACGGGCATTCTCTCCGGTATCTGGGGATGGGTGGCCGTTTCCCTTGGTTTACTCAGCTGGGCTGGTTTCCTTGGCTGCACGGCCTACTTTGCCTGTCCACAAGGAGGCCTGAAAGGGTTGGCGATCTCCGCTGCAACGCTGTTTAGCGGTGTGGTGTGGGCAATGGTCATCATTTACGGTAGTGCTCTGGCACCCCATCTGGAAATAGTTGGCTATGTCATGACTGGCATTGTTGCTTTCCTGATGTGTATTCAGGCCAAACAGCTATTGCTGTCATTTGTTCCGGGTACGTTTATCGGCGCGTGTGCGACGTTTGCCGCGCAGGGGAACTGGAAGCTGGTATTGCCATCTCTGGCGGTTGGGCTGGTGTTTGGTTACGCGATGAAAAACAGTGGGCTCTGGTTGGCAGCGCGCAGTGCTAAGGCCGCTCACCATGAACAACAAGTAAAAAATAAAGCGTGAGAGAATCACGCTTTATATTGAATACGTAAAAGCCGGATTAAAAAGGACTGCACCCCAAAAGTTGGACACCCAACTGATTAAGGTGCAGTTTTTTATGGATCAGGATTCCGGCGGCACTGACAGATGGCGGTATTTCACCAGAATGTCATTCTGCCGATCTGCTTTATTCTGCAAATCCCACAGACCGCGGTCGATACCATCATTAATCAGGAAGATAACACCGGTTTCAATCGCAGACATCAGGCATAGCATAACGGGTTCGTTCGAGGTATATCCTACTTCCCCTTCCAGTAACCGCTGGTAGTCGATAAAGCGGAAGACACCGGCCTGGACTTCATAGGAAAGAATGGTCTTACTGGTGTTCACTGATGACAGGATTTCACCGGTGCTAACATTAACGACACGCAAGTTCACCGCGATTTGGTCAAGTTGGTACTGCGTATCGGCGCCAATACCGAAATATCTCGCCCCGGCACCGCCCGATTTCACGTTACTTTCATAACCAATAATCGACCCTTCAACCATGATATTGGCTGCCGTCAGCGACTGTAGCGGGATCCGGTTATTGAGCGCAACGGTGCCATTTTCCTGTGCCGCACGAATAATCTTACGTTCGTTCAGTAAGTTTTGTAGGCCCTGACGCTCCAGCGGTACAAACCAACGCGAATCTTTCAATGCGGTGACCAGCATTGCGGTCGCGCTTTGCGGAACTGCGGTGGAGAAGTTACTAGCCGGATAAGGTTTAAATTGTCCAGTTTCATCCTGGATGTTGTATACCGAAACAAAGATTTTGCCCGTTGGCGAAGGCAAATGGGTTAAATCTTTGTAGCTTTGAGCTCGAGGCATTAATGTCGGCTTGGCGGCTTCTTTTGGTGGTGCTGTTAAGCATCCACTCAGCAACATGACTGCAACCAAAACAAATAAGCGCTGCATATTATTTTCCTTACAAAGCTGGGGCTTAAAAATCGGTTGAGTTATTTTGTAATCCCGAAACCTGAATCGTGGACGTTTGACCCGTTTTACGATCGGTTACGTTCAGTTGCAGCTGACCATCCCGGTTGGCAATATCGACAATATATTCGTTAGTCACCATTCGTCCTGGCTGACCCGTATTAATATTTGTCAACAGCCCACCTAATATTTGTGACTGAATGGCTTGGGTGAAGTTATCTAACGCCGAGGGCGTTTCAATACCAAAGTCATCATCATAACTTGGGTCTTTATACGAGTTCTGTGCCTGGGCGCTGTTTAGTAAAAAAGCACCATTATTAGGGTTGCCACCAAAATTAGGATTGCGGAACTGGAAGGTCATATTCCCGGCCCAACTTATTGGCGAAATTAGCATGAGTAGAATTACTGCATGTTTGACACGCATTGCAGCCTCCGGACAATTTAATTTAAAATTCATCAGGCGCTAAATCGCCCGTACTCAGTAAAGCCTGACTAATCTGTCGACGGTTCAGTGCTTCTTCAGTTTGTGCCAGTGCAAAGACAACAGTTTTCTCGAAGTCTCTTTTCAATGGGAATAAAAAAGTCTGGAAAATAACGTCCTGATTTACCGTTATGGTGATCCAGCTTCCCCATCGTGCACTGGGTCTTTCATTAATCGTCAAGTTCCCGGTATAGCTACTTTCCCATTTATCACTAAAGGCACGATAAAAATCGTGTCCAATGGATGAAACAGTATGGTCAGTTAACAATCCCGGTACTTCTACCTCTACGGCGTGAGCATTCCCGGCAGCGAAGAGAATATTCGCTGCGACAATCCAGCATAAATAACGTTTCATGGCTTTATCGCCTGAGGTTATCGTTTGCCCATGAGACTGCTTGAGTCCGGTTTTTGACTGCTATCTTCTTGAAAAGATTATAAAGATGCGTTTTAACCGTATTTTCGCTGATGAACAGCGAACGAGCAATCTCGTTATTTGAGGCGCCGATACGCAGTTTATTAAGGATCTCTTTTTCCCTATGAGTAAGGAGGGCAGATTCCGTGCTGTTATAACGATAGTTACCTGAATGTGTGATCAGATAGCTGGCAAGTTTTTGCGTAAAGTAGCATTCCCCGCGTAAGACGCCTTGCAACCCATTGATGACGCGTTCTTGATCCTCCAGGGCGTAAAAAACACCGTTGATGTGAGGCCAGTTTTCAATGTCGCGGTACGGGTAATCGTCTGGAGTATTTAACAACAGTGTTTTGATGTTGTTGTGTTTTCTGCTTAATGTATCCTGCCAGTAATGGATGAGTTTTTTATCTGCTTCCATCATATCTAACAGAATAATGCAGCCAGAAGATATATCGTCCAGAGAACGTTGAATGTTATGTAGTTTTCCTGTAATTGCCAGCGATTGTTTTAAATGCTGCAATAACGCAGTCGCCTGCAATGAAGGTTTAGTGATTAACAGTAATGTATGACCATGAATACTATGGACTTCATTAAACATGATGAAACCCCGCTCTTTTTATTAATCGCACACCTGACAGCTGCCTTTATTCAATAAAGGCACCAGAAGTACTGACAGATGTTGCACTGCTGTGTGTAGTAATAAATCAACCCTAAATGGGTAAAAAATAAAACTAATGGATTACATCTGATTTCAATCTAGCCATTACAAATCTTAAATCAAGTGTTAAACGTGTAACAGGATGTAACACGGTATTTAAAATCGTTAAAATTAAGGAATCATTAAGTCTGGTAATGATAGAAAAGTTGTACATATAGCTTTTATTGCACAATTTTGAAAAGTCATACAAATATACGTAACTGAATGATTAATTTAATAATATTTATTTATTTCTGGTCCTTTTGTTGCGCTAAAATTGTCTGTATTTTCAGAATCTCTTCATGGACAAATTTTTGCTGCAAAAAGACGATGTTTGTGACGGCTTGTCAGGCAAACATATCGAAGGAGTCTTCGTGAATCATGGGAAGAGATAGTTTGTCGAATTTTCGCGGTCAAAAAACGAAGGTTCAAAAGCAAACAAAATAATTTTTGCGTAAATAACAGCGTATTTACGCGAGTTTTAATACTTTGGCATGAGTAAAAAAAGAAAAATACAACGCGCGGGTGAGTTATTAAAAATATTTCCGCAGACATACTTTCCATCGTAACGCAGCGTTAACAAAAAACGGTTTGCGTTAACAACCAAGTTGAAATGATTTAAATTTCTTAAATGTACGACCAGGTCCAGGGTGACAACATGAAAAACAGATTGTTATTTATGATGTTAACAGTACTGGGTGCGCCTGGGATTGCAGCCGCGGCAGGTTATGATTTAGCTAATTCAGAGTATAACTTTGCGGTAAATGAATTGAGTAAGTCTTCATTTAATCAGGCAGCCATAATTGGTCAAGCTGGCGCTAATAATAGTGCACAGTTACGGCAGGGAGGCTCTAAACTTTTGTCGGTTGTTTCGCAAGATGGTAATAACAACCGGGCAAGGATTGACCAGACAGGAGATTATAACCTTGCGTATATTGATCAGGCGGGCAATGCCAACGATGCCAGTATTTCGCAAGGCGCATATGGTAATACTGCAATGATTATCCAGAAAGGTTCTGGTAATAAAGCAAATATTACGCAGCATGGTACTCAAAAAACGGCAATTGTAGTGCAGAGACAGTCGCAAATGGCTATTCGCGTAACACAGCGTTAATTTCCATTCGACTTTTAAATCAATCCGATGGGGGTTTTACATGAAACTTTTAAAAGTAGCAGCAATTGCAGCAATCGTATTCTCTGGTAGCGCTCTGGCAGGTTCTATTCCTCAGTACGGCGGCGGCGGCGGCAACCACGGTGGCGGCGGCAATAACAGCGGTCCGAATTCAGAGCTGAATATTTACCAGCACGGTGGCGGTAACTCTGCTGTTGCATTGCAGGCTGATGCCCGCAACTCTGACCTGACGATTACCCAGCACGGCGGCGGTAACGGCGCAGATGTTGGACAAGGTTCTGATGACAGCTCAATTGAACTGACCCAGCGTGGCTTCGGTAACAGCGCCACTCTTGATCAGTGGAACGGTAAGAACTCTGAAATGACTGTTAAACAGTTCGGTGGTGGCAACGGTGCAGCAGTTGACCAGACTGCATCTAACTCCAGCGTCAACGTAACTCAGGTTGGCTTTGGTAACAACGCGACCGCTCATCAGTACTAATACAGAATTTGTATGACAGAAACAGGGCGTAAGCCCTGTTTTTTTTCGGGAGAATAGTATGAACGCGTTATTACTTCTCGCGGCGCTTTCCAGCCAGATAACCTTTAATACAACCCAGCAAGGTGACATGTACACCATTATTCCTGAAGTTACTCTGACGCAATCATGCCTGTGCCGGGTGCAAATATTGTCTCTGCGTGAAGGCAGTTCAGGCCAAAGCCAGACCAAACAAGAAAAGACCCTCTCATTGCCCGCTAATCAACCCATTGCCTTGACGAAGTTGAGTTTAAATATTTCCCCGGACGATCGGGTGAAAATAGTTGTTACTGTTTCTGATGGACAGTCACTTCATTTATCACAACAATGGCCGTCTTCTTCAGAAAAGTCTTAATTCTTTGAAATATCGGGCATAAGATGAATCTGGAGAGAATGGTTTGCTGCGAATCGGCCAATCTGAAAGTATGGATAACACCACCCCTCAAGGATGACTAATCATTGAGGAAATAGAATAAATGTTCAGACCTTTTTTAAACTCTCTTATGCTCGGTAGTCTGGTTTGTCCTTTCTTTGCAACAGCGGAAAGCAATGCGCAAGGTGGCGTGATTCATTTTCATGGTCAAATCGTGGAGCCCGCGTGTGAAGTGAGCTCTCTGCAAACGCCCGTTGAAATGACCTGTATGCAAAATGGCCCTGTACAGAGCAAAACTTATTCCAGCAAAGAGCTAATGAGTGGCAAAGTCAAAAATGCGCAAATTGCCTCAGTAAAAGTGCAGTATCTTGATAAGCAGAAAAAGCTGGCTGTGATGAACATCGAATATAACTAAGTTTCTGAATCACTCACGTTGCTGACAAGAAAAATGCGATTTCGCTAAAAACCCTGCTGTACACTTAAGAAACAAGATGGTGTAAGGAGGCGTTATGAAATCGCGTATTCATGTTGTACAGGGCGATATTACCAAACTGGCCGTTGATGTGATTGTTAATGCGGCAAATCCATCATTGATGGGGGGAGGGGGCGTCGATGGCGCTATACATCGCGCTGCCGGTCCGGCGCTGCTGGATGCCTGTTTAAAAGTCAGACAACAGCAGGGTGATTGCCCTACGGGACACGCAGTAATTACCCTTGCAGGCGATCTCCCCGCCAAAGCTGTTGTACATACCGTTGGACCAGTGTGGCGCGGCGGAGAACAAAATGAAGATCAGCTATTGCAGGATGCCTATCTCAATAGCCTGCGACTGGTGGCGGCGAACAGTTATACATCGGTAGCTTTTCCTGCCATTAGTACGGGTGTTTATGGATACCCACGCGCTGCAGCGGCTGAAATAGCAGTAAAAACCGTTTCGGAATTTATTACCCGTCACGCTTTACCCGAGCAGGTATACTTTGTCTGTTATGATGAAGAAAACGCCCATCTCTACGAAAGACTCCTTACCCAACAAGGAGATGAATGATTTGCCTCGGCTGGCGAGCGCGGTGTTGCCCTTGTGTTCGCAACATCCAGGACTGTGCGGCATTTTCCCCCTTGATAAAGGTCTGGATGCGTTTGCCGCACGTTACCGCCTGGCCGAAATGGCGGAACATACGCTGGATGTTCAGTATTACATCTGGCAGGACGATATGTCGGGGCGATTGCTGTTTTCGGCTCTGTTAGCCGCCGCGAAGCGTGGCGTTCGCGTTCGTTTGTTGCTTGATGACAACAATACACCCGGACTTGATGGCATTTTACGCTTGCTCGATAGTCATCCGCGGATTGAAGTTCGACTTTTCAATCCTTTCTCTTTTCGCCTGTTACGTCCGCTTGGTTATATCACCGATTTTTCTCGTCTCAATCGACGTATGCACAATAAGAGCTTTACCGTCGATGGCGTGGTGACGCTGGTGGGTGGGCGCAACGTTGGCGATGCCTATTTTGGTGCAGGAGAAGAGCCACTTTTTTCAGATTTAGATGTCCTGGCAATCGGGCCAGTTGTTGAGGACGTCGCTGATGATTTCGCCCGCTACTGGTATTGCAAATCAGTTTCCTCCTTGCAGCATGTTCTGGATGTACCTGAAGGTGAAATGGCTGATCGTATTGAGCTACCCGCATCCTGGCATAATGACAGCATTACACATCGCTATTTGCGTAAACTGGGATCCAGCCCTTTTATGAATCAACTCGTTGAGGGTACGTTACCGCTTATTTGGGCAAAAACGCGTTTATTAAGTGATGATCCAGCGAAAGGGGAGGGTAAAGCAAAACGCCATTCCCTTCTGCCGCAGCGTCTGTTCGATATCATGGGGTCACCCGGCGAGCGGATTGATATTATCTCTTCTTATTTTGTGCCGACGCGTGCAGGTGTGGCGCAACTGTTACGGATGGTAAGAAAAGGGGTAAAGATAGCGATCTTAACCAACTCACTTGCCGCTAATGATGTCGCTGTGGTGCATGCTGGCTACGCACGCTGGCGCAAAAAATTGCTCCGTTATGGCGTGGAACTCTATGAACTGAAGCCAACGCGGGAACAACCAGGTACATTGCACGACCGTGGAATAACCGGGAATTCCGGGGCCAGTCTGCATGCCAAGACCTTCAGTATTGATGGCAAAATTGTGTTTATTGGTTCATTCAATTTCGACCCGCGTTCAACATTACTCAACACTGAAATGGGCCTGGTAATAGAGAGCAAAACGCTGGCGCAGCTGATCGATAAACGCTTTATTCAGAGTCAGTATGATGCGGCCTGGCAGTTGCGTTTAGATCGGTGGGGACGGATTAACTGGGTCGATCGCCACGGGAAGGAAGAAATGATTCTCAAAAAAGAACCCGCAACCAGTTTCTGGAAGCGGGTTTTGGTCAGACTGGCGTCAATATTACCCGTTGAATGGTTATTGTAAACGTGACTTAGCGGGCTGGCGCTTTATCATTCTCGCGCTTAATGGCCGGTTTTCCGGAGAACAAAAACTTCAACAATGGAATGCGTAAATGAATTTCATACAGAATTATCGCAATCCCTATCACGAATATCAGGCCACAGAGGAATCCCAGCAGGTTTGACGTGATATGGGGCGTGATATACGCACCAAAAAAGAGCGTTAAAGGGTGGTGAACCAGATAAATAAACAGCGATGCGTTTACAAAATAGGTTACCCGAGCCGACTGGAAATTGAGCAGGCGGTGGCCAAAGGAGAAAACCACATTCACCATCCACAGGCCGAGTACCATCGTGATCACCGACTCGGTTTCATACATCCAGGCATCGCCGCTACCGTAACGTTGATTGAGCAAATATGCGACAAATGCCATTGCTGCAGCGAGCGTGCAACCACGAGAAGGTGTGGTAAACAAGGCTTTAAGATTAGGGAAAATAAAAGCTAATGCACCAAGGATAAAAAACGGCATATAAAACAGCGTCTGCATGAAAATAAAATTGAACATGCCATCGCTTAAAATAGGCGGGTAAACGATAAAGAGCGTTCTTCTTATTGCCGCATAGCCGATGCCGAGGCATAAGAAGATCACTGATAGTTTAGCCATTGAGAATTTTTTATTTTTGTTACCAGAATTATCTAAATTATTTTTAATGCGCTTAAATATCCATATGCAAAGCGTCGTCATGACCACCAATACCAGTAAAAACCACAGGTGCGAAATTAATTCCCAGGCCAGTGTATTATACTTGTCATACAATGACAGGCCGGGCCAGTTTTCTGCTTTGCCTTTGACATACTGTAGCATAATGAATTGCGGCAAAGTTAGCAGAGGAATGGCCGTTAACATCGGGATCCCCACGCGTTCGACGCGAACTTTCCACCATTTTTTCAATGGGTAGCGCAAAAAAAGCATGTAGGAAAAATAACCAGAAATAACGAAGAATACCTGCATGCGGAACGAGTGGATGAAATCGTTAAAAAGTGTCAGCCACCAGGACGGCTCTGCGCTGTTCACATGCCAGGTGTGGCTTGAATAGATTAAAGAAATATGAAAAGGGATCCCTAACAACATCAACCAGGCGCGGATGGAGTCGAGGAAATATTCACGCTGCGCGGGTACTGGATTCATATATGGTTAACTAATCTCGGATTTTTCGTCTTATCCCTGCCGGGTAATGTCTTTAGGCTTTTGCCATAACTACATCGGTCTGGCGCATCTGGCACAGACTTCACGGGTGTTTTTTACGCGGCATAGCCACTACCACTAACCAAAATGGAAGCGTCTGTAAGACGGTTGATAAATAAATTTGCTGGCAAACCCTACACGAACTCGCTGCTTCTGTCTTTAGGAGAAGCACGGAAAGTGAAAACGGTTGCAATCAGGTGCTTAATCAATGAGCCGGCACGCTGAATAATACCGGGATTCTGTTGTCGGAATGGCTGGTTATCCATTAAAATAGATCGGATCGATATAAGCACACAAAGGGGGAAGTGCTTACTTATTATGAAACATAAACTACAAATGATGAAAATGCGTTGGTTGAGTGCTGCAGTAATGTTAACCCTGTATACATCATCAAGCTGGGCCTTCAGCATTGACGATGTCGCAAAGCAAGCTCAATCCTTAGCCGGGAAAGGCTATGAGGCGCCTAAAAGTAACTTGCCCTCCGTTTTCCGCGACATGAAATACGCGGACTATCAGCAGATCCAGTTTAATCATGACAAAGCCTACTGGAACAATCTGAAGACCCCATTCAAGCTCGAGTTCTACCATCAGGGTATGTACTTCGACACGCCGGTCAAAATCAATGAAGTTACTGCAACGGCAGTAAAAAGAATCAAATACAGCCCGGATTATTTTACATTCGGCGATGTTCAGCATGACAAAGACACGGTAAAAGACCTTGGTTTTGCCGGTTTTAAAGTGCTTTACCCGATCAACAGCAAAGATAAAAACGATGAAATCGTCAGCATGCTCGGGGCCAGCTATTTCCGCGTGATTGGCGCAGGTCAGGTTTATGGCCTGTCTGCCCGCGGCCTGGCAATTGATACCGCGTTGCCATCCGGTGAAGAATTTCCGCGCTTCAAAGAGTTCTGGATCGAGCGCCCAAAACCGACTGATAAACGTTTAACCATTTATGCATTGCTTGACTCGCCGCGTGCGACAGGCGCTTACAAGTTTGTGGTTATGCCGGGACGTGACACGGTTGTTGATGTGCAGTCTAAAATTTATCTGCGCGATAAAGTCGGCAAACTGGGCGTTGCGCCGCTAACCAGTATGTTCCTGTTCGGCCCGAACCAGCCGTCTCCGGCAAATAACTATCGTCCGGAATTGCACGACTCAAACGGCTTGTCTATCCATGCCGGTAACGGTGAGTGGATCTGGCGTCCGCTGAATAACCCGAAACATCTGGCGGTTAGCAGCTTCTCTATGGAGAATCCGCAAGGGTTTGGTCTGTTACAGCGTGGCCGCGACTTCTCTCGTTTCGAAGATCTCGACGACCGTTACGATCTGCGTCCAAGCGCCTGGGTAACACCGAAAGGGGAGTGGGGCAAAGGTAGCGTTGAGTTGGTAGAAATTCCGACTAACGATGAAACTAACGATAACATCGTCGCTTACTGGACGCCGGATCAGCTGCCGGAACCAGGTAAAGAGATGAACTTTAAATACACCATCACTTTCAGCCGGGACGAAGACAAATTGCATGCGCCAGATAACGCCTGGGTACAGCAGACGCGTCGCTCAACGGGGGATGTGAAACAATCAAACCTGATTCGTCAACCTGACGGTACTATCGCTTTTGTGGTCGATTTTACTGGTCCAGAAATGAAAAAGCTGCCAGTGGATACGCCAGTCACCGCACAAACCAGTATTGGCGATAATGGTGAGATTGTAGAGAGTACAGTACGTTATAACCCGGTCACCAAAGGCTGGCGTCTGGTAATGCGCGTGAAAGTGAAAGATGCCAAGAAAACCACTGAAATGCGTGCTGCGCTGGTGAATGCCGATCAGACGTTGAGTGAAACCTGGAGCTACCAGTTACCTGCCAATGAATAAAACAACTGAGTACATTGACGCAATGCCCATCTCCGCAAGCGAGAAAGCGGCATTGCCGAAGACCGATATCCGCGCCGTTCATCAGGCGCTGGATGCCGAGCACCGCACCTGGGCGCGGGAGGATGACTCCCCGCAAGGGTCGGTGAAGGCTCGTCTTGAACAAGCCTGGCCGGATTCGCTGGCTGATGGACAGTTAATTAAAGACGACGAAGGACGCGATCAGCTTCAGGCAATGCCGAAAGCAAAACGCTCCTCTATGTTTCCCGATCCGTGGCGAACTAACCCGGTAGGGCGATTCTGGGATCGTCTGCGCGGGCGCGATGTGACACCGCGCTATCTGGCTCGGTTGACCAAAGAAGAACAGGAAAGCGAGCAAAAGTGGCGTACCGTCGGGACAATCCGTCGTTATATCCTGCTTATTCTGACACTGGCGCAAACCGTGGTCGCCACCTGGTATATGAAGACGATCCTGCCGTATCAGGGGTGGGCGTTTATTAATCCGGTTGATATGGTCGATCAGGATCTGTGGGTTTCCTTTATGCAGCTCCTGCCTTATATGTTGCAGACCGGCATTCTGATCCTCTTTGCTGTTCTTTTCTGCTGGGTGTCTGCCGGTTTCTGGACCGCGCTGATGGGATTCCTGCAACTGCTCATTGGTCGCGATAAATACAGTATTTCTGCGTCGACTGTTGGCGATGAACCGCTAAACCCGGAGCATCGTACGGCATTGATCATGCCCATCTGTAATGAAGACGTGAGTCGCGTCTTTGCAGGCTTGCGTGCAACGTGGGAATCGGTAAAAGCCACCGGCAATGCTAAACACTTTGATGTTTACATTCTGAGTGATAGTTACAACCCGGATATCTGCGTCGCAGAGCAAAAAGCCTGGATGGAGCTTATCGCTGAAGTCGGCGGCGAAGGGCAGATTTTCTATCGCCGCCGCCGCCGTCGTGTAAAGCGTAAAAGCGGTAATATCGATGACTTCTGCCGTCGCTGGGGCAGTCAGTACAGCTACATGGTGGTGCTGGATGCCGATTCAGTGATGACCGGTGATTGCTTGTGCGGCCTGGTGCGCCTGATGGAAGCCAACCCGAACGCCGGGATTATCCAGTCTTCGCCGAAAGCATCTGGTATGAATACGCTGTACGCGCGCTGCCAGCAGTTTGCGACCCGTGTTTATGGGCCATTGTTCACGGCCGGTTTGCACTTCTGGCAACTCGGCGAGTCGCACTACTGGGGGCATAACGCGATTATCCGCGTGAAACCGTTTATCGAGCACTGCGCGCTGGCGCCGTTGCCGGGGGAAGGTTCTTTTGCCGGTTCAATCCTGTCGCACGACTTTGTAGAAGCCGCTCTGATGCGCCGCGCAGGCTGGGGAGTATGGATTGCGTACGATCTCCCGGGCTCTTATGAAGAGTTGCCGCCAAACTTGCTGGATGAGCTAAAGCGTGACCGTCGCTGGTGTCATGGCAACCTGATGAACTTCCGCCTGTTCCTGGTTAAAGGGATGCACCCGGTACACCGTGCGGTGTTCCTGACGGGGGTGATGTCATATCTCTCTGCACCGCTGTGGTTTATGTTCCTCGCGCTCTCGACCGCATTACAGGTAGTACATGCGTTGACCGAACCGCAATATTTCCTGCAACCACGGCAGTTGTTCCCGGTGTGGCCGCAATGGCGTCCTGAACTGGCAATTGCACTGTTTGCCTCAACAATGGTGCTGCTGTTCCTGCCAAAATTGTTGAGTATTTTGCTCATCTGGTGCAAAGGGACTAAAGAGTATGGTGGCTTCTGGCGCGTCACCTTGTCGCTGCTGCTGGAAGTGCTGTTCTCCGTACTGCTGGCGCCGGTGCGCATGCTGTTCCATACGGTATTTGTGGTCAGCGCCTTCCTCGGCTGGGAAGTGGTGTGGAATTCACCGCAACGTGATGATGACTCCACTTCCTGGGGAGAAGCGTTTAAACGCCACGGCTCGCAACTGTTACTGGGTCTGGTGTGGGCGGTTGGCATGGCATGGCTGGATCTGAGATTCCTGTTCTGGCTGGCGCCGATTGTTTTCTCGCTGATCCTGTCACCGTTTGTTTCGGTGATCTCCAGTCGTACGACCGTGGGGCTGCGTACTAAACGCTGGAAACTGTTCCTGATCCCAGAAGAGTATTCACCGCCGCAGGTGCTGGTCGATACCGACCGTTTCCTTGAGATGAACCGTCAGCGTTCTCTCGACGATGGCTTTATGCACGCGGTGTTTAACCCGTCGTTTAACGCCCTGGCAACGGCAATGGCGACCGCGCGTCACCGCGCCAGTAAGGTGCTGGAAATCGCCCGTGACCGCCACGTTGAACAGGCGCTTAACGAGACGCCAGAGAAGCTGAATCGCGATCGTCGTCTGGTGCTTTTGAGCGACCCGGTAACGATGGCACGTTTGCATTTCCGCGTATGGAACTCTCCAGAGAAATATTCTTCATGGGTGAGTTACTACGAAGGGATAAAGCTGAACCCACAGGCATTGCGTAACCCGGCTGCGGCTTCGCAATAAAAACGTAGTTGCCTGATGCGCTACGCTTATCAGGCCTACATCGTTCCTGCAATATATTGATTTTGCAAGATTTTGTAGGTCGGATAAGGCGTTCACGCCGCATCCGGCAAAAACAACGAGCCAATAAAAATACCGGCGTAATGCCGGTATTTTTTTAGGAAAGAGGTATCAAATGCGTTTCATTGTGGTAGGCATCATGGTTACCTTACTGAGTGGCTGTGGCAGCATCATTAGCCGCACTATACCGGGGCAGGGGCATGGCAACCAATATTATCCCGGGGTGCAATGGGATGTTCGTGACTCCGCGTGGCGCTATGTTACGATCCTCGATCTGCCATTCTCCCTCGTCTTCGATACCTTACTGCTGCCCATTGATATTCAACATGGGCCATATGAATGAGTCATTAACGCTCATCCCATTCATCGGCGGCAGCGCGTCCTTCTTCAGTATCCAGTGGCGGCTCAAGCTGAAATTCGCCTTCGTCCCATTCATGCAGCGTATTTTCTTCCTGCCATTCCTGGCGAATTTCAATTTCATCATAATCGCCGTCAAAGACGCTTTGTGCAGCTTCACCGCTGAACATTGGCAGACATTCACCTTCTTCGCCTTCATCAGCGAAAAACTCAACCTGCCACATAATGTCACCATCTTGCAGAATGTATTTCTGGACATTGAACTGTTGCACATTTGCTTCATCTGCATCGATTCCGGGGGTGTCAGTAAGAAATTCTTCCCGTGCGGCATCAATGGCTTCTTCAAGCGTTGCGTACATAGTCATCACGATTCTCCCTTTGATTTGATGATGTATTCAGGGAAAGAATAGCTGATTATGCGCTTTTGCAAGTATGAAAGGCGAAAAATCAGCCTGTCACTTGGGGCAATCGGCGGCGACGCAAACTGTTCCAGGAATAAACCGCGTTAAACAACACCACTCCGGCGGTCACCAGAAACACTGCACGGAAACCATAGTTTGCCGAGATAGCCGCGCCCATCAATGGTCCCGTAACGTTGCCAATATCGCGAAATGACTGGTTGTAGCTGAAAATTCGCCCGGCGATTTGATTTGTTGAGTTATAGACCAGTAACGTTTGTACCGCGGGGAGTAACGCGCCATCGGCGGCCCCGAGTAAAAAGCGTAAAATCCCCAGTTGGAATGGTGTCTGGACGTAAGACATAGGGATTAACAGCAGCACAGAAAAGAGCAGCGCCGTTATCAGGATCTTCTCTGGCCCGATACGATCCCCCAGTTTGCCAAGTCGTGGCGCGCTAAGTAGCGCAGCCACGCCGGGGACCGAGGCAATCATGCCACTGATAAAAGCAACATTACTGACATCCCCCGCCAGCTCACGGACATAGAGTGTCAGGATTGGCGCGATTGAACCGGTGGCGACCTGGATGATTAATGTTGTGACAAACAGGCTAAGTACCAGCTTCGGATTTTTAAGCGATGTCACGACTTCCCGCATGTGCAGCATCTCTTTTTTGCTGACTGGCTGGAATTTCTCTTTGATACAAAACAGGGTGACGAAAAAGCAGAGTATTAGCACACTGGCGGTAATAAAAAATACCGGACGTAAGCCGTAGTTATCGGCGAGCAAGCCGCCAGCCATGGGGCCGAGCAGCGCGCCGCTAACCCCACCGGTAGAGAGCGTACCCAGCGCCCAGCCGCTTTTATTGCGCGGGACCTGAGTGGCGATTAGCGCGTTGGCATTAGGGACAAATCCACCGAGCAGACCCAGCAATGCTCGTAGGATCAGAAATTGCCAGATATTTTGCACTACTCCCATCAGCACCATCACGATGCTCATCCCGAGGGCCGAGCGCAGGAGCATAATTTTTCGACCTTTGCGGTCAGCAAGTCCTCCCCAGAACGGAGAAGCAATAGCGGAGAATAGAAAGGTGATACTGAAGACAATCCCTGACCACATATTTAGTGCCGAATGGCCCGTAACGCCAAGTTGCTCAACGTAGAGGGGTAAGAACGGCATTACCAGACTGAAGGCGGCGCCGGTAAGAAAACAGCCAAGCCAGGCAACGAGCAGGTTTCGTTTCCAGTTTATGGGAGTGTCATTTTCACAGGGTGACATAGCAATCCGCTGTTGGTGCGCCAGGGCGCGGTGAACAAAAGAATAAAAGATAAGCACACTAATTATGCGCCTGACTTATAAGTGACGCAATGCAGAGAGCTTTTATCGCTAAATCAGGGGATTTGATGCTGATGTGCCGGATGCGATGCTGCGCATCTTATCCGGCATAAAGAAGATTAGTAACGTGAAGGAACGCCTTCCGGGCGCGTTTTGAAGCGGCGATGCAGCCACATGTACTGTTCAGGCGCCATCATGATGCATTTTTCGACCACTTTGTTCATCCACGCGGCGGTGGTTTCAGCGTTATCCAGTGGCGGTGAACACTCTGGCGGCAGCATGATCAACTGATAACCTTTGCCGTCCGGCTTACGACGAGGGACAAATGGCACCAGACATGCGCCGGACATCCGTGCCAACATCCAGGTGCCGCTTGTGGTTGCCGCCTGCTCAACGGCGAACAACGGCACAAAAACGCTCGAGCGTGGACCGTAATCGTGATCCGGCGCATACCAAACGACTTCACCTTTTTTCAGTGCTTTAATCATCCCTTTTAAATCTTTGCGGTCGAGCATCGATTTATTCGAACGCAGGCGGCCCCAGGTTTGCAGCCAGTCGATTAATGGGTTGTCATTCGGGCGATAAACCCCGATGCCCGGCTCCTGCATTCCAAATTGTCGTGCACCGAGTTCCAGCGTCAGAAAATGGATGCCAACTAACAGGATGCCGCGCTTTTGCGCCTGTACGTCACGAATATGTTCCATGCCAATGACTTCCGTCCAGCGGGCAACCCGACTTTCTGGCCAGAACCACGCCATGCCGGTTTCCATCAGTCCCATACCAACGGATTCAAAATTCTTAATCACCATCTGCTGGCGCTCTTGTTCGCTCATTTCCGGGAAGCACAGTTCCAGGTTGCGATGCACAATTTTGGCGCGTCGTTTCATAAAACGTAACGCCAGTCGTCCTGTTACACAGCCGAGGCGATAGATAATCGGGTAGGGCAATTGCACGACCAACCAAAGTACGCCAATACCCAACCAGGTTAACCAATAACGCGGATGAAGCAGTGCGGTGGAGAACTTGGGGAGATTCGTCATATCAATCCTGTCTTTCAACCTATACGGGCAATTGTATGTATTGTTGCATTTTTTCGCCCTCAACCAAAATTTGAGGCTGAAGACTGGGCAAAAATGCCGCGCATGTAAACGATTAATAATTTTTAATGCGTAAATGTAGCGTAAAATGTGTGGATGTTAATTTGCGATTATTGCTATATCATGCGCCGGATTTTACTTTCCCACCTCGCAGGAACCGTACACCATGCCAGTGTTACATAACCGCATTTCCAATGACGCACTGAAAGCCAAAATGCTGGCCGAGAGTGAACCGCGCACCACCATTTCGTTTTATAAATATTTCCATATTGCCGATCCTAAAGTGATCCGCGATGCTTTATATCAGCTATTTGCCTCGTTGAATGTTTTTGGCCGGGTCTATCTGGCACATGAGGGGATCAACGCGCAAATTAGTGTACCCGCGAGCAACGTCGAGACATTTCGCGCACAGCTTTATGCTTTTGATCCTGCGTTAGAGGGTTTACGCCTGAATATCGCGTTGGATGATGACGGAAAATCCTTCTGGGTGCTGCGCATGAAGGTCCGCGAGCGGATTGTCGCCGACGGGATTGACGATCCTCAATTTGACGCCACAAATGTCGGGGAATACCTGCAAGCAGCGGAAGTGAATGCCATGCTTGATGATCCCGATGCGCTGTTTATCGATATGCGCAACCACTATGAATATGAAGTCGGTCATTTCGAAAATGCGCTGGAAATTCCTGCTGATACCTTTCGTGAACAACTACCGAAAGCGGTTGAGATGATGCAGACGCATAAAGATAAAAAAATCGTTATGTACTGTACTGGTGGCATTCGTTGCGAAAAGGCCAGTGCATGGATGAAGCATAACGGCTTTAATAAAGTCTGGCATATTGAAGGCGGCATTATTGAATACGCCCGTAAGGCGCGCGAGCAAGGCTTACCAGTGCGTTTTATTGGCAAAAATTTCGTTTTTGACGAACGGATGGGGGAGCGCATCTCTGATGAAATTATTGCGCATTGCCATCAGTGCGGCACACCATGCGACAGCCATACCAACTGTAAAAATGATGGCTGTCATTTGCTGTTTATCCAGTGTCCTACGTGTGCTGAGAAATTCAAGGGTTGTTGTAGTGAGATTTGCTGCGAAGAGAGCGCGTTATCGCCAGAAGAACAGCGACGCCGTCGAGCCGGGCGAGAAAATGGCAATAAAATCTTTAATAAGTCGCGGGGGCGCCTGAACACGACACTGGGCATACCTGATCCTGCGGAATAAACATCATTGCCGGATGCGCGTCATCCGGCAACATTTCAGCATTATTTCTGCTGTACACCTTCCACCGAAATAATCAGATCAACTTCCTGAGAGGCCGGACCTAAATCTGACTTGATATTGAAGTCTTTCAGCTTAATTTTACCTTCAGCTTCGAAGCCTGCACGTTTACCGCCCCACGGATCATCGCCCTGACCAATCAACTTCGCTTCCAGCGTTACTGGTTTAGTTACGCCATTCAGTGTCAGATCACCTGTGATATCCAGCTCGTCACCGTCTTTCTTTACGCTAGTGGATGTAAAGGTTGCCTGCGGATATTTTGCTGTGTTGAGGAAATCCGCGCTGCGCAGATGTTTATCGCGCTCGGCATGGTTGGTATCCACGCTGGTGGTGTTAATGGTGACATTAACTTTATCGGCAGCTGGATTCTTTTCATCAAACGTAAAAGTACCGTCGAAATCTTTAAAAGTGCCGTAAACCCAGCTGTAGCCCAGATGTTGAATGCGGAAATTGACAAAGGCGTGCTGGCCTTCTTTGTCAATTTTGTAATCGGCAGCGATAGCTGAACCGGCAGAGAACAACAGGGAAGCGAAGGTTAAACCAAGCAGGCTTTTTTTCATTTTTTATACTCCATAGTCAGATGACGACTTTCCCAGCATGCGCTTCAGAGTGTCGTCTTTATCGATGAAATGATGTTTCAGTGCCATAAATCCGTGCATAACTGACAGGACGACGACACTCCAGGCAAACCAGAAATGTAGCGCTCCTGCTAAGTCAGCTTGCGTGCCGGCGTCGGCAAGCGTTGCGGGGATTTCAAACCAACCAAAGATGCTGATGGGTTTGCCATCGGCGGTCGAGATAAGGTAGCCGCTCATGCCAATAGCAAAGAGCAAAAGATAAAGAGCCAGATGGCCTGCTTTCGCTCCGTAACGTATACCGGGGGAATAGCTTTTCAGTGGACCTGGCGGAGGAGAAATTAAACGCCAGAGAACGCGAATAACCAGCCCCATCATTAACAAAATACCGATGCTTTTATGCAACTCTGGCGCTTTGTGATACCAACCGTCGTAATAACTTAACGTTACCATCCACAAACCTAAAGCAAACATGCCATAGACAATAATTGCCGTCAGCCAATGTAAAGCGGCAGAAATAACACCATAGCGTTGAGGGGAATTTATGAATTGCATAACTGCATCCAGAACATATTCACGAGGCAATGAAAATGGCCTGTCATGAGATGAATTGCAACTTAAAAACAACAATCCGAATGATATTTATTTTTATTTCAATAATTTTGATTTAATAATGAAAGAACCTTCATAAGTTTAGTGGTTTCAGGGGGAGGGATGTCTGGTGAATGCTGTTGCGACAGGAATAAGGTTATTCAATTTTTCACGCCAAATGAAAGGGAAATTAAGTTTTTGTCAGTTTATGTCAGCATCTGGTGATTAAAAATAAAACACATAGATCAGATCCATAATCGCCAATACCCCCCAAAGAAAAAGATAAAGCATGAGATGTTCGCGAATATTATTGATGAGATAGTTCACCAGGCGACGCATTAAAAGCTCCTGTAAAAACGGCCTCAACTTAGAGGCCGTGATGATGATTATTGGAAGCGGGAAAGCCGGAATGGCGTTAAATCAAAATCGATTTTTTTGTCTTGCGCAAAGTCAGCGGCTATTTCCCCTAATACTGAAGCAAATTTAAAGCCATGCCCACTCAGGCCGGTAATCAGCAGCGTATTAGCGTGTCCTGGTAGGGTATCGATAATAAAATCTTCGTCAGGCGAATTATCATAGGTACAGGCAGCGCCGTACAGGCAGCAGCCGATACCTGGCAACACACTGCGTAAGAATGGGAACGCTTCGGAACCGTCACTGTCGATTTCCGCAAACGGAACACGTTCATCCGCTGAATGAATTTCCTGACCACCGTTATGTTTCCCAATCTTCAGAGCATCGTTTTCCGCCGGAAAACCGTAGTATTGATCGCCATTGGGCAATTCACCGGTAAAGGCCGGGAATTTATTCTTCACGCTATAGCGGCCATCGGCCTGATACCAGGCGAATACTTTACGTACGGGCTGGATGGGTAGTTCTGGTAGCAGCTCTTTTATCCAGGTACCAGCGCAGACGAGCGCTTTCTTCGCCTGGTATTCGCCGTCCGCCGTTTCAATAGTTACGCCGTTATCGTCATGACGAATTGCGGTGACCGGACAGTTAAACAGTTGCGCGCAGCCCGCTTCATTCGCCAGTTGGATCCAGGTTTTAATCGCCAGCTCACTGCGTAAAAAACCGGAGTCGGCCTCAAATAGCCCGATATAGTTGTCAGGGACGCGTATTTCCGGCCAGCGAGACATAATGGCTTGTGCATCCAACTCCTCGACGTTGAGTTGCCATTGATTGGCGCTGTGAGCGACATTGGC
This sequence comes from Escherichia sp. B1147, assembly GCF_001660175.1. Classification (NCBI taxonomy): domain Bacteria; kingdom Pseudomonadati; phylum Pseudomonadota; class Gammaproteobacteria; order Enterobacterales; family Enterobacteriaceae; genus Escherichia; species Escherichia sp. B1147. Next base: position 166,435 of record NZ_LFHY01000011.1, read on the forward strand.
GAGAAACTTGGAGTCGGCAGGGCCGAGGTTGATAACCCCTGAGCGCACAAAAATAGGATTCTCTTCGTTGTGACGGGAGAGTTCATCCCACAGGGTTTGGGCACGGAGCACTAGCGGGACATACTTTTCGCCTTCGCCATAAGCATGGCGAATTAATCGCGTATCTCCGTGGTGACTGCCGTGTTGATGTGGTGGCATATGGCTGTCGGTCATCAGCACTTTCAAACCGGCCTGGGTGGCATAATATCCGGCTGCAGCGCCTACGGAACCGCTGCCAATAATGATGAGATCGTATTTCATTTTTTTCTCTCTGCTCTCATGGTTTAAGCAGAGTAAATAAGTAACAAACGATATACAACCCAGAAATGGTAAAGGCACCGGTAAGGTGCCTTTTGGGTGGATGGTCATGTCATGTTAATGACGACGATACTCATTGACATGGAAATCACCAGATTCAATTTTGGCGATTCCTGCTTCTAATATCGAAATAAATTGTCTGGCAACATCAGTAGTTAACCAGAGTGTCTGACCAACTTCAGTCCCTTCCTGCTCGGACTTATTTGGGGTCTGGTAGTGCAAACGCAACATCAGAGCATCATAGCTATCAACGGTGCTGATGTCCCACCCTACGAGCGGATGAGTCTGAATGACTTCATTGTTTTTTTCCATCATGGCCCCCTAATTCGTGTTACTAGACAACGTTATTCGAGGTTCAATGCGTTTTTATCTGAAGCAACTTCAGTATATCAATAAATATGGGTATTCACCGAAATTTTAAAGGGGGGGCGAGATATTTTTTTGCTTTTAAGATTTATATGAACAATAAAACAGCATGTCATTCATATTTTTTTAGCATATTGTGCAATTATTTTGAGGAAGTGTAAAAATTGTACGAACAATCTTAAAATATAAAAAAGCCGGGGCGACCCGGCAAAAACAAACATCACTGCATATTATTCGCTAACAAACCAGTCATCGGCGCTTTCCCACGTTTCTTGTAGAATTTCGCTAATGCGCTGTTTATCTTCTTTTGTTGCACCAATAACCGATAAATTATTTGCCGCAGCATATCGTACCGATACGTGACCTTCATTGTCCGGAAACGCATACTGAATGCGGCGAGAAAGTTCACCCGCCAGAGCGTCAATGGCGCCAGTGGGTAGTGGAGAAGTTTTCGCTATGGTGACTTCAATTCGCATAATAGCCCCCTGTTGAATATACTGGTTATTTATACAGGCAAAATAATCTAAAGACAACAGGCGGCTACGTTTTTTATTGCTTAACAGACCAACGTACAGTTTCCCCAGCCAGGAAAGGAACAAGCGTGTCGTCTGTCAGAGCGATGCTTTCAGCAATTTTCTGCTCTTCACGTATCAGTTCAATAAACGATTCATTGACCGGTAATCCATAGAATTTCGGCCCGTTTAAAGAACAGAATGCTTCAAAATGCTGTAGTGCATTCATCTCTTCAAATACGGTGGCGTAACTTCCCAGCGCCGTTGGCGCATTAAAGCAACCTGCACAGCCGCAATTACTCTCTTTACGATGACGCGCATGTGGCGCGGAATCGGTACCGAGAAAAACGCGATCAAAACCACTGGCGACCAGCTCACGCAGTGCCTGTTGGTGAATATTGCGTTTGAGGATCGGCAGACAGTAGAGATGCGGACGCACACCGCCAACCAGCATATGGTTACGGTTAAACATCAGATGCTGGGGAGTAATGGTGGCGGCCAATAGTTCATTTCCGTCACGAACATAGTCGGCAGCATCTTTGGTGGTGATGTGCTCGAAAACGACTTTCAGCGCGGTCAGGCGCTGGCGCAGCGGCTCCATGACCGTCTCAATAAAGCGCGCTTCACGGTCAAAAATGTCGATGTCAGCATGGGTCACTTCGCCATGCACTAGCAGCGGCATACCGATTTTTTCCATGCGCTCAAGTACTGGCATGATCGCCTCAACCGACGTCACGCCGTGGCTGGAGTTGGTGGTGGCATTCGCAGGGTAAAGTTTTGCGGCGGTGAACACACCTTCGTTAAATCCACGCTCCAGCTCATTGGGGTCCAGCGAGTCTGTTAAATAACAGGTCATCAGCGGGGTGAAATCGTGTCCGTCCGGTACGGCGTCAAGAATACGTTGGCGATAAGCCACTGCAGCCTCAACTGTGGTTACAGGCGGTGCCAGATTGGGCATAACGATGGCCCGACCATAGGTTTCGCTGGTATACGGCACGACAGTTTTTAACATGTCGCCATCGCGGAGGTGAAGGTGCCAGTCGTCTGGGCGGCGGATCTTTAATACCTGGGATGGTGCAGTCATTAATTTCTATGCTCCGGCTGAAGGGATGTTTTTGCCGGACACAAAGGATAAGCGGAAACGTTTTCCTTTGCACGAAAAATAAAGGGCGCAAATGCGCCCACGTGATTAATCAGTGAACGGAATGACTATTTCACCCGGTTTCACTTCAATGCCTTTTGCCAGTTTTTTAGCCATTGCTTCTCCTTTGCTGCCATCTTCGCGCAGGATGTAAGCCGGTTGCTGGTTAAAGTAATTGCGTAATGCCTGATTCAAATAGGGAAGTAACGTTTGCATCACGGTTTGCATTTTTTCCGGCTGCACGGTCGCGTCGACCACTTCCATCTCTTTCAGGAAGATAGCGCCTTTCTCTTTATCAAACACAGGCAGCGCTTTCAGCTTCAGTTTCATGGTTGCTTTTTGGCTACCGAACAGAGAGTTCATATCCAGATTGGCGTCCCCGGTTAGGGTAACCTTATTAGGCTCTTCGCGACCAATTTGGCTGGTCAGGTTTGTCAGAACTATATGGGCATCAGCCACGCCGGGCAAACCGATATCTTTTGAGAAATTATTATGTTTCGCAAGCGACTGGTTAATCTCTTGTTCGGTAATGGTGTATTGGGTGAGTTGATTACAGCCAACGAGCAGGCCACTGACGATCAATGCAGCGGCAAATAAAAACTTGTTCATGGTAGTCCTCGACATGAGATCTGCGTCAATATCCTGACACAACGCAGCATGTGTCACCAGCGTTAAACTCGCCAGCAGAAAAAACTGAATTCTGCGACGGCAGGTAATAACAAGCCGTTAAGGCGCGTCAGGTTGACAGGGCGAGCAATGGTAACAGAAAGCATGGCATTTTCAGGCGTCGCGCTCCAGCAACCGACGCGCGGCACGTTTATGGCTAAATTGCCAGCCCAACGCAAGGAAGGTGATGATGCCAATAACGCCCAACATCATCCACGGCAATTCCGGTTGTTGCGTGGATTTGCCCAGGTCAAACAGCCAGCCGCCGCCGATATAGCCAATAGCGCCGCCTATCGCCAAGCCCAGCCGACTAAACCCCATATAACTGCCGCGCGCCCGTGCATCCGCCAACGAGGCGCTAAGAGTTTCACGCGCAGGTTCGGCAATGATCGAGCCAATATAAAACGGACAAATCAGGGTGAAAAGTTGTTGCAGGCCACTGACCATGCCCACGGGTATCATGCTTAATGACATCACCAGTAGCCCAGCCATCAACCGATGTTCCAGACGAAAACGCTTTTCGCTCCATCGGGCGATAGGGTAGAGCAATGTTAACGACAGACACGCTTCGATAGCATACATCCATTTTACGGCAGAGGGCGCTCCGGCGACGTCGTTGACCATAATCGGCAGCATCAGCATCACCTGCACAGCCAGCATGTAGTAGCCCGCGAGTGTCAGGACATAGGTGACAAAACGTTTATCGCGCATCACGCGGGTCATGCCTTCGCGGACTGGCGTGCGCACGGTAGATAGTTTCCACGCGGGCAACAACCAGGCGTTAAACGCTGCACACAATACAAACAGAATTGCCCCCGTGGCGCAGACCAGGCGAAAATCGTATTGCAATAACCAACTCCCCAGCAACGCGCCAATGACCGCACCAGCGCTGTCTTGCATCATCAACAGGGAGAAAAAACGGCCCCGTTGTTCCGGACGAATTAATTTCACCACCAGCGCCGAACGCGGTGGATCAAATAACGTACCGCCGAGGCCCGAGAGCAAACAAGAAAACCACAGCATCCAGGGATCATGAGCGATGCCCATGGTGGCGAATCCGGCAGCGCGCATTAGCATACCAGTAACGATCATCGGTTTAGCGCCAAAACGGTCGGCAATAGCACCGCCGAAAATGCCTAATCCTTGCTGAATGAACTGACGCAGACCGAGGGCAATACCGACCATTACGGCGGCCCAGCCCATTTGATCAACGAAGCGGATAGAGATCAGCGGGAAGACAACAAAGAACCCCAGCACGACCAGCATATTATCGACGAGAAGGAAATATTTACCCAGGTTCCTCGCCTGCGACACGCGCGACATTTCCCCTCCCGGGAAATAAAAGATGAGCACTTTCTATTCTGCATCGCCGCCAGGACTTTTCCCATCATATCGGGGACAATATTTTTTTATCAAAACGTCGCTTTGATAGAGAGTTTTTATCAAATATGTGAATAATGCAGAAAATGGCATTAGGGACTTTTCACAGGCTCTGGTTGCGCAGGTATAGTAATACTTACAGCGTATTAAAGACGTTACGGGAAGGAGTAGGTATAGAATGTTTGGCTATCGCAGTAACGTGCCAAAAGTGCGCTTAACCACCGACCGATTGGTCGTGCGTCTGGTGCATGAACGTGATGCCTGGCGACTGGCGGATTATTACGCAGAGAATCGCCATTTCCTGAAGCCCTGGGAGCCAGTGCGCGATGAAAGCCACTGCTATCCTTCAGGCTGGCAGGCCAGGTTAAGCATGATTAACGAATTTCATAAACAGGGCTCTGCCTTTTACTTTGCTTTGCTCGACCCGAACGAGAAAGAAATAATTGGCGTAGCCAATTTTTCCAATGTGGTACGCGGCTCTTTTCACGCCTGCTATCTCGGTTATTCGATCGGACAAAAATGGCAGGGTAAAGGACTAATGTTTGAAGCTCTGACCGCCGCCATTCGCTATATGCAACGCACCCAACATATTCATCGCATTATGGCCAACTATATGCCGCACAATAAACGCAGCGGTGATTTGCTGGCGCGCTTGGGTTTTGAAAAAGAAGGCTATGCGAAAGATTATTTATTGATTGATGGAAAATGGCGCGATCACGTACTGACGGCATTAACCACCCCGGACTGGACGCCCGGCCGCTAAGGAGAATTTCATGAAGTATCAACTTACCGCACTGGAAGCCCGTGTGATTGGCTGTTTGCTGGAAAAACAGGTGACGACGCCGGAACAATACCCGCTTTCCGTGAATGGCGTGGTAACGGCCTGTAACCAGAAAACAAACCGTGAACCGGTAATGAATCTGAGCGAATCCGAGGTACAGGAGCAACTGGATAATCTGGTAAAACGCCATTATCTGCGCACGGTGAGTGGCTTTGGTAATCGAGTCACCAAATATGAACAGCGTTTCTGCAACTCTGAGTTTGGTGACCTGAAACTTAGCGCCGCAGAAGTCGCATTAATTACCACCTTGTTGTTGCGCGGTGCTCAGACGCCTGGTGAACTGCGCAGTCGCGCGGCGCGGATGTATGAATTCAGCGATATGACGGAAGTAGAAACGACGCTGGAACAACTGGCTAATCGCGAAGATGGACCTTTTGTCGTTCGTCTGGCTCGCGAACCGGGTAAACGAGAAAGCCGCTATATGCATCTTTTCAGTGGTGAGGTGGATGATCAGCCTGTGCTCACGGAAACGTCGGACGCGGTTGGCGGGGATTTACAATCCCGCGTCGAAGCCCTGGAAATCGAGGTGGCAGAACTGAAACAGCGTCTTGATTCGTTGCTGGCCCATCTGGGAGATTAACGTGAAAAAATTACGTATCGGCATTGTGGGTTTAGGCGGTATCGCGCAAAAAGCGTGGCTGCCGGTGCTGGCAGCGGCGTCTGACTGGACGCTACAGGGGGCATGGTCGCCAACGCGTGAGAAAGCCATCACAATTTGTGAAAGCTGGCGCATTCCCTACGCCGATTCGTTATCTAACCTTGCCACCAGTTGCGATGCGGTATTTGTTCACTCCAGCACCGCCAGTCATTTTGAGGTGGTCAGTGCGTTATTAAATGCAGGTGTACATGTCTGTGTCGATAAACCGCTGGCGGAAAATCTGCGCGATGCCGAGCGACTGGTTGAACTCGCAGCGCGCAAAAAACTGACACTGATGGTCGGCTTTAACCGCCGTTTCGCTCCGCTGTACTGTGAGTTAAAAACACAGCTTGCCAGTGCGTCCTCGCTAAGAATGGATAAACATCGTACCAATAGCGTCGGGCCACACGATCTTTATTTCACCTTGCTGGATGATTATCTGCATGTGGTTGATACCGCGCTGTGGTTGTCTGGCGGCAATGCAGCTCTCGAAAGCGGTACGTTGCTGACCAATGAGTCAGGCGAAATGCTGTTTGCCGAGCATCATTTTTCTGTTGGTCAATTACAAATCACCACCTGTATGCATCGCCGTGCCGGAAGTCAGCGTGAAGCGGTGCAGGCAGTGACTGAAGGGGCATTAATCGACATCACCGATATGCGCGAATGGCGTGAGGAGCGCGGGCAGGGCGTGGTGCATAAACCGATTCCTGGCTGGCAAAGTACCCTCGAGCAGCGTGGATTTGTCGGTTGCGCGCGTCATTTCATTGAATGCGTGCAAAATCAGACAGTTCCACAAACCGCTGGTGAACAAGCGGTGCTGGCGCAGCGCATCGTTGACAAGATCTGGCGCGATGCGATGAGTGAATAAACCCTGTAACATCTGGCGGTAGCAATTCACCATAATCCAGGTAGACTATTCGCCTCTTTCAGCGCCTGCCTTGCAGGCGTTTTGCCCGTGGGTCTGGATTAGAACACCGATGAATTTATTAAAATCGCTGGCCGCCGTCAGCTCGATGACCATGTTTTCGCGTGTGCTTGGCTTCGCACGTGACGCTATTGTCGCCAGAATATTTGGCGCAGGGATGGCAACCGACGCCTTTTTTGTTGCGTTCAAACTTCCTAATTTGTTACGCCGTATCTTTGCTGAAGGGGCATTCTCCCAGGCTTTCGTGCCGATTCTGGCGGAATATAAAAGCAAGCAGGGTGAAGATGCCACGCGGGTCTTTGTCTCTTATGTCTCTGGTTTGCTGACGCTGGCGTTGGCGGTTGTGACGGTCGCCGGTATGCTCGCCGCGCCGTGGGTGATAATGGTGACTGCGCCGGGCTTCGCTGACACAGCTGACAAATTTGCCCTGACCACCCAGCTATTACAAATTACCTTTCCCTATATCCTATTGATTTCACTGGCATCGCTGGTGGGGGCGATTCTGAATACCTGGAACCGTTTCTCGATTCCGGCATTTGCCCCGACGTTACTCAATATCAGCATGATTGGCTTTGCGCTGTTTGCTGCGCCGTATTTTAATCCGCCGGTGCTGGCGCTGGCGTGGGCTGTTACGGTCGGCGGCATCCTGCAGCTGGTGTATCAGCTACCGCATCTGAAGAAGATTGGCATGTTGGTATTGCCGCGCATTAACTTCCACGATGCCGGGGCGATGCGCGTAGTGAAACAGATGGGGCCGGCTATTCTTGGCGTTTCTGTTAGCCAGATTTCCTTAATCATCAACACTATTTTTGCCTCATTTCTTGCCTCTGGTTCGGTGTCGTGGATGTATTACGCCGACCGTTTGATGGAGTTTCCGTCCGGTGTACTGGGCGTGGCGCTGGGGACCATTTTGCTGCCGTCGCTGTCGAAAAGTTTTGCCAGTGGCAATCACGATGAATACAACCGTCTGATGGACTGGGGGCTGCGTCTTTGTTTCCTGCTGGCGCTGCCAAGCGCGGTGGCGCTGGGCATCCTCTCCGGTCCGTTAACCGTTTCGCTGTTCCAGTACGGTAAATTTACCGCCTTTGATGCGCTGATGACCCAGCGGGCGTTAATTGCCTACTCGGTAGGTTTGATTGGCCTGATTGTGGTGAAAGTGTTGGCTCCGGGCTTTTATTCACGGCAGGACATTAAAACGCCGGTGAAAATTGCCATCGTCACGCTGATTTTGACGCAATTGATGAACCTTGCATTTATCGGCCCGTTGAAACATGCCGGACTGTCGCTTTCCATTGGTCTGGCGGCGTGTCTGAATGCTTCGCTGCTTTACTGGCAGTTGCGTAAGCAGAAAATCTTTACCCCACAACCTGGCTGGATGGCGTTTCTGCTGCGTTTACTTGTGGCGGTACTGGTGATGTCTGGTGTGCTTTTAGGCATGTTGCATATTATGCCGGACTGGTCGTTGGGCACTATGCCGTGGCGTTTACTGCGTTTGATGGCGGTCGTTGTCGCGGGAATTGCAGCATACTTTGCCGCACTGGCGGTGTTGGGCTTCAAAGTAAAAGAGTTTGCTCGTCGTACTGCTTAACGTTGAATTCCGGCCTGCATCGCAGGCCGGAGAAAATCTTCAGATAGCAATCTTTTTACCACCGCGCCAGGGGGTTGAGGTCTGACCGTTCGCCCCGTACAGTGTCGGTTCCTGATGCGGTTTCAGCATTTCCAATGCCTGTTGATTGCGCTCAATCTGTCCTTCCAGTAGCCAGCCGTTATGCTGATTTAACTGGCGCAGTTGCTGCGTTTTCTCGGTGATCTCCTGCCAGGATTGAGCAATATCGTCGCTATTTTCTGTATCCGGTGCCTGCCGACGCAGCTGTTCCAGGTAATCCAGTGTCGCCAGCATTGAGCTTTTTTGTTCTGTAATATGTTGCAGCTGGCTACCAGTGAACTGCCCCATAGAGAGATATTGCTGCTCCTGGACCATCACTATATTGAGCTCGTTAAGCACCACAGACATCTGGTTGAGAATCTCAGCAAGACGCGGCATCGGATTATTTACTCAGTAAATCTTGTTGCACTTCGTTGATCAGCGCATCAGCAATTTTGCCGACATCCATTTTTAGTTCACCATTACGAATCGCCAATTTTAATGCTTCTACGCGTTCAAGATTGATATCACTGCTGCCCGGTTGCATCAGTGTTGCCTGCGCATCGCTTAACTTGACGCTGGTACTGGCGGTAGCCGTTGTTTTTGCTGTGTGGGTATTGGCTACCGGAGCCTCACTGGTTTCGCGTGGCTGAACGGTGCTTACAGGCTTCAGGGGGGAAGTGCGGTCAATACTCATGGTTTATTCCTCATTGAGGGCGCTTTTATCATTTGTTGCTTATTTATCGGCAATGGACGGGCAATCTTTAATAGCTTACAGGTTTATAAGAATATTCCCATCGGCATCCACTACGCCACTGACTACCTGACCCGATATCATTCTCACGCGGGCCTTTTGCGCGACGGAAGCGTTATTCAGCGCCAGACCTTCAGCATTTGCACTGAACCCATCGCCAATGGCAATCACGTTAACGCGTTGTCCTGCTTTTACCCGCCAGGCCTGACGCAGCATATTCAGCTGTATAGGTTGTTCGGGGAGCAAATCGCGCAGACTAACCGCATCAACCAATTGATTAACATCCAGAACGGTACGCGGCGGTAGTGTATCCAGCCTTCCGCGTTTAAGTTTTACGCTGCCAGCGTCAAGCTTTCCCCCACGCACAACAGGCATTGTTGCAACAACATAATTCCCTGTCGCCTGTACATTCACTTGCACGTAATGCTTATCGTTGCCGCAGCGTGCCAGCACATTCACATTGCCCCACAGGCGGGCGTTATTGGTCATGGAAAGCAGCGGCTGTTCGCACGGCGGCAATAAATTGGGTGCGGTGCGAATAGAGACGTGGACTTCATCACTTAGTCCTGCCAGTTGCGCAATGAAAAAGGTTTGCAACTGGGAGGGGAAATCGCCAGCCGCACTCAGTGGACTGAACAACATGGTGATGATCGCCACACAGCGCTTTATTGTCAGCATTTTTGCCCCCCAGCCATTTTTACAGCCTGAATTGTACCCTTACGCAATGACCATCAACGGCATAAATAGCAACCCATTTTGCTTTTATTCCGCCGATAACGCGCGCGTAAAGCATTTAAGCTGACGGCAGAATTTTGATACCTGCGGAGGAGATATGCTCGATAAGCTCGACGCCGCCTTACGTTTTCAACAAGAGGCACTCAATCTGCGCGCCCAGCGTCAGGAAGTGCTGGCGGCAAATATCGCCAATGCTGATACCCCTGGTTACCAGGCGCGCGATATGGATTTTGCCAGTGAACTTAAAAAAGTGATGCAGCGCGGGAGGGATGAAACCAGCGTGGTCGCGCTGACGCTGACCTCGTCGCAGCATATTCCAGCACAGGCGTTATCACCTTCTGCCACAGAATTGCAATACCGTATTCCGGACCAGCCTTCACTGGACGGCAATACCGTGGATATGGATCGCGAACGCACCCAGTTTGCCGATAACAGCCTGCAATACCAGATGAGCCTTAGCGCGTTGAGCGGGCAAATCAAAGGCATGATGAACGTATTACAAAGCGGAAATTAACGGATGGCACTGCTGAATATTTTTGATATCGCCGGATCGGCGTTAACGGCTCAGTCTCAGCGTCTGAACGTGGCAGCCAGCAACCTGGCCAACGCCGACAGCGTGACAGGGCCAGATGGTCAGCCGTATCGGGCAAAACAGGTGGTGTTCCAGGTGAACGCCGCGCCAGGGGCTGCGACGGGCGGAGTCAAAGTGGCTGACGTGATTGAAAGTCAGGCCCCGGACAAACTGGTCTATGAACCGGGTAATCCGCTGGCGGACGCGAAGGGCTACGTGAAAATGCCAAACGTCGATGTGGTAGGCGAGATGGTTAACACCATGTCGGCGTCGCGTAGCTATCAGGCCAACGTTGAAGTGCTCAATACGGTGAAAAGCATGATGCTGAAAACCCTCACGCTCGGTCAATAAAGGAGAAAGCCATGTCCATTGCGGTAACCACCACCGATCCGACAAATACCGGCGTTAGCACCACCAGCAGTAGTTCGATTACGGGCAGTAACGCCGCAGATTTACAGAGTAGCTTTCTGACTTTGCTGGTGGCGCAACTGAAAAACCAGGATCCGACTAATCCAATGGAAAACAACGAGCTGACGTCACAACTGGCGCAAATCAGCACGGTCAGCGGGATTGAAAAGCTCAACACCACACTCGGTTCGATTTCCGGACAGATTGATAACAGCCAGTCGCTACAGGCCAGCAATCTGATTGGTCACGGCGTGATGATCCCCGGTACCACCATTCTTGCCGGTACAGGCAGTGAAGAAGGGGCGGTGACCACCACCACGCCGTTTGGTGTTGAGCTGCAACAGGCTGCAGACAAAGTGACCGCGACCATAACCGATAAAAATGGCGCGGTTGTGCGCACCATTGATATTGGCGAACTCAGCGCCGGAGTCCACAGTTTCACCTGGGACGGCACGTTGACTGATGGTACGACTGCGCCGAACGGTTCTTATAACGTGGCAATTAGCGCCAGCAACGGCGGTACGCAGTTGGTTGCCCAGCCATTGCAGTTTGCGCTGGTACAGGGCGTGATTCGTGGCAATAACGGTAACACGCTGGATCTCGGCACTTACGGCACCACCACCCTCGACGAAGTACGGCAGATAATTTAAGCCTTCACATTTTCAGGAGTCAGTCATGGCCTTTTCTCAAGCGGTTAGCGGATTAAACGCTGCCGCCACCAATCTCGATGTTATTGGCAACAATATCGCCAACTCCGCCACCTATGGCTTTAAATCCGGCACGGCCTCTTTTGCTGATATGTTTGCTGGTTCGAAAGTGGGACTGGGGGTAAAAGTTGCAGGCATCACTCAGGATTTTACCGACGGCACGACCACAAATACTGGCCGTGGGCTGGATGTCGCTATCAGCCAGAACGGTTTTTTCCGTCTGGTAGACAGTAACGGCTCGGTGTTTTACAGCCGTAACGGGCAATTCAAACTGGATGAAAACCGCAACCTTGTGAATATGCAAGGTTTACAGTTGACCGGGTATCCGGCAGCCGGTACGCCTCCGACCATCCAGCAAGGGGCGAATCCGGGCAGTATTTCGATTCCAAATACCTTGATGGCGGCGAAGTCCACAACCACGGCGTCCATGCAGATTAACCTTAACTCCAGTGATACGCTTCCCACCGTGACGCCATTCAGCGCCAGTGATGCCGATAGCTATAACAAAAAAGGTTCGGTAACGGTGTATGACAGTCAGGGTAATGCCCATGACATGAGCGTCTACTTTGTGAAGACCCAGGATAATACCTGGGATGTCTACACCCAGGACAGTAGTGCTCCAAACAGCATTGCAACGATAGCGACAACACTGGAATTTGATGCCAATGGTGTTCTGACGTCGGACCCAACAAAGGATATTACCACTGGCGCGATTAATGGCGCGGATCCTGCAACATTCTCCCTTAGCTTCCTCAACTCCATGCAGCAAAACACTGGCGCTAACAATATTGTGGCGACCACCCAGAACGGTTACAAACCGGGCGATCTGGTGAGTTATCAAATCAACGATGACGGCACGGTAGTCGGGAACTATTCGAACGAACAAACCCAATTGCTGGGGCAGATTGTACTGGCTAACTTTGCCAACAACGAAGGACTGGCATCAGAGGGCGACAACGTCTGGTCTGCAACTCAGTCTTCTGGTGTAGCGTTGCTGGGAACCGCCGGGACCGGTAATTTTGGTGCACTGACCAACGGCGCCCTGGAAGCGTCCAACGTCGATCTCAGCAAAGAACTGGTCAATATGATTGTCGCCCAGCGTAACTATCAGTCTAACGCCCAGACCATCAAAACCCAGGACCAGATCCTCAACACGCTGGTTAACTTACGCTAATTGCTGACGGGATAGCTCGATGGATCACGCAATTTATACCGCGATGGGCGCCGCCAGCCAGACGCTGAATCAACAGGCGGTGACCGCCAGTAATCTGGCGAATGCCTCCACGCCCGGTTTTCGCGCGCAGTTAAACGCCTTACGTGCGGTACCGGTTGAAGGGCTTTCTCTGCCCACGCGCACGCTCGTAACGGCATCTACGCCAGGCGCAGATATGACGTCCGGCAAGATGGATTACACCTCGCGTCCCCTGGATGTTGCATTACAACAGGACGGCTGGTTGGCCGTGCAAACCGCTGACGGCAGCGAGGGGTATACGCGTAACGGCAGCATTCAGGTTGATCCTGGTGGACAACTGACGATTCAGGGGTATCCGGTGATTGGCGAGGCGGGGCCGATTGCCGTGCCGGAAGGGGCGGAAATTACTATCGCCGCCGATGGCACCATTTCGGCGCTCAATCCGGGCGATCCGGCAAATACCGTTGCACCAGTAGGACGGTTGAAACTGGTGAAAGCCATGGGCAGTGAAGTGCAGCGCGGTGATGACGGGATCTTTCGTATGAGCGCGGAAAGTCAGGCCACGCGTGGTCCGATGTTACCGGCTGACCCGACGTTACGGGTGATGTCGGGCGTGCTGGAAGGTAGTAACGTCAATGCCGTTTCGGCAATGAGCGACATGATTGCCAGTGCGCGGCGTTTTGAAATGCAGATGAAGGTAATAAGCAGCGTCGATGATAACGCTGGTCGCGCCAACCAACTGCTGTCGATGAGTTAATTGAAAGGATAAATGACAAGCATAAGTTGCCGAGGCGCAAGCTTATTGGGCCTACGGGATGATGCAAGACCTTGTAGGCCGGATAAGGCGTTGATGCCGCATCCGGCAAGAAGACATATGCGATTTGTCAGTAATCCACAACAGGACATTTTATGATCAGTTCATTATGGATCGCCAAAACGGGCCTCGACGCCCAGCAAACCAATATGGACGTCATTGCCAACAACCTGGCAAACGTCAGCACCAATGGTTTCAAGCGCCAGCGGGCAGTGTTTGAAGATCTGCTTTATCAAACCATTCGCCAGCCTGGCGCACAGTCTTCCGAACAAACCACCTTGCCATCCGGGTTACAAATCGGTACGGGGGTGCGCCCGGTCGCCACTGAACGCTTACACAGTCAGGGCAACCTGTCGCAAACCAATAACAGCAAAGATGTGGCGATTAAAGGGCAGGGATTTTTCCAGGTTATGCTGCCGGATGGCTCATCAGCCTATACCCGCGATGGCTCTTTCCAGGTGGATCAGAACGGGCAGCTGGTGACGGCGGGCGGTTTTCAGGTGCAGCCAGCAATCACCATTCCGGCGAATGCGTTAAGCATTACCATTGGTCGTGATGGCGTGGTCAGCGTTACCCAGCAAGGCCAGGCCGCTCCGGTTCAGGTTGGACAACTCAATCTCACCACTTTTATGAACGACACTGGCCTGGAGAGCATTGGCGAAAACCTCTACACCGAAACACAATCCTCTGGCGCACCGAACGAAAGCACGCCAGGTCTGAACGGCGCGGGGTTGTTGTATCAAGGATATGTTGAAACTTCTAACGTCAACGTAGCTGAGGAACTGGTCAATATGATTCAGGTACAGCGCGCCTACGAAATCAACAGTAAAGCGGTATCCACCACCGACCAGATGCTGCAAAAACTGACGCAACTCTAAAACATACCGGTAGGGCAACTTACCGGTTTATTGATTTTTGAAGATGATAGCCATGCAAAAAAACGCTGCGCATACTTACGGTATTTCCACCTTGTTGGTGCTTTCACTGACCGGCTGCGCCTGGATCCCGTCTACTCCGTTGGTGCAGGGGGTGACCACGGCACAACCTGTACCCGGCCCGACGCCCGTCGCCAATGGTTCCATTTTTCAGTCTGCCCAGCCGATTAATTATGGCTATCAGCCGTTATTTGAAGATCGTCGACCACGCAATATCGGCGATACGCTGACTATTGTGTTGCAGGAAAATGTCAGCGCCAGCAAGAGTTCGTCCGCTAATGCCAGCCGCGATGGAAAAACCAACTTTGGGTTTGATACTGTGCCGCGCTATTTGCAAGGGCTGTTCGGTAATGCCCGTGCCGATGTCGATGCCTCTGGCGGTAATAGCTTCAATGGCAAAGGCGGAGCTAATGCCAGCAACACCTTTAGCGGCACCTTGACCGTGACGGTTGATCAGGTGCTGGTCAACGGCAACCTGCATGTGGTGGGTGAAAAACAGATAGCCATTAATCAGGGTACTGAATTTATTCGTTTTTCCGGCGTGGTCAATCCACGCACCATCAGTGGCAGCAACACTGTACCGTCAACCCAGGTGGCAGACGCGCGCATTGAGTACGTGGGCAATGGCTACATTAACGAAGCACAAAACATGGGCTGGTTACAGCGTTTCTTCCTTAACCTGTCGCCAATGTAAGTGAGGCTGTGGTGATTAAATTTCTCTCTGTATTCATTCTTCTGCTGGTAGCGACCGTTGCACAGGCTGACCGCATCCGCGATCTCACCAGCGTACAGGGCGTACGGCAAAACTCGCTGATTGGTTATGGTCTTGTTGTTGGCCTTGACGGTACGGGTGACCAGACGACTCAGACGCCGTTTACCACTCAAACGCTTAATAACATGCTCTCACAGTTGGGAATTACCGTTCCGACTGGCACCAATATGCAGCTAAAAAACGTCGCTGCGGTAATGGTGACGGCGTCGCTGCCGCCGTTTGGACGCCAGGGGCAAACCATTGATGTGGTGGTTTCTTCCATGGGTAATGCCAAAAGTCTGCGTGGCGGTACGTTGTTGATGACACCACTTAAGGGCGTCGACAGCCAGGTTTATGCACTGGCGCAGGGCAATATTCTGGTCGGTGGCGCGGGGGCATCGGCGGGAGGCAGCAGTGTTCAGGTTAACCAACTGAATGGCGGACGGATCACCAACGGTGCGATTATTGAGCGCGAATTGCCCAGCCAATTCGGCGCTGGCAATACCCTCAATTTGCAGCTAAATGACGAAGACTTCGCGATGGCGCAGGAAATCGCCGACACCATTAACCGCTCAAGTGGATATGGTAACGCCACGGCGTTAGATGCGCGGACTATTCAGGTACGTGTGCCGAGCGGTAATAGTTCCCAGGTGCGTTTCCTTGCCGATATCCAGAATATGCAGGTCAATGTCACCCCGCAGGACGCCAAAGTGGTGATTAATTCGCGCACCGGCTCGGTGGTGATGAATCGTGAAGTGACCCTCGACAGCTGTGCTGTGGCGCAGGGCAATCTCTCGGTTACGGTAAATCGTCAGGCCAATGTCAGCCAACCAGATACACCGTTTGGTGGCGGACAAACCGTGGTTACGCCACAAACGCAGATCGACTTACGCCAGAGCGGCGGTTCATTGCAAAGCGTACGTTCAAGCGCCAGCCTCAAAAACGTGGTGCGTGCGCTCAATGCCCTGGGAGCCACTCCGATGGATTTAATGTCCATACTGCAATCTATGCAAAGCGCGGGATGTCTGCGGGCAAAACTGGAAATCATCTGATGATTAGCGACAGCAAACTGCTGGCGAGTGCCGCCTGGGATGCACAATCACTTAACGATCTGAAAGCGAAAGCGGGCAAAGATCCCGCAGCAAATATTCGCCCGGTAGCTCGCCAGGTGGAAGGGATGTTTGTGCAGATGATGCTAAAAAGCATGCGTGAAGCCTTACCGAAAGATGGTCTGTTCAGCAGCGAGCACACGCGCCTCTACACCAGTATGTATGACCAGCAGATTGCCCAACAGATGACGGCGGGCAAAGGTCTGGGACTGGCGGAGATGATGGTAAAACAGATGACGCCTGAGCAGCCATTGCCGGCAGAAGAGATGCCTGCGGGACCGATGAAATTCCCACTTGAAACGGTGATGAGTTTTCAAAATAAAGCGCTCAGGCAGATGGTGCAAAAAGCTGTACCGCGCAATTACGAGGCTTTGCTGCCTGGTGACAGCAAAACGTTTCTTGCACAGCTCTCGCAGCCAGCTCAGTTGGCAAGCCAGCAAAGTGGTGTGCCACATCATCTGATCCTCGCCCAGGCGGCGCTGGAATCAGGCTGGGGACAACGGCAGATTCGTCGCGAAAATGGCGAGCCGAGCTACAACGTGTTTGGCGTAAAAGCGTCAGGTAACTGGAAAGGACCCGTTACTGAAATCACCACCACTGAATATGAAAACGGCGAAGCGAAGAAAATAAAGGCGAAGTTTCGTGTTTACGGTTCTTATCTCGAAGCATTGTCAGATTACGTTGGGCTGTTAACCCGTAATCCACGCTACGCCGCCGTGACTCGCGCTGCCAGCGCCGAGCAGGGGGCGCAGGCGTTACAGGATGCAGGTTATGCCACCGATCCTGAATATGCCCGCAAACTCACCAATATGATTCAGCAATTGAAATCGGTTAGTGACAAGGTGAGCAAAACCTACAGTATGAGTATCGATAATCTGTTCTGAAAAATTCAAGTCCGGCGAGTGTCTGCCGATAATGCTCTGTAATTGAAGGCTTATAAGGAACCTCCATGTCCAGCTTGATTAATAACGCCATGAGCGGACTTAACGCTGCCCAGGCGGCGTTAAATACGGCGAGTAATAATATTTCCAGCTATAACGTTGCCGGATATACCCGACAAACCACCATTATGGCGCAGGCTAACAGTACGTTAGGTGCAGGCGGTTGGGTAGGCAATGGCGTCTATGTTTCTGGCGTGCAGCGAGAATACGATGCGTTTATTACTAATCAGTTACGTGCGGCGCAGACCCAGAGTAGCGGCCTGACTTCCCGTTATGAGCAGATGTCGAAAATCGACAATATGCTTTCTGGCAGCACCACGTCGCTGGCAACGCAAATGCAGGACTTCTTCACCAGTCTGCAAACGCTGGTCAGTAACGCAGAAGATCCGGCTGCGCGGCAAGCGCTGATTGGCAAGGCGGAAGGTCTGGTAAATCAGTTTAAAACCACCGACCAGTATCTGCGCGACCAGGACAAACAGATCAATATCGCGGTAGGTGCCAGCGTCGACCAGATCAACAATTACGCTAAACAAATCGCCAGCCTGAACGATCAGATCTCCCGTTTAACAGGTGTGGGTGCAGGGGCTTCACCCAACGATCTCCTTGATCAACGCGATCAACTGGTGAGTGAATTAAACCAGATCGTTGGCGTTGAGGTCAGCGTTCAGGATGGCGGTACTTACAATATCACCATGGCCAATGGTTACTCGCTGGTTCAAGGCAGTTCGGCACGCCAGCTTGCAGCAGTACCGTCCAGCGCCGATCCTTCTCGTACAGCAGTCGCTTATGTTGATGGGACGGCGGAAAATATCGAGATCCCGGAGAAATTGCTGAATACGGGGTCGCTGGGCGGCATTCTGACATTTCGCTCTCAGGATCTTGACCAGACGCGCAATACGCTCGGGCAACTGGCGCTGGCATTTGCCGAGTCTTTCAATGCCCAACATAACAAGGGGTATGATGCCAATGGTAAAAAAGGGGAGGATTTCTTTGCTGTTGGTAAGCCCGCTGTTCTGGAAAATGTCAAAAACAAAGGTAGCTCTGCGATCGGCGCTACGGTGACCGATAGTTCCGCTGTTCTGGCGACCGATTACAAAATCTCGTTCAAAGATAATCAGTGGCAAGTCACCCGTCTGGCCAGCAATACCACTTTTACGGTGGCACCAGATGCCGACGGCAAAGTCTCATTTGATGGTCTGGAACTGACCTTCACCGGAACGCCAAAACCTAACGACAGCTTCACGTTGAAACCGGTAAGCGATGCCATCGTCAATATGGATGTATTAATCACTGACGAAGCGAAAATCGCCATGGCCAGCGATGAAACCGCCGGTGAAAGCGATAACCGCAATGGTCAGGCGCTGTTGGATTTGCAAACTAACGGCAAAACGGTCGGCGGGGCGAAATCCTTTAACGACGCCTATGCCTCGTTGGTTAGCGATATCGGGAATAAAACCGCCACGTTGAAAACCAGCAGTACTACTCAAAGTAATGTGGTGACGCAACTTTCTAATCAGCAGCAGTCGATCTCTGGCGTCAATCTCGACGAAGAGTACGGCAACCTGCAACGTTTTCAGCAGTATTACCTGGCCAATGCACAGGTTCTGCAGACGGCGAACGCCATTTTTGATGCGCTGATTAATATTCGCTAAGGGGAGATAAGATGCGTTTCAGTACCCAGATGATGTACCAGCAAAATATGCGTGGTATCACCAATTCTCAGGCGGAATGGATGAAGTACGGCGAACAGATGTCGACGGGTAAGCGAGTCGTTAATCCTTCTGACGATCCCATTACAGCATCACAAGCCGTGGTTCTCTCCCAGGCGCAGGCGCAAAACAGCCAGTACACGCTGGCGCGGACTTTCGCGACTCAAAAGGTGTCGCTGGAAGAAAGCGTGCTTGGTCAGGTGACTACTGCAATCCAGAATGCCCAGGAAAAAATTGTCTACGCCAGCAACGGCACGTTAAGTGATGATGACCGGGCATCGTTGGCAACGGATATTCAAGGGATCCGCGACCAGTTGTTAAATCTGGCGAATACCACTGATGGGAACGGGCGCTACATTTTTGCCGGTTATAAAACAGAATCTGCGCCGTTTAACGAGGCGAAAGGCGAATATGTCGGCGGGAAAGAGAGCATTACGCAACAGGTCGATGCCTCTCGCTCGATGGTGATAGGGCATACCGGTGACAAAATTTTCAACAGCATCACCAGCAACGCGGTAGCGGAACCTGACGGTAGCGATTCTGAAACTAACCTGTTTGCTATGCTGGATAGCGCCATCGCGGCGCTAAAAACGCCTGTTGTGGATAGCGAAGCGGATAAAGAAACCGCCGCTGCGGCATTGGATAAAACCAACCGTGGTCTGAAAAACTCACTGAATAATGTCCTGACCGTACGCGCGGAACTCGGCACGCAACTGAATGAACTGGAGTCGCTGGATTCATTAGGTAGCGATCGCGCTTTAGGGCAAACGCAGCAGATGAGCGATTTGGTTGATGTGGACTGGAATGCAACTATTTCATCTTACATCATGCAGCAAACGGCGTTGCAGGCGTCGTACAAAGCGTTTACTGATATGCAAGGATTGTCTCTATTCCAGCTCAACAAATAAGCTCGTTTTTAAACATATCTTGAAACTGGGTATGTTTTGTCTGCCTGCTCTGGGATCGCCGGGGCGGGCATTTTTTTTGACTGAGTTCACCGATACTGATCTGCATTGATGTCATTTGCGAAATAAAAAGCCCCGGCGGTTGCCAGGGCTTGATCACCTTGAGTTAAGTGTTACTCAACAGGTTGCGGACGCGTAGGGCCAGCAGAGGCATGATGTGTTGCCGCATGACCACCTGCGGCACCTTTACCTTCGAAGGCAAAGGTCGGGCGCTGCCAGTCACTGTGACGCGGTGCTTCCGGAACATATTCCGGCGCCGGAGCGCGTGTCATCGGTGCAGTGGCGTGGTTATGTTCAACGATTACCTCGGATACAACAGGAGCTACCGTTTCAACTTCAGCTGCGACTTCAGCGACTACCGGGGCGGCAGCTTGAGCTACAACTTCAGGTTCGGCAACCACAACCTCGGCAGTTTCGGCAACTTCTTCAATGTCTGCCGTCTCTTCCTGCGGTTCAACTACCGGTTCTGCGTGCTCTGCAACGTCCTGCGCTACGGCAACATCGGCCTCGGCAATCACCTGATGCTGTTCAGTTACCGCTGCGGCAATCACTTCAGGATGCGTTGTTTCAACAACTTCTGGTTGCGGTTGTGCAACCTGAACAGGTGTTTCTACAACTTCAGCCACCTCTTCAACAACCGGCGCGGCAACAACAGGTTCGACAGCGGCAGCAACAGGGACTTCTGTCACCATCGGCTGCACCTGCATTTCTTCCTGTTCGCGTTGCTCCTCAATCTGTACATCTTGCGGACGTACAACTGGATAGCGGATCCATACTTTGCCAGAGGCCAGTTCCGGAGATGCGCACGCTACGGTTAACGGCATTGGTGACTGGGCCGGATAACGCTCGTCACGATAGCGACGACGACGCTGACCACTTACGCGCAGGTGACGAGGCGAGCGACGAGAACGACGTGGCATACCACCGTTGTCACGGTTATCGGCATTATTCTCTTCTTGCTGTTCCGGCGCAGTTTGTGCAACCACTGGCAGCGGTACTTTCACCAGTTCAGTGCTCGGGGCTTGCACTTCCTGAGTAACAGGCTCGGTAGCGACGGTTTCTTCAACCACCGGTGCGGTGACCACTTCTTCCGCAATGCTTTGTTCATAGCGCACTTTCTGATTCAGCTGACGTTGTTTACGACGCGGCTGAACCGGACGT
Source organism: Escherichia sp. B1147 (assembly GCF_001660175.1). NCBI lineage: Bacteria > Pseudomonadati > Pseudomonadota > Gammaproteobacteria > Enterobacterales > Enterobacteriaceae > Escherichia > Escherichia sp. B1147. Next base: position 187,657 of record NZ_LFHY01000011.1, read on the forward strand.
GCACGTTCTTCCTGCTCGGTTTCCTGAACAGATTGCTCTTCAACATCCAGCGCTTTCACTTCTTGTTGCGCCTGACGTTTATCATCGTTACGGCGACGGCTGCGCTCACGACGCGGTGCTTGCTGTTCGTCAGTATTACGCGCTTTTTCCGTTACATCAGCCTGCTGACGGCTCTCTCGAGTCTCAGCCGTTTGCTGCTGCGCCTGGCGACGATTACGACGGTTTTCTTCGCGATTATCGCTACCTTCCGTACGTTCGCTACGCGTGTCGCGGCGTTCATTACGGTCACGGCGGTTGTTCTGACGAGGCTTACGGCGATCCTGTTGGCGCTCCGGTTTCGCTTCCTCTTTTGGTGCAGGTTGCTCGGCCGGTTTGGTTTCTTCACCGCCGCTGAACAGCGATTTCAGTGCACTGAAAAGGCGGCTCAACAGACCCGGTTGTGCTGGAGCTGCTGGCGTTGCGGTTGCCGCTTTAGGTGCCGGGGCTGCTGCAGGCGCTACAGGTTCAGCCGGAGCTGGAGCTGGTGGCACATCCGGCATAGCAAAGGTTGCCAGTGCAGGTTGTTCAGGGCGCTTACGTTCAGCGAACTCTTCTTCTGACGGCAACGCCATCGCTTCTTCATGCAGTTTCGGCAGCATGTAGCTTAAGGTCGGCGTTTCTTCCCCTTTACGCACGCGCAGCACGTGATAGTGCGGAGTTTCCATCTGATCGTTTGGCACAATCACACAGCGCACGCCGTCCTGACGGGTTTCAATGGCATTTACCGCAGAACGTTTTTCGTTCAACAGGTAAGAGGCGATAGGCACAGGAACAATGGCGTGGACTTCCTGGGTGTTCTCTTTCAGGGCTTCTTCTTCAATCAGACGCAGGATAGAGAGCGACAGGGATTCGTTGTCACGCACGGTGCCAGTACCGGAACAACGCGGACAAACGTGATGACTGGATTCACCCAGCGACGGGCTCAGGCGCTGGCGGGACATCTCCAGAAGGCCGAAGCGAGAAATATGGCTGATTTGGATACGTGCACGGTCCTGACGCACCGCTTCGCGCAGACGGTTTTCTACCGCACGCTGGTGGCGTACTGGCGTCATGTCGATGAAGTCGATAACAATCAGGCCACCGAGGTCACGCAGACGCAGCTGACGAGCAATTTCATCAGCAGCTTCCAGGTTGGTGTTAAACGCAGTTTCTTCGATATCGCCGCCGCGAGTTGCACGTGCGGAGTTGATGTCGATGGCGGTTAACGCTTCGGTGGTGTCGATAACAATGGAACCACCGGATGGCAGACGGACTTCACGCTGGAAGGCGGACTCAATCTGCGATTCAATCTGGTAGTGGCTGAACAGCGGAATTTCACCGGTGTACAGTTTGATTTTGCTACTGAAATCCGGGCGACCTAACGCAGCAATATGCTGACGCGCCAGTTCGAGCACTTTCGGATTATCGATAAGAATTTCACCGATGTCCTGGCGTAAGTAATCGCGGAATGCGCGAACGATTACGTTGCTCTCCTGGTGAATCAGGAACGGAGCAGGGCGGCTTTCAGCCGCTTTTTTGATGGCTTCCCAGTGCTTCAGACGGAAGCTTAAATCCCATTGCAGCGCCTCGGCAGATTTGCCGACGCCAGCAGTACGCACGATAAGCCCCATGCCTTCCGGCAGTTCCAGGCTTGCCAGTGCTTCTTTTAATTCGGTACGGTCGTCGCCTTCGATACGGCGAGAAATGCCGCCTGCGCGCGGGTTGTTTGGCATCAGAACCAGATAACTACCCGCAAGGCTGATAAAGGTCGTCAGCGCAGCCCCTTTGTTGCCGCGTTCTTCTTTATCAATCTGAACAATAACTTCCTGGCCTTCACGCAACACATCTTTAATGTTGGGGCGACCATGAGCACTGTAGTTAGCTGGGAAATATTCGCGGGCAATTTCTTTTAGAGGGAGGAAACCGTGACGTTCTGCGCCGTAATCAACAAAAGCAGCTTCCAGACTCGGTTCAATGCGGGTGATTTTACCTTTGTAGATGTTAGCCTTTTTCTGCTCATGCCCCGGGCTTTCGATATCCAGGTCATACAGACGCTGCCCATCTACAAGGGCAACGCGCAACTCTTCCTGCTGAGTTGCGTTAATTAACATTCTTTTCATCGTAACTTACTCATTATTCTTACATTGACGACTAAGCTGCGGGCAAAGTAACGCCTTGCCGGGTGTGAACCGATGGCCTCGTGTCTAGTCGCGTCGCCAACCTCACGGTTATCGTCAGCTCAAAGAGGCGCAGAGTGTCGGTTGCCTGTTTTTCATGCGGAAAAACAGCGCAATTATCAGAGAAACAGACTGGGTATTACTCTCCAGAAATATTTCTATCTACCGGTAAGGACTGCAACCCGCAGCCCGCTAACTGCCTGAAAGATCAATACGTCTTACGCCATTGCTGCGTTGATGATCGGTCGGGCAAAATGGGTTATTCCGTAAAATTTCTTGTTTTAACAAGGTTGGACACGGAAACGTTCTCATTATTCCATTGCAAGCCTTGTTATAGCAAGATGACTTTTACCATTTATCACCCACTTACTCACAGTTTTTTCACTTCTTGCTGGCGATTGGTTTAATAACCACCAATTAGGTGATCACCCTGCGAAGTAATAAGGTGCAAAACTAAATATAAGCATAGAAAAATGAGTGGCGCGAATCTTGCTGGCTATTTAGAATCGCCCACCATGAAAACAGAGACTCCATCCGTAAAAATCGTTGCTATCACTGCTGATGAAGCAGGGCAACGTATCGATAACTTTTTGCGTACTCAACTGAAAGGTGTACCAAAAAGTATGATCTACCGTATTTTGCGTAAAGGTGAAGTACGGGTGAACAAAAAACGTATTAAACCTGAATATAAACTCGAAGCTGGCGATGAAGTGCGTATTCCGCCAGTTCGCGTTGCCGAACGGGAAGAAGATGCGGTGTCGCCACATTTGCAAAAAGTGGCGGCGCTGGCGGATGTCATCTTATATGAAGATGATCATATCCTGGTGCTGAATAAACCGTCCGGTACGGCGGTACATGGCGGCAGTGGTTTAAGTTTCGGCGTTATTGAAGGTTTGCGGGCGTTGCGCCCTGAAGCGCGGTTCCTCGAACTGGTGCATCGGCTCGACCGGGACACTTCAGGCGTGCTGCTGGTGGCGAAAAAACGCTCGGCGTTACGTTCACTGCATGAGCAGTTACGTGAAAAAGGTATGCAGAAAGATTACCTGGCGCTGGTGCGCGGTCAGTGGCAGTCACACGTGAAGAGTGTACAAGCGCCGTTGCTGAAGAATATTTTGCAAAGCGGTGAGCGTATTGTGCGTGTGAGTCAGGAAGGTAAACCATCCGAAACGCGTTTTAAAGTGGAGGAACGCTATGCGTTTGCCACTCTGGTGCGTTGTAGCCCGGTTACCGGACGTACTCATCAGATCCGTGTGCATACTCAGTATGCTGGTCATCCGATTGCGTTTGACGATCGTTACGGCGACCGCGAATTCGATAAACAATTGACTGAAGCGGGAACGGGGTTAAATCGCTTGTTCCTGCATGCGGCAGCGTTGAAGTTTACCCATCCGGGGACGGGTGAAGTGATGCGTATCGAAGCGCCAATGGATGATGGTTTGAAGCGTTGTTTGCAGAAGCTGCGTAATGCGCGTTAATGCGAGCATATAAGCCGTAGGCCTGATAAGGCGTTTACGTCGCATCAGGCAGCCATAACCGATTGCCGGATGCGGCATAAATGCCATATCCGGCCCACGAAGTTACCCCATCAGCGGGTTTTGCCCTTCCCGACGCAACATCTGACAGAGCGCGATAAGCGGCAAACCAACCAGCGTGTTAGGGTCACGCCCCTCTAAGCGCTCAAATAGCGTAATACCAAATCCTTCACTCTTAAAGCTGCCTGCGCAGTGCAGGGGATGCTCTTTACGTACGTAATTATCAATCTCCGCCTCGCTCAGGTGACGGAAATGGACGTCAAAAGGTTCAACTTCTGTTTGCAGATGCCCATTCGCCGAATTAAACAGCGCCAGCCCGGTATAGAAGGTGACAATATTGCCACTGGCTTTACGTAATTGCAGACGGGCATTTTCTTCCGTTAACGGTTTGCCAGTAATTTCACCGTCCAGGACACACACCTGATCAGAACCAATAATTAAATGATCCGGATAACGTGACGCCAGGGATTGTGCTTTTTCCTGCGCCAGTCGAAGCACCAACTGACGTGGTGATTCGTCGCTGCGTGGGGTTTCGTCGACTTCCGGTGCGGCACATTCGAAAGAGATTTGCAGTTTTTCCAGCAGGACGCGGCGCCAGGGCGATGTGGAGGCTAAAATAAGTTTAGGCATATTTTTTTCCATCAGATATAGCGTATTGATGATAGCCATTTTAAACTATGCGCTTCGTTTTGCAGGTTGATGTTCGTTATCAGCACTGAACGAAAATAAAGCAGTAACCCGCAATGTGTGCGAATTATTGGCAAAAGGCAACCACAGGCTGCCTTTTTCTTTGACTCTATGACGTTACGAAGTTAATATGCGCGCCCTATGCAAAAGGTAAAATTACCCCTGACTCTCGATCCGGTTCGTACGGCTCAAAAACGCCTTGATTACCAGGGTATTTATACTCCTGATCAGGTTGAGCGCGTCGCCGAATCTGTGGTCAGTGTGGACAGTGATGTGGAATGCTCCATGTCGTTCGCTATCGATAACCAACGTCTCGCGGTGTTAAACGGCGATGCGAAGGTGACGGTAACGCTCGAGTGTCAGCGTTGCGGGAAGCCGTTTACTCATCAGGTCTACACAACGTATTGTTTTAGTCCTGTGCGTTCAGACGAACAGGCTGAAGCACTGCCGGAAGCGTATGAACCGATTGAGGTTAACGAATTCGGTGAAATCGATCTGCTTGCAATGGTTGAAGATGAAATCATCCTCGCCTTGCCGGTAGTTCCGGTGCATGATTCTGAACACTGTGAAGTGTCCGAAGCGGACATGGTCTTTGGTGAACTGCCTGAAGAAGCGCAAAAGCCAAACCCATTTGCCGTATTAGCCAGCTTAAAGCGTAAGTAATTGGTGCTCCCCGTTGGATCGGGGATAAACCGTAATTGAGGAGTAAGGTCCATGGCCGTACAACAGAATAAACCAACCCGTTCCAAACGTGGCATGCGTCGTTCCCATGACGCGCTGACCGCAGTCACCAGCCTGTCTGTAGACAAAACTTCTGGTGAAAAACACCTGCGTCACCACATCACTGCCGACGGTTACTACCGCGGCCGCAAGGTCATCGCTAAGTAATCACGCGTCTGCGTGATGAAGCTTAGTGAGGATTTTCCCCAGGTAACTGGGGAAAGACCAAACCGGGCGGCGACGATACCTTGACACGTCTAACCCTGGCGTTAGATGTCATGGGAGGGGATTTCGGTCCTTCCGTGACAGTGCCTGCAGCTTTGCAGGCACTGAATTCTAATTCGCAACTCACTCTTCTTTTAGTCGGCAATCCCGACGCCATCACGCCATTACTTGCTAAAGCTGACTTTGAACAACGTTCGCGTCTGCAGATTATCCCTGCTCAGTCAGTTATCGCCAGTGATGCCCGGCCTTCGCAAGCTATTCGCGCCAGTCGTGGTAGCTCAATGCGCGTGGCGCTGGAGCTGGTTAAAGAAGGTAGAGCACAAGCCTGCGTCAGCGCCGGTAATACCGGAGCGTTGATGGGGCTGGCAAAATTATTACTCAAGCCCCTTGAGGGGATTGAGCGTCCGGCGTTGGTGACGGTGTTGCCGCATCAGCAAAAGGGCAAAACGGTGGTTCTCGATTTAGGGGCCAACGTCGATTGTGATAGCACAATGTTGGTGCAATTCGCCATTATGGGATCCGTTTTGGCTGAAGAGGTGGTGGAAATTCCCAACCCTCGCGTGGCGTTGCTCAATATTGGTGAAGAAGAAGTGAAGGGTCTTGACAGCATTCAGGATGCCTCAGCTGTGCTGAAAACAATCCCTTCTATCAATTATATCGGCTATCTTGAAGCCAATGAGTTATTAACTGGCAAGACAGATGTGCTGGTCTGTGACGGCTTTACAGGAAATGTCACATTAAAGACGATGGAAGGTGTTGTCAGGATGTTCCTTTCTCTGCTGAAATCTCAGGGTGAAGGAAAAAAACGGTCGTGGTGGCTACTGTTATTAAAGCGTTGGCTACAAAAGAGCCTGACGAGGCGATTCAGTCACCTCAACCCCGACCAGTATAACGGCGCCTGTCTGTTAGGATTGCGCGGCACGGTGATAAAAAGTCATGGTGCGGCCAATCAGCGAGCTTTTGCAGTCGCGATTGAACAGGCAGTGCAGGCGGTGCAGCGACAAGTTCCTCAGCGAATTGCCGCTCGCCTGAAATCTGTATACCCAGCTGGTTTTGAGCTGCTGGACGATGGCAAAAGCGGAACTCTGCGGTAGCAGGACGCTGCCAGCGAACTCGCAGTTTGCAAGTGACGGTATATAACCGAAAAGTGACTGAGCGTACATGTATACGAAGATTATTGGTACTGGCAGCTATCTGCCCGAACAAGTGCGGACAAACGCCGATCTGGAAAAAATGGTGGATACTTCTGACGAGTGGATTGTTACTCGTACCGGTATCCGCGAACGCCATATTGCTGCGCCAAATGAAACCGTTGCAACCATGGGCTTTGAAGCGGCAACGCGTGCAATTGAAATGGCTGGCATCGATAAAGACCAGATTGGCCTGATTGTTGTGGCAACGACTTCTGCCACCCACGCCTTCCCGAGCGCAGCATGTCAGATCCAAAGCATGCTGGGCATCAAAGGCTGCCCGGCGTTTGACGTTGCCGCAGCCTGTGCAGGTTTCACCTATGCATTGAGCGTAGCCGATCAATACGTGAAATCTGGCGCGGTGAAGTATGCTCTGGTCGTCGGTTCCGATGTACTGGCGCGCACCTGCGATCCCACCGATCGCGGGACCATTATCATTTTTGGCGATGGCGCGGGCGCTGCAGTGTTGGCTGCCTCTGAAGAGCCTGGAATCATCTCTACCCATCTGCATGCCGACGGTAGTTATGGTGAATTGCTGACGCTACCAAACGCCGATCGTGTGAATCCAGAGAATTCAATTCATCTGACCATGGCGGGCAACGAAGTCTTCAAGGTCGCGGTAACGGAGCTGGCGCACATCGTTGATGAGACGCTGGAAGCAAATAATCTTGACCGTTCCCAACTGGACTGGTTGGTTCCGCATCAGGCGAACTTGCGTATTATCAGCGCAACGGCGAAAAAACTCGGCATGTCAATGGACAATGTCGTCGTGACGCTGGACCGCCACGGTAATACCTCTGCCGCTTCTGTACCGTGCGCGCTGGATGAAGCCGTACGCGACGGGCGTATTAAGCCGGGTCAGTTGGTTCTGCTTGAAGCCTTTGGCGGTGGATTTACCTGGGGCTCCGCGCTGGTTCGTTTCTAGGATAAGGATTTAAACATGACGCAATTTGCATTTGTGTTCCCTGGTCAGGGTTCTCAAACCGTTGGAATGCTGGCTGATATGGCGGCGAACTATCCAGTTGTCGAAGAAACCTTTGCTGAAGCTTCTGCGGCGCTGGGCTATGACCTGTGGGCGCTGACCCAGCAAGGGCCAGCCGAAGAACTGAATAAAACCTGGCAAACTCAGCCAGCACTGTTAACTGCCTCTGTTGCACTGTACCGCGTATGGCAGCAGCAGGGCGGTAAAGCACCGGCAATGATGGCCGGTCACAGTCTGGGTGAATACTCCGCGCTGGTTTGCGCTGGTGTGATTGATTTTGCTGATGCAGTGCGTCTGGTTGAGATGCGCGGCAAGTTTATGCAGGAAGCTGTACCGGAAGGGACTGGCGCAATGGCGGCAATCATCGGTCTGGATGATGCGTCTATTGCGAAAGCGTGTGAAGAAGCAGCAGAGGGTCAGGTCGTTTCTCCGGTAAACTTCAACTCTCCGGGCCAGGTGGTTATTGCCGGTCATAAAGAAGCGGTTGAACGTGCTGGCGCAGCCTGCAAAGCTGCGGGCGCAAAACGTGCTCTGCCGTTGCCGGTGAGCGTACCTTCTCATTGTGCGCTGATGAAACCCGCTGCCGACAAACTGGCGGTTGAATTAGCGAAAATCACCTTTAACGCGCCGACCGTTCCGGTAGTGAATAACGTTGATGTCAAATGCGAAACCAATGGCGATGCCATTCGTGATGCGCTGGTACGTCAACTGTATAACCCTGTCCAATGGACGAAATCCGTTGAATACATGGCAGCGCAAGGCGTTGAGCATCTTTATGAAGTGGGGCCGGGCAAAGTGCTTACTGGCCTGACTAAACGTATTGTCGACACCCTGACCGCCTCGGCGCTGAACGAACCTTCAGCGATGGCAGCGGCGCTCGAGCTTTAAAAGAGGAACAACATGAATTTTGAAGGAAAAATCGCACTGGTAACCGGTGCTAGCCGCGGGATTGGCCGTGCAATCGCTGAAACGCTCGCGGCTCGTGGCGCGAAAGTTATCGGTACTGCGACCAGTGAAGGCGGCGCTCAGGCGATCAGTGATTATTTAGGCGCCAACGGTAAAGGTCTGATGTTGAATGTGACCGACCCGGCATCTATCGAATCTGTTCTGGAAAAAATTCGCGCAGAATTTGGTGAAGTGGATATCTTGGTCAATAATGCCGGTATCACTCGTGATAACCTGTTAATGCGAATGAAAGATGATGAGTGGAACGATATTATCGAAACCAACCTTTCATCTGTTTTCCGTCTGTCAAAAGCGGTAATGCGCGCTATGATGAAAAAGCGTCATGGTCGTATTATCACTATCGGTTCTGTGGTTGGTACCATGGGAAATGGCGGTCAGGCCAACTACGCTGCGGCGAAAGCGGGCTTGATCGGCTTCAGTAAATCACTGGCGCGCGAAGTTGCGTCACGCGGTATTACTGTAAACGTTGTTGCTCCGGGCTTTATTGAAACGGACATGACACGTGCGCTGAGCGATGACCAGCGTGCGGGTATCCTGGCGCAGGTTCCTGCGGGTCGCCTCGGCGGCGCACAGGAAATCGCCAACGCGGTTGCATTCCTGGCATCCGACGAAGCGGCTTACATCACGGGTGAAACTTTGCATGTGAACGGCGGGATGTACATGGTCTGACCGCGATTTGCACAAAATGCTCATGTTGCGCGCAGTCTGCGTGGTTATGAGTAATAATAAGTGCAAAATGATTTGCGTTGTTGGGGGGTATGGCCTCAAAATAACGCAAAATCGTGGTAAGACCTGCCGGGATTTAGTTGCAAATTTTTCAACATTTTATACACTACGAAAACCATCGCGAAAGCGAGTTTTGATAGGAAATTTAAGAGTATGAGCACTATCGAAGAACGCGTTAAGAAAATTATCGGCGAACAGCTGGGCGTTAAGCAGGAAGAAGTTACCAACAATGCTTCTTTCGTTGAAGACCTGGGCGCGGATTCTCTTGACACCGTTGAGCTGGTAATGGCTCTGGAAGAAGAGTTTGATACTGAGATTCCGGACGAAGAAGCTGAGAAAATCACCACCGTTCAGGCTGCCATTGATTACATCAACGGCCACCAGGCGTAAGTGAACATCTCCAGGCGGTCGTTCGACCGCCTGAGTTTTTTCTTTTTTGTCCCACTAGAATCATTTTTTCCCTCCCTGGAGGACAAACGTGTCTAAGCGTCGTGTAGTTGTGACCGGACTGGGCATGTTGTCTCCTGTCGGCAATACCGTAGAGTCTACCTGGAAAGCTCTGCTTGCCGGTCAGAGTGGCATCAGCCTAATCGACCATTTCGATACTAGCGCCTATGCAACGAAATTTGCTGGCTTAGTAAAGGATTTTAACTGTGATGACATCATCTCGCGCAAAGAACAGCGCAAGATGGATGCCTTCATTCAATATGGAATTGTCGCTGGCGTTCAGGCCATGCAGGATTCTGGCCTTGAAATAACGGAAGAGAACGCAACCCGTGTTGGTGCCGCTATTGGCTCCGGGATTGGCGGACTCGGATTGATCGAAGAAAACCACACATCTCTGATGAACGGTGGTCCACGTAAGATCAGCCCATTCTTCGTTCCGTCAACGATTGTGAACATGGTGGCAGGTCATCTGACAATCATGTATGGCCTGCGTGGCCCAAGCATTTCTATCGCGACCGCCTGTACTTCTGGCGTGCACAACATTGGCCATGCTGCGCGTATTATCGCGTATGGCGATGCTGACGTGATGGTTGCAGGTGGCGCAGAGAAAGCCAGTACGCCGCTGGGCGTAGGTGGTTTCGGCGCGGCACGTGCATTATCTACCCGCAATGATAACCCGCAAGCGGCTAGCCGCCCGTGGGATAAAGAGCGTGATGGTTTCGTACTGGGCGATGGCGCCGGTATGCTGGTGCTCGAAGAGTACGAACACGCGAAAAAACGCGGAGCGAAAATTTACGCTGAAGTCGTCGGCTTTGGTATGAGCAGCGATGCCTACCATATGACGTCGCCGCCGGAAAACGGCGCGGGCGCAGCTCTGGCGATGGCAAATGCTCTGCGTGACGCAGGAATTGAGCCTGGCCAGATTGGCTACGTTAACGCGCACGGTACTTCCACGCCAGCAGGCGATAAAGCTGAAGCGCAGGCCGTGAAAACTATCTTCGGTGAAGCTGCAAGCCGTGTGCTGGTAAGCTCCACGAAATCCATGACCGGTCACCTGTTAGGTGCAGCAGGTGCAGTAGAGTCTATCTACTCCATCCTGGCGCTGCGCGATCAGGCTGTTCCGCCGACCATCAACCTGGATAACCCGGATGAAGGTTGCGATCTGGATTTTGTGCCGCATGAAGCGCGTCAGGTAAGCGGATTGGAATACACCCTGTGTAACTCCTTCGGCTTTGGTGGCACCAATGGTTCTTTGATCTTCAAAAAGATCTAAGTCGCCATTTTCCACCTACATAAAAGGTCCGCTTGCGGGCCTTTTTTCTTAGATTTTATTCAGACTTGTTCCGCAGTGAACATGCTGCCACACTTACAATCCGATTATAAGGAGCCGGTATGTTCTTAATTAACGGTCATAAACAGGATTCGCTGGCAGCAAGCGATCGGGCCATACAATTTGGCGATGGCTGTTTCACAACAGCCAGAATTATCGACGGTAAAGTCAGCTTATTATCCGCGCACATTACGCGACTACAGGAAGCCTGTCAGCGGTTAATGATCGTTTGTGACTTCTGGGCGCAGCTTGAGCACGAGATGGCGACTCTGGCGGCAGAGCAGCAGAATGGAGTGCTGAAAGTGGTGATCAGTCGTGGCAGTGGTGGGCGAGGGTACAGTACGTTAAACAGCGGACCGGCAACGCGCATGCTCTCAGTTACGGCTTACCCAACGCATTATGACCGCTTACGCCAGGAGGGAATGCTGCTGGCACTAAGCCCGGTACGCCTGGGACGCAATCCTCATCTTGCGGGAATTAAGCATCTTAATCGTCTTGAGCAAGTGTTGATTCGCTCTCATCTTGAGCAGACAAACGCCGACGAGGCGCTGGTTCTTGACAGTGAAGGGTGGGTTACGGAATGCTGTGCAGCTAATTTGTTCTGGCGTAAAGGCAACGTGGTCTACACGCCGCGTCTGGATCAGGCTGGAGTTAACGGTATTATGCGACAATTCTGTATCCGTTTACTGGCACAATCCTCCTATCAGATTGCCGAAGTGCAAGCCTCGTTGGAAGACGTGATGCAGGCAGATGAAGTGATGGTTTGTAATGCGCTGATGCCAGTTATGCCTGTGCGTGCCTGTGATGATGTCTTCTTTTCGTCAACAACGCTATATGAATATTTAGCCCCACTTTGTGAGCACCCGAATTTGTCATGAAAAAAGTGTTATTGATTATCCTGTTATTGCTGATGGTACTGGGTATCGCCGCTGGTGTGGGCGTCTGGAAGGTTCGCCATCTTGCCGACAGCAAATTACTTATTAAAGAAGAGACGATATTCACCCTGAAACCTGGCACCGGAAGAATGGCTCTCGGTGAACAATTGTATGCCGATAAAATCATCAATCGCCCCCGCGTTTTTCAGTGGTTGCTGCGTATTGAGCCGGACCTTTCCCATTTCAAAGCCGGGACTTATCGCTTTACGCCGCAGATGACCGTGCGCGAAATGCTGCAACTGCTGAAAAGCGGGAAAGAAGCGCAGTTTCCGCTACGTCTGGTAGAAGGAATGCGTTTGAGTGACTACCTCAAACAATTGCGTGAGGCACCCTATATCACGCACACGTTAAGCGACGATAAATACGCTACCGTGGCGCAGGCCCTGGAACTTGAAAATCCGGAGTGGATTGAAGGCTGGTTTTGGCCAGACACCTGGATGTATACCGCCAATACCACAGATGTCGCGCTACTTAAACGTGCGCACAAGAAAATGGTGAAAGCGGTCGATAGCGCCTGGGATGGGCGCGCGGATGGTCTGCCGTACAAAGATAAAAACCAGTTGGTAACGATGGCGTCGATAATCGAAAAAGAAACCGCCGTTGCCAGCGAGCGCGATCAGGTTGCCTCAGTATTTATCAACCGTTTACGTATCGGCATGCGCCTACAAACCGACCCGACGGTGATTTACGGGATGGGAGAGCGTTATAATGGCAAACTTTCTCGTGCAGACCTGGAAACGCCGACAGCATATAACACCTACACCATTACTGGTCTGCCGCCAGGCGCGATTGCTACGCCGGGGGCGGATTCGCTGAAGGCTGCTGCGCATCCGGCGAAAACGCCGTACCTCTATTTTGTGGCCGATGGTAAAGGCGGTCACACGTTTAATACCAATCTTGCCAGTCATAACAAGTCTGTGCAGGATTACCTGAAAGTGCTTAAGGAAAAAAATGCGCAGTAAGTATATCGTCATTGAAGGGCTGGAAGGCGCAGGCAAAACCACCGCGCGAAACGTGGTGGTTGAGACGCTTGAGCAACTGGGGATCCGCGACATGGTTTTCACTCGAGAACCCGGCGGTACGCAACTGGCGGAAAAACTAAGAAGCCTGGTGCTGGATATCAAATCGGTAGGCGATGAAGTCATTACCGATAAAGCCGAAGTACTGATGTTTTATGCCGCGCGCGTTCAGTTGGTGGAAACTGTCATCAAACCGGCGCTGGCGAAAGGTACTTGGGTGATTGGCGATCGGCACGATCTCTCCACTCAGGCGTATCAGGGCGGCGGTCGTGGAATTGACCAGCATATGCTGGCAACGCTGCGTGATGCTGTTCTGGGAGATTTTCGTCCTGACTTGACGCTTTATCTTGATGTGACACCAGAAGTGGGGCTAAAACGCGCCCGTGCGCGTGGCGAACTGGATCGCATTGAGCAAGAGTCATTCGATTTCTTTAATCGTACTCGCGCCCGCTATCTGGAACTGGCGGCACAGGATAAAAGCATTTACACCATTGATGCCACCCAGCCACTGGAAGCCGTCATGGAGGCAATTCGCACCACCGTGATTCACTGGGTTAAGGAACATAACGCATGAGATGGTATCCGTGGTTAAGACCCGATTTCGAGAAACTGGTAGCCAGCTATCAGGCCGGAAGGGGTCACCATGCGCTACTCATTCAGGCGTTACCTGGCATGGGCGATGATGCCTTAATCTACGCTTTAAGCCGTTATCTCCTGTGCCAACAACCAGAGGGTCATAAAAGCTGCGGCCATTGTCGTGGATGTCAGTTGATGCAGGCGGGAACGCATCCCGACTATTACACCCTTGCTCCCGAAAAAGGGAAAAACGCGCTGGGCATTGATGCGGTGCGTGAAGTCACTGAAAAACTGAATGAGCACGCGCGTTTAGGCGGCGCTAAAGTTGTCTGGATAACCGATGCCGCCTTGCTGACCGACGCAGCGGCGAACGCTTTGCTAAAAACACTGGAAGAGCCGCCGGCAGAAACCTGGTTTTTCCTTGCTACCCGAGAGCCTGAACGTTTACTGGCGACATTACGTAGTCGCTGTCGGCTACATTACCTGGCACCACCGCCAGAACAGTACGCCGTGACCTGGCTTTCACGTGAAGTGACAATGTCACAGGACGCGTTACTTGCCGCACTGCGCTTAAGCGCCGGTTCGCCTGGCGCGGCGTTGGCGTTGTTTCAGGGAGATACCTGGCAGGTCCGTGAAACACTTTGCCAGGCATTGGGTCACTGTGTGCAATCTGGTGACTGGTATTCCCTGTTGCCGACACTTAATCACGAACAAGCTCCGGCGCGTTTGCACTGGCTGGCAACTCTGTTGATGGACGCGCTCAAGCGTAAGTATGGCGCTTCGCAGGTTACCAATGTCGATGTGCCGGGCGTTGTTGCTGCGCTGGCAAACCAGCTTTCTCCCTCGCGCCTGCAGGCTATACTGGGGGATGTATGTCGCACCCGTGAGCAGTTAATTTCTGTCACTGGCGTAAACCGAGAGCTTCTCATCACCGATCTTTTACTGCGTATTGAGCATTATCTGCAACCGGGCGTTGTGCTACCGGTGCCTCATCTTTAAGAGAAACATCATGTTTTTAGTCGACTCACACTGCCATCTCGATGGCCTGGATTATGAATCTTTGCATAAGGACGTGGATGACGTCCTGGCGAAAGCCGCTGCGCGCGATGTGAAATTTTGTCTGGCGGTCGCCACGACATTACCGGGTTATCTGCATATGCGGGATCTGGTAGGCGAACGTGACAACGTCGTATTTTCTTGCGGTGTGCATCCGCTCAACCAGAACGATCCCTGTGATGTGGAAGATTTACGCCGCCTGGCGGCGGAAGAGGGCGTTGTTGCTCTCGGGGAAACCGGGCTGGATTATTATTACACGCCGGAAACTAAAGTGCGTCAGCAAGAGTCTTTCATCCACCATATCCAGATTGGTCGTGAACTGAACAAGCCGGTTATCGTTCATACGCGTGACGCCCGCGCCGATACGCTGGCAATTCTGCGCGAAGAAAAGGTGACGGATTGCGGTGGCGTACTACACTGTTTTACAGAGGACAGAGAAACGGCAGGCAAATTACTGGATCTTGGATTTTACATCTCCTTCTCCGGTATTGTGACCTTCCGTAATGCAGAACAACTACGTGATGCCGCGCGTTATGTGCCGCTCGACCGATTACTGGTAGAAACTGACGCGCCTTATTTGGCACCTGTGCCGCATCGAGGAAAAGAGAATCAACCTGCAATGGTTCGTGATGTTGCTGAATACATGGCTGTGTTGAAAGGTGTTGCCGTTGAAGAGCTGGCGCAGGTAACCACCGATAACTTCGCCCGCCTGTTTCATATCGACGCTTCCCGCCTTCAATCCATCCGTTAAATGAATTTATTTTAAGGCTCGTAATTAATTACTAAAACGAGTAAAGTTCACCGCCGCAAATTGGGCGGTGAATAGCCATGTTTGAAGCATTATGACATTTCTTTTGTCAATATGTGCACCTTTGCTAAAGGTCCGAAGTTGAAACGTGATAGCCGTCAAACAAATCGATAATGAATTATTTTACTCTGTGTAATAAATAAAGGGCGCTTAGACGCCCTGTACACGGCAAGGTTCTCCCCCCCTTGTCACGCGTGAGAACGTTAAAAGCACCCATACTCAGGAGCACTCTCAATTATGTTTAAGAATGCATTTGCTAACCTGCAAAAGGTCGGTAAATCGCTGATGCTGCCGGTATCCGTACTGCCTATCGCAGGTATTCTGCTGGGCGTCGGTTCCGCGAATTTCAGCTGGCTGCCCGCCGTTGTATCGCATGTTATGGCAGAAGCGGGCGGTTCCGTCTTTGCAAACATGCCACTGATTTTTGCAATTGGTGTCGCCCTCGGCTTTACCAATAACGATGGCGTATCCGCGCTGGCCGCAGTTGTTGCCTATGGCATCATGGTAAAAACCATGGCCGTGGTTGCGCCGCTGGTACTGCATTTACCTGCTGAAGAAATTGCCGCTAAACACCTGGCGGATACGGGCGTACTCGGGGGGATCATCTCCGGTGCGATCGCAGCGTACATGTTTAACCGTTTCTACCGTATTAAGCTGCCTGAGTATCTTGGCTTCTTTGCCGGTAAACGCTTTGTGCCGATCATTTCTGGCCTGGCTGCCATCTTTACTGGCGTTGTGCTGTCCTTTATTTGGCCGCCAATTGGTTCCGCCATTCAGACCTTCTCCCAGTGGGCTGCTTACCAGAACCCGGTAGTTGCGTTTGGTATTTACGGCTTCATCGAACGCTGCCTGGTACCGTTTGGTCTGCACCACATCTGGAACGTACCTTTCCAGATGCAGATTGGTGAATACACCAACGCAGCAGGTCAGGTGTTCCACGGCGATATTCCGCGTTATATGGCGGGTGACCCGACTGCGGGTAAACTGTCTGGCGGCTTCCTGTTCAAAATGTATGGTCTGCCGGCTGCCGCAATTGCTATCTGGCACTCTGCTAAACCAGAAAACCGCGCTAAAGTGGGCGGTATCATGATCTCCGCTGCGTTGACCTCGTTCCTGACCGGTATCACCGAGCCGATCGAGTTCTCCTTCATGTTCGTTGCGCCGATCCTGTACATCATCCACGCGATTCTGGCAGGTCTGGCATTCCCAATCTGTATTCTTCTGGGGATGCGCGATGGTACATCGTTCTCGCACGGTCTGATCGACTTCATCGTCCTGTCTGGTAACAGCAGCAAACTGTGGCTGTTCCCGATTGTCGGTATTGGTTATGCGATTGTTTACTACACCATCTTCCGCGTACTGATTAAAGCTCTGGATCTGAAAACTCCGGGCCGTGAAGACGCAACTGAAGATGCGAAAGCTACCGGCTCCAGCGAAATGGCACCGGCTCTGGTTGCTGCATTTGGTGGTAAAGAAAACATCACTAACCTTGACGCATGTATTACCCGTCTGCGCGTCAGCGTTGCGGATGTGTCCAAAGTGGATCAGGCTGGCCTGAAGAAACTGGGCGCAGCGGGCGTAGTGGTCGCTGGTTCTGGTGTTCAGGCGATTTTCGGTACTAAATCCGATAACCTGAAAACCGAAATGGATGAGTACATCCGTAACCACTAATCCGTAAGATGTTGGGGAGACTAAGGCAGCCGAATGGCTGCCTTTTTTACAGGTGTTAATCAGAATTGATACGTGCCGGTAATACTGAAATTACGTGGTGCGCCGTAGACGATAGAACCTTCCACATTGGTATCGTAGGTTTTGTCGAACAGGTTATTGACGTTCCCCTGCAACGAGAAGTTTTTCGTCACCTGGTAGCGGGTGAACAGATCCACCAGCGCGTAGCTACCTTGCTCGGCGCGGAAGGTGCCATACGGTGTCACAGTGTCGGTATACACCCGATTTTGCCAGTTAACGCCACCGCCGACCGTCAACTCTGGCATGACAGGCAACCGATAGCTGGTAAACATTTTAACCGTGGTACGTGGCAGATTCGGATTAACGGCATTCCCCTCGTTATCTTCCGCCACATAGCGCGTTGCGCCAAACGTCAGCTGCCAGTTGTCGGTAATTGCGCCGTTAAGTTCAAATTCCACGCCTTTACTTACTGTCCCATCCACCGCTTTATAGGCGGTTTCGCCGTTACTGCCGGGGATAGGCACTCCGGTGGACTGGGCGACATTATCCTGCTCAATACGGAAGATGGCTAACGTGGTGGTCAGACGGCTATTCATCCAGTCTGATTTCAGACCCAGTTCGTAGTTGTTACCGGTGATTGGCGCCAGATATTTGCCCGAACTGTCGCGATCATTTTGCGGCTGGAAAATAGATGTATAGCTGGCATAGGTCGACCAGTTGTCATTGATGTCAAACACCAGACCCGCATAAGGCGTAGTGTGGTTTTTCTCCATGCTGTAAGTCAGCGTATCAACCCGCCAGTTGGTATAACGTGCGCCGAGGATAAGATGCAGCGGATCGGCAAGAGTGACACGAGTGGCGGCATATAACGATTTCATATGTGTGGTATCGTCCTGCGCCAGGCTTTGCGGCGCCCAGTTAGTCTGCGGGAAGTTACCGTTGAAGTTGTAGAAACTGCCAATTTCATTGGGGAAAACGTTAGCCCAGGAGCTGAAATAGCGGTTGTTTTGTTTACTGTAGCTACCGCCGAGCATCAGATTGTGCTGGCGACCAAATAATTCATAACTGCCGTCGGCAAACAGATCCAGCGCGTCAACTTTACGTTTGCCACTGTTCCAGCCAGTGCCGCCAACATAATCAAATCCGGGGCCATAGCTGCCATATGGTCCCACCAGCGTTCCATCTGCTTTATTTACGTAGGCATCGACATACATCATTTTGCTGTCAAATTCGACTTCGGAATGGGTAGCATTCAGCGTCGCCTGCCAGGTATCGGCAAATCGCTGCTTCAGTGACAGAAAGACTTTGTTGATCTCTTTGTCGTTATACGCCCAGTCAGGCGCGGTACTGCGGGCGCGATCGTAACTGTTGCTGCTGCCATCGGTATTCCAGCGTGGCAGGCCGCCCCAGGTCGGGCTGTTAACATCAATACGTTGATATTCATAACCGGCAGAAAATGTGGTCAGCTCGCCCAGATCAGCATCCACAATGCCAGAGAAGAAAGTTTTTTCGCTATTGTAGCGATCCAGCCATAAATCGTTGTTCTGATAGCCGCCAACAATTCGTGCGCGGACTTTACCATCTTCCGTGAGCGGACTTTGTAAATCCGCCACATAACGTTCTTTGTTCCAGCTACCGTATTCCGCCGAGACATCGCCTTTAAATTCACGGCTGGTGGCGTGTTTGCGGACCATATTAATCGCCGCAGAAGGATTGCCGGTGCCGGTCATTAGCCCGGTCGCGCCACGCACCACTTCTACACGCTCGAACAGCGCCATATCCGTGAGTGCGTCGCCCAGATTCCACCGTGATTCAAAATAGGTGGGAATGCCATCGACCATATAGTTATCGATCTGGAATCCACGCGAATAATAGAGGGTGCGGTCGGAGTCGGCCTGGCTTTTGCTTATCCCCAGAGTGTTTTCCATCACTTCGCCCAGCGTTTGCAGTTGCTGATCTTCCATTCGCTGCTGGCTGACAATAGTGACCGACTGTGGAATATCACGTTGGGTCATCTGCATTTTAGTACCTACAGAGGTAGACGTTACGCTGTAATCATTTTCGTCATCAACTGGAGCATTGGCCGCCCCCTCAACAATCACTGTTTCTTCGGCGGTTGGCACGGCAAATGTAGCGGAAGGAAATAAAGCCAGAGCAATGCAGGCTGCGAGCAGCGACGGCGTGGCTGCGGCTGGATGCTGATTATCCCTGTTAAATTGTGTCGAAAGCATCTGAAATCTCTTGATTTATGTTGTAGTCAGGCTCATTCCAGAGGAGGGCGATGAGCGGTTATATTTAGCGGGCTAATAATTTTACATGGAAATGCAAATGAGAAATATACGCATTCATATTTAACATGTAAACCAAAGAGAAAGTGTGTTTTCGGTTCATTCGCAGGCATAAAGGGGAATAATGGCGATGTATGCGGCAGTAAAACGATTTTTTGCTTAATAAATCGTGGCTTAAGGTTGAAAGAGCAGGTTTAACTCGACCATACTCTATACTCGCAGTGTGGCGCGGCGTAGCATGGCGCAACGCATGACTATTTGAAAAAGGAAAATGTCGTGGCAGAAGAAACTATTTTTAGCAAAATTATTCGTCGTGAGATCCCCTCCGATATCGTCTACCAGGATGATCTGGTAACGGCGTTTCGCGATATTTCGCCGCAAGCGCCAACGCATATTTTAATCATTCCTAATATCCTGATTCCTACCGTGAACGACGTCTCTGCCGAGCATGAGCAGGCGCTGGGACGCATGATCACAGTAGCGGCAAAAATCGCCGAGCAAGAAGGCATTGCCGAAGATGGCTATCGTCTGATCATGAACACCAACCGCCATGGCGGGCAAGAGGTCTACCACATTCATATGCACCTGCTGGGTGGTCGTCCTCTGGGGCCAATGCTGGCGCATAAAGGCCTGTAACGATGAGAAAAGGATGCTTTGGGCTGGTGTCTCTGGTGTTGTTATTGCTGGTAGGCTGTCGTTCACATCCGGAAATTCCGGTGAATGATGAACAGTCACTGGTGATGGAGTCATCTTTGCTGGCAGCGGGCATTAGCGCAGAAAAGCCCGTTCTTTCAACGTCTGATATTCAGCCTTCAGCATCCTCGACGCTTTATAACGAAAGGCAAGAACCCGTTACCGTTCATTATCGTTTTTACTGGTATGACGCCAGAGGGCTGGAGATGCATCCTCTGGAAACGCCGCGCAGCGTTACCATTCCCGCACGTTCGGCGGTAACTCTGTACGGCAGCGCCAATTATCTTGGGGCGCACAAAGTCAGACTTTATCTATATTTGTAAGGGGTGAATCTTGATGACAAAAATGAGTCGCTACGCCTTGATTACCGCGCTGGCGATGTTTCTCGCCGGGTGTGTGGGGCCACGTGAACCCGCACCGGTAGAAGAGGTGAAACCTGTGCCGGAGCAACCTGCCGAGCCGCAACAGCCAGAACCCACTGTACCATCGGTGCCGACGATCCCGCAGCAGCCAGGGCCAATTGAGCACGAAGACCAAACCGCACCACCTGCGCCGCATATTCGCCATTATGACTGGAATGGCGCAATGCAGCCGATGGTCAGTAAAATGCTTGGGGCCGATGGCGTGACCGCAGGCAGTGTCTTGCTGGTTGATAGCGTCAATAACCGCACCAATGGTTCTTTGAATACCGGGGAAGCGACAGAAACGCTGCGCAATGCACTGGCCAATAACGGTAAATTTACCCTTGTTTCCGCCCAGCAGCTTTCGATGGCCAAGCAGCAGTTAGGTTTGTCGCCGCAGGACAGCTTAGGCACCCGTAGTAAAGCCATTGGTATTGCTCGCAACGTTGGGGCTCATTATGTGCTTTACTCCAGCGCCTCTGGCAACGTTAACGCTCCGGCTCTGCAAATGCAGCTGATGCTGGTGCAAACGGGCGAAATTATCTGGTCAGGTAAAGGTGCCGTTCAGCAACAATAATCCCATCACGCGCGACGAATTATTGTCGCGCTATTTCCCGCAGTATCACCCCGTCGCGACGTTTAACAGTGGACTTAGCGGCGGGAGTTTTCTCATTGAACATCAGGATCAGCGTTTTATTGTGCGTCAGACTCACGATCCTGATGCGCCGCAGTCCGTGTTCCTGCGCCAGTATCGGGCGTTATCACAATTACCCGCCTGTCTTGCGCCACAGCCACATCTTTATCTCCGTGGCTGGATGGTGGTTGACTATTTGCCCGGCGAGGTAAAAACGCAATTGCCGGATACCGACGAACTGGCAGGCTTGCTGTATTATCTGCATCAACAACCGCGTTTTGGCTGGCGAATAACCCTGCTGCCGTTACTGGAACGGTACTGGCAGCGAAGCGATCCGGCACGGCGGACAGCAGGTTGGTTGCGACTATTAAAACGTCTGCGCAAAGCGCGCGAACCACAGCCGTTACGATTAAGTCCGTTGCATATGGATGTTCATGCCGGGAACTTAGTCTATACCTCGTCAGGGCTAAAGCTCATCGACTGGGAGTATGCCGGTGATGGCGATATCGCTCTGGAACTGGCGGCGGTGTGGGTGGAAAATAGTGAGCAACATCGGCAATTGGTTAATGACTATGCCGCGCGGGCGAATATTAATCCGGTGCATTTGTGGCATCAGGTCAGGCGCTGGTTTCCCTGGCTACTGATGCTGAAAGCAGGGTGGTTTGAGTACCGCTGGAAACAAACCGGCGATCAACAATTTATCAGGCTGGCCGATGACACCTGGCGGCAGCTATCAATAAAACAATAAGGAGAGCAGTGTGGGTCCAGTAATGTTGGATGTCGAAGGTTACGAACTGGACGCGGAAGAGCGCGAAATACTTGCGCATCCGCTGGTGGGAGGACTGATTCTCTTTACACGTAACTATCATGATCCGGCACAGTTGCGCGAACTGGTACGCCAGATCCGCGCAGCTTCACGCAATCACCTGGTGGTGGCGGTGGATCAGGAAGGTGGACGTGTGCAGCGTTTTCGTGACGATTTTACCCGCTTACCGGCGGCACAATCTTTTGCCGCGCTGTTGGGAATGGAAGAGGGGGGCAAACTGGCGCAAGAGGCGGGTTGGCTGATGGCCAGCGAAATGATCGCTATGGATATTGATATCAGCTTTGCGCCAGTGCTGGACGTAGGGCATATCAGCGCGGCGATTGGTGAGCGTTCTTATCATGCCGACCCAGAAAAAGCCCTCGCAATCGCCAGCCGGTTTATTGATGGTATGCATGAAGCCGGAATGAAAACCACCGGTAAACACTTTCCTGGCCACGGTGCAGTAACGGCAGACTCACACAAAGAGACGCCGTGCGACCCACGCCCGCAATCGGAGATTCGCGCTAAAGATATGTCGGTTTTCAGCACGTTAATTCGTGAAAATAAACTCGACGCCATTATGCCTGCGCATGTGATTTACAGCGATGTGGATCCGCGTCCGGCGAGCGGTTCTCCCCACTGGCTGAAAACTGTTTTACGTCAGGAGCTGGGGTTTGACGGCGTGATTTTCTCTGACGATTTATCGATGGAAGGCGCAGCGATTATGGGCAGTTATGCCGAGCGTGGACAGGCATCACTGGATGCAGGTTGCGATATGATCCTGGTCTGCAATAATCGTAAAGGAGCCGTCAGCGTGTTAGATAATCTGTCACCGATCAAGGCAGAACGTGTTACACGTTTGTATCATAAAGGTTCATTTTCGCGACAGGAACTGATGGACTCGGCTCGCTGGAAAGAGATCAGCGCCCGTCTGAATCAGTTACATGAACGCTGGCAGGAAGAGAAGGCAGGTCACTAACCCTGGCTTATGTGAGGAAGCGATGATTATCTATTTGCACGGTTTTGACTCTAACAGTCCGGGTAACCACGAGAAAGTCTTACAATTGCAGTTTATTGACCCGGATGTACGGCTAATAAGCTACAGCACCCGGCATCCGAAACATGATATGCAGCATCTGCTCAAAGAAGTGGACAAAATGCTGCAACTGAATGTCGATGAGCGCCCGCTCATTTGTGGCGTTGGTCTGGGCGGTTATTGGGCAGAGCGGATTGGTTTTCTCTGTGATATTCGCCAGGTGATCTTCAACCCCAATTTGTTCCCTTATGAGAACATGGAAGGGAAGATTGATCGCCCGGAAGAGTATGCCGATATTGCTACCAAGTGTGTGACCAACTTCCGCGAGAAGAATCGCGATCGTTGTCTGGTGATTTTATCGCGTAATGATGAAGCGCTTAACAGTCAGCGGACATCTGAAGAGTTGCATCATTATTACGAGATTGTCTGGGACGAAGAGCAGACGCACAAATTCAAAAATATCTCTCCGCATTTGCAGCGCATTAAAGCATTCAAAACCCTCGGTTAATTGGCATCGTCGCATCAGGTAACCTTGTTGGGTACCTGATGCGACCCGGATTCTATCGTTCGGAAAAGATGTCCATGCCGCATTCGACGGCCGTACACCAATGCCTGATGCGATGCTGCGCATCTTATCAGGCCTACCAAACGCCCTCCATATACGCCTCACCCTATATCACTCCTCCCTGGATTTGTTTAAATAATAAACAATAAACTCTGTTTTTTGATCTCAACAGGTAAATTAGCCTATCTTTTCAGCAACAAAACTTGATTAACATCAATTTTGGTATGACCAATGCACCATTCGTGTTATTCTCAATAGCGAAGAACATTTTCATTGCTGTAACCTGTTGTTAATTAAGAGCTATGTTAATAACTATTAGTTAACAATTGGTTAATAAATTTAAGGGGGTCACGTTGACTACGCCATTGAAAAAGATTGTGATTGTCGGCGGCGGTGCTGGTGGGCTGGAAATGGCAACACAGCTTGGAGATAAGCTGGGGCGCAAGAAAAAAGCCAAAATTACGTTGGTCGATCGTAACCACAGCCACCTGTGGAAACCGTTGCTGCACGAAGTGGCGACCGGATCGCTCGATGAAGGCGTCGATGCGCTAAGTTATTTGGCCCATGCTCGTAATCATGGTTTCCAGTTCCAGCTGGGTTCCGTGGTTGATATCGATCGTGAAGCGAAAACAATCACCATTGCAGAACTGCGCGACGAAAAAGGCGAATTGTTAGTTCCTGAGCGGAAAATTGCTTACGACACACTGGTGATGGCGCTGGGTAGCACCTCTAATGATTTCAACACGCCGGGCGTAAAAGAGAACTGCATTTTCCTCGATAACCCGCATCAGGCGCGTCGTTTCCATCAGGAGATGCTGAATCTGTTCCTGAAGTTTTCTGCCAACCTTGGCGCCAATGGTAAGGTGAATATTGCGATTGTTGGTGGCGGCGCGACCGGCGTAGAGCTCTCTGCCGAGTTGCACAATGCCGTGAAACAACTGCACAGTTACGGTTACAAAGGGCTGACCAACGAAGCCCTGAACGTTACTCTGGTGGAAGCGGGCGAGCGAATTTTGCCAGCGTTGCCGCCGCGTATCTCTGCTGCGGCTCACAATGAGTTAACGAAACTGGGCGTTCGCGTGCTGACGCAAACTATGGTTACCAGTGCCGATGAAGGTGGTTTGCACACTAAAGATGGCGAATATATTCAGGCCGATCTGATGGTGTGGGCTGCCGGGATAAAAGCACCCGATTTCCTGAAAGATATTGGTGGTCTTGAAACCAACCGTATCAACCAACTGGTGGTGGAACCGACGCTGCAAACCACGCGCGATCCAGACATTTACGCTATTGGCGACTGTGCATCATGCCCGCGTCCGGAAGGGGGCTTTGTTCCGCCGCGAGCTCAGGCTGCACACCAGATGGCGACCTGCGCAATGAACAACATTCTGGCGCAGATGAACGGTAAGCCACTGAAAAATTATCAGTATAAGGATCACGGTTCGCTGGTATCGCTGTCCAACTTCTCCACTGTTGGTAGCCTGATGGGTAACCTGACGCGTGGGTCAATGATGATTGAAGGGCGTATTGCGCGCTTTGTGTATATCTCGCTATACCGAATGCATCAGATTGCGCTACATGGCTACTTTAAAACCGGGTTAATGATGCTGGTGGGAAGTATCAACCGCGTTATCCGTCCGCGTCTGAAACTGCATTAATCGGCGTGCATTGGCGGATGTGGCGTAAACGCCTTATCCGCCCTAAAGAAGCGGTACGAGCTGTAGGCCTGATAAGATGTGTTAAGCATCCTGTCAGGCATCAGACTTCTCTGAATCCTTCTGCTTTTCCTACTATTCCCACGTTTTTCATCTTCTGTCTGATAGCTGCTTTTCCCCTTCGCTTGCATGATTGTCATAACTGCAAAGAAGGAGGTGTTCCCGTGAATAAATCAATGTTGGCGGGTATCGGGATTGGTGTAGCGGCTGCGCTTGGCGTAGCGGCAGTGGCCAGTCTGAACGTGTTTGAACGTGGCCCGCAATACGCTCAGGTTGTTTCTGCAACCCCAATCAAGGAAACGGTTAAAACACCGCGTCAGGAGTGCCGCAATGTCACGGTGACCCATCGCCGACCGGTGCAGGATGAAAACCGCATTGCTGGTTCGGTCCTCGGGGCCGTGGCTGGCGGGGTGATAGGGCATCAGTTTGGTGGTGGTCGTGGTAAAGATGTCGCCACTGTTGTGGGGGCGCTGGGCGGCGGATATGCCGGTAACCAGATCCAGGGCTCTCTCCAGGAAAGCGATACTTACACTACCACGCAGCAGCGTTGTAAAACGGTGTATGACAAGTCAGAAAAAATGCTCGGTTATGACGTGACCTATAAGATTGGCGACCAGCAGGGCAAAATTCGGATGAACAGCGATCCGGGGACGCAAATCCCATTAGATAACAACGGGCAACTGGTTCTGAATAACAAAGTATAAAAAGGCTGTACTCTGCAATTTAGCCCCTCATTCGCTCAGGCTGAGGGGCTTTTTTTGCGTCTTACTTCACCAGTTCCGGCCATAAACGCAGCGTTGTTCGGGCAATCTGCATCAGTTTTTCCAGCGATGCGCCTTCGCGGGCGCTTATCGACATCCCCTGAATAATACAATTAAGAAATTCCGCAAGATGCGTTACGTCACAGTGGGCGGGAATTTCCCCGCGAGCCTGGCGTTGACTTAAAAACTGCCGCAAGGTGCGTTCTTGCATTGCGTGGCGTGATTTTACCGTATGAGCAATATCGCCAGAATTCGGTGAAAGCGTGGTGCAGTTGTTTATCATAAAGCAACCAGCTGGGGTGTCTTTGCTGGTAAAGCAGCTGGCGATGGCAGCGAAATAGTCTGCCAGTGCAGACTCCACGCTTTTTTCTTCACAAAACAACTGCGCTTCATGCCTGGCGGCAAAGCGATCGATATAACGGTCGAGTACGGCGCGGAATAACCCCTCTTTGTTGGTAAATTCTGCGTAGAGCGTTGGCGCTTTGGCTCCGGTCGCTTCGACGAGGTCTGCAAGGGAAGTCGCTTCATAACCGTGCTGCCAGAACAATTTCATGGCCTTATCAAGCGCGGCGTCCCTGTCGAACACTTTTGGGCGGCCACGGCTTTTTTTTACACAATGTGTTGAGTCTGTTGCCATGATGCCATTGTACCTGGTGGCTGTGAATGAATGGTTATTATAAAAATAATCACCTTCGTTCACCAGTCCAGAGAATAGAAAAATAAAAACTCTCTATTTAACTGAAATTTAAAGTTTTTTAATTTAATTAATGATTGTTATAAAAAACTTCTTGTATGTGATCCAGATCACATCTATCATTTAGTTATCGATCGTTAAGTAATTGCTTGCGATGCCATTCATCTGCATAAGGCCACTATTATGAAAAACGTAAAAACCCTCATCGCTGCGGCGATTTTAAGTTCCATGTCATTTGCCAGCTTTGCTGCTGTCGAAGTTCAGGCAACACCAGAAGGCCAACAAAAAGTGGGTACTATTAGTGCTAACGCGGGGACAAATCTGGGATCGCTGGAAGAACAACTAGCACAAAAAGCGGATGAGATGGGCGCAAAATCTTTCCGTATTACTTCAGTAACCGGTCCGAATACCCTCCACGGAACGGCAGTCATTTATAAATAAGCATTAACCCTCATTAATGCCCGCTATTGCTGCTTTTTTCCCCGCGACATGCTGTGTTGCGGGGATTTTTTTATCTGAAATTTACAGTGCTTGTGGGCTCAGTTGATGGCGGCGCACATCTACCGGCATTCCGGAACGTACATCCATCACCTGCTGCATGACATCGGCGTCAGTTTGCGCCGCATCTTTAAATGACTGCATTGCACTGTTTAGCGTGATTGGCAGCAGCTGCGGATTGTCATCAATCTTTTCTGACAGCGGCTGATGCACTTCAACCAGACGCGCACCGTTTGGTTCTGCAGAGACTTTAATCGGCGTGTTGATGATATTCACTTTGGTGCCTGGGGTGACCTGGCTAAAGAGAGTTTTGATATCGTCATCACGCAGGCGAATACAGCCAGAACTTACCCGCATGCCAATGCCGAAATCGGCGTTCGTTCCGTGCAATAAATAAACGCCGCCATAGGCCGCCAGACGAATCGCATGATGCCCCATTGGGTTATCCGGTCCAGCCGGAACTACCGCAGGCAACTCAATTCCCTGCGCTTTATAACGGGCGCGGATGTTCGCCGTAGGCGTCCAGGTTGGATTGGCACGTTTATCAGAAACGGTGGTCACCATTGTCGGTGTCAGCGTGTCACCCCCCAACTGACCAATGCCTATTGGGTACACGGTTACTGAATTTTTGCCCGGCGGGTAGTAATAGAGACGCAGCTCTGCAATGTTGATCACAATGCCTTCGCGTGGCGCATCTGGTAGTAAAGTTTGCAACGGAATGGTTAACACACTACCTGCGCGTGGTACATACGGATCAACGCCGGGGTTGGCCTGTAACAGCGCGAGAAAACCGACGTTATATTTTTTGGCGATGGCTTCCAGTGAACCACCATCATTTTCCACCACATGAAATTTGTTTTCGCCAACCAGACGACTGCCTGCAGGCGGCAGCGGCCAGGTATTAGCAGTTGCCGGTAGCGCCAGCGCTACGGCAGCGGCGAACGTAAAAAACGTTAGCCAGCGAGAAAAACGCGTTTTGATCATCACCAAAAATCCATAAAAAATATAAGGTTATTGTAATAAAAAGATAAGCATGAATTATGAATGGTGGCTGTGTCGGGTAGTGCAGGGAAGTGCAAAGAATTTGTAAATGTTGGGGAGGTAGAGATGCCAGACAAAGTGATCGATGTTTCATGCCAAATGCGGCGTGAACGACTTATCAGTTTGTAGGCCTGATAAGCGCAGCGCATCAGGCAGTTTTGCGTGGGTTAAATATCTAAAGGGGCGCAGAAACGCCCCCGATCTAACCATTATGCGATCGCGTTCTCTTCCAGCTCACGCATAAACTGACGGACCCATTCGATACGTGTTTTCCGATCGCTCAAATCCTGAATAAACTTCAGGCGCGTCGGACCATCAAGGCGATAATGCTGCGGCTGTTTTTGCAGCAAACCAATCAGCCAGGCTGGATTCACGTGATTCTTCTCGGCAAATTCGATCACGCCGCCTTTCTCATTACCTTCCAGCTTCCTGATCCCCAGCTTCTGCGCTTGCTGGCGCAAACGGGCAATATCCAGCAGGGTACGCGCCGGATCCGGCAGCAGACCGAAGCGATCGATAAGTTCGACTTTGATCTCTTCCAGTTCGTTTTCCGTTTTGGCACTGGCAATACGTTTATAGAACGACAAACGCGTATTCACGTCAGGGATGAAATCATCTGGCAATAGCGACGGCATCCGCAGCTCGACTTCTGTTTGCTGGCTGGTGAGATCTTCCAGCGACGGCTCGCGTCCGGCTTTCAGCGCATCAACAGCGTTTTCCAGCAACTCCATATACAGCGAGAAACCGATGGTTTCCATCGAACCGCTTTGTTCTTCGCCGAGTAGTTCACCCGCGCCGCGGATCTCCAGATCGTGCGTTGCCAGGGCAAAGCCTGCGCCAAGGTCTTCCAGCGAAGCAATCGCTTCAAGACGTTTTTGCGCATCGGTGGTCATCGCTTTTGGATGCGGCGTCAGCAACCATGCATATGCCTGATGATGCGAACGTCCGACGCGACCGCGCAACTGGTGCAGCTGCGCCAGGCCGAAGTGATCCGCGCGTTCAATAATAATGGTGTTGGCGGTAGGGATGTCGATCCCGGTTTCGATAATCGTGGTACAAACCAGCACGTTGAAACGTTGATGATGGAAATCATTCATCACCCGTTCCAGTTCGCGCTCACGCATCTGCCCGTGACCGATGGCGATCCGCGCTTCTGGCACCAGTTCCGCCAGCCGTTCGGCGGCTTTCTGGATGTTTTCCACATCATTGTAGAGATAATAAACCTGACCCCCGCGCAGAACTTCACGCAGGACAGCTTCTCTTACCACCAGACTGTCATACTCGCGGACAAACGTTTTGACCGCCAGACGACGGGCGGGCGGCGTGGCGATAATCGACAGATCGCGCATTCCGCTCATCGCCATATTCAGCGTACGCGGGATTGGCGTAGCGGTAAGCGTCAGAATATCCACGTTCGCGCGCATCGCTTTAATGCGCTCTTTATGACGCACCCCGAAGCGGTGTTCTTCATCGACAATCAGCAAACCTAAATCTTTAAACTTAACGTCGCTTTGCAGCAGTTTGTGCGTGCCGATCAGAATATCGATTTTCCCTTCCGCCACTTCCGCTAAGATTTGCGTCTGTTCTTTGGCGCTGCGGAAACGGGAGATCATTTCGATGCGTACCGGCCAGTTGGCGAAACGGTCGCGGAAGTTATCGTAATGCTGTTGCGCGAGAAGGGTAGTGGGCACCAACACCGCCACCTGCTTGTGGTTCTCTACCGCCAGGAAAGCGGCGCGCATCGCGACTTCTGTTTTACCAAAGCCAACATCGCCACACACCAGACGATCCATTGCCAGCGGCTGACACATGTCACTAAGCACTGCATTAATGGCTTGCGCCTGATCCGGCGTGGTTTCAAACGGGAAGCTATCGCAGAACAATTGATATTGCTCACGATCGTGTTTAAATGCGAAGCCCTCTTTGGCGGCGCGTTGAGCGTAGATATCCAGCAATTCCGCCGCCACATCACGCACTTTTTCCGCCGCTTTCTGCCGCGCCCGCGACCACGCATCGCCGCCCAGTTTATGCAGCGGGGCATTTTCTTCTGCGCCACCCGCGTAACGGCTAATCAGATGCAGTGACGACACCGGAACATACAGTTTGGCGTCGTTGGCATAGGTGAGCATCAGGTACTCGCCAGTAATGCCGCCCGCTTCCAGTGTGGTCATTCCGGCATAGCGCCCGACGCCGTGTTCCAGATGCACCACCGGCTGACCAATATGCAGCTCCGCGAGGTTGCGGATCAGCGTGTCGGGGTTGATGGTGCGCCGTGAGTCCTGACGACGACGGGCAACGCGTTCACCGAGTAGATCGCTTTCGCAAATCAGCGCCAGATTACGTACCGTATCGACAAAACCATGCTCTGCGGCGCCAATCATCAGATAACGCCCACGGTCGCTGGCTTCATCAAGACGCATAATGCGTTGCGGGGCGATTTTGATTCTGGCGAGCAGCTCACCCAGCGCTTCACGCCGTCCTTCACTTTCTACCGAGAACACCACCGGACCATCGAAGGATTCGAGGAACTTACGCAGCGCGTCCAGCGGCGCTTTTTGTTGCGCCTGAACGGCCAGGTCAGGCAGTTTCTGGAAACCTAAATTGGCATTCGCTGCTTTTGTCGGTAAATGTTCAGTTTTTAGCTGTACACGCGGCCAGTTTTTCAGCTCTGAGAAGAGCTCGTCCACCCGCAGCCAGAGCGATTGTGGCGGCAGCAGTGGTCGCATCGGGTCGACGCCGCGATTCTCAAAACGCGCCAGCGTGTCTGCCTGGAAACGTTCGGCACTGTTTTCCAGATCGCCAGTATTCACCAGCAATGTATTAGCAGGGAAATAACTGAACAATGGCGGCAGCGGTTCGCTGAAGAATAGTGGCTGCCAGTACTCGATTCCGGCAGGTAATGTGCCTTTACTTACTTGCTGATAAATATGTTCCGGGTCGCGTTTTACTTCGAAAGAATCGCGCCACTGGCTGCGGAACAGTTCAATCGCTGCTTTATCTGTCGGAAATTCGTGCGCGGGCAGCAGGTTGATGGCTTCAACTTCCTCCAGAGTGCGCTGGCTGTCGACGTCAAATACCCGCAGACTGTCGATTTCATCATCAAAGAAATCAAGACGATAAGGCAGTTCGCTGCCCATCGGGAAAAGATCCAGCAACGCGCCGCGCGTGGCGTATTCGCCGTGCTCCATAACCTGGTCAACATGGCGATATCCGGCGCTATCCAGCTGCGTACGCAAGGCATCGCGAGATAACCGCTGACCTTTTTTCATTACCAGCGCGTGGCCGTGGAGAAAACTGTGCGGGCAAACGCGCTGCATAAGCGTATTCACCGGAACAATCAGTACACCACGCTGCATCGTCGGTAGCTGGTAAAGAGTGGAAAGGCGTGAGGAGATAATGTCCTGATGAGGCGAAAAACTGTCGTAGGGAAGGGTTTCCCAGTCCGCCAGATTCATCACCATCTGGTCGGTGAACTGGCTGATTTCATCATGCAAACGCAGGGCATTTTGCATATCTGGCGCAATAAGCACCACCGGTCCGGCGTGACGTTCGGCAATTTCCGCTACCAGCGTCGCGCAGGCAGCTCCGGTTAAATCGCCCAGCAAACGCTGCTCACCCGCTTTGACGGGCAGCGTATAACGATATTGTTCAGGCATAACGGTTGTCAGAGTCTCGTTAGGATATGCCTCAACATATGGGGGCATATCTCTGATAAGCAATGCTGTTCATTATCCGTAATCGGCATGGTTTAGCAAATCGAATCGCCCCGGCAGGGGCGATGGCTTAACGAGAGTAACTGATGGCAGGCAGAGAAGGTGGGGAGAACAACAGGTCGCTGAATGCGCGTTGTGAAAATTTTCGTACCAGCAAGCCAGCCAGTGTACAAATCAACAAACTGACAAAGGGATAAACCAGCAGGAGCGCCAGTTCCACTTGCGGCGACCAGCGCCCCGCGTTCATTTGCGGAATCAGACTTAAGCTGAATATTTCTACCAGAATGCGATGCGTGGTGTAGATGGCAATGGTGTTGGAACCAATCACATTCAGCAGGCTGGTGGGACGCATACCAAAACGCTGCTCGTACTGATAAAACAGCTTCATGATCACCACAATCGACACCAGCGACAGTAGTAGCGACACGTTAAACAACCAGACAGTAACTGCAAGAACAGCCAGAAGCGAAGCCAGCAGCAGATGGCGACGCAACGGCACTTCTTTAACACAGGTCATCAACGTTGCGCCAAACCATGCGCCAAGGCTGTAGTAAGGCAAATTGCGGATCACACTGTTCATTCCCCACCACGGCGTGGGAACAAAATTAATAGCCACACTCATCAGTACAAACAAGGCGAATAGTGGCAGCGCCAGACGGCTAAAAATTTTACACACCACGAAATAGACAATTAAAGCGTACAGATACCACAGGCTGGTGCTGGCGGTAATCATCCCGTGCAGGAACTCGCCAGTGGAATCAGCATACGCGGCATTGGAGGCATTGCTTAAATCGCGCTCAGGTGCCAGCCACTGATTCAGCGCACTTAGCGCCAGCCACTGCACCACACCCCAAAGTGCCAGTACCCAGAAGATGCTCCAGATACGTTTATCGAGACAATTTCCCCACCGCACACTATCGATATAGCGGCGAATCAAATAGCCGGATATAAAGAAAAAGACCGGCATACGAAAGGGCGCAAGGTAAAGATTGAAATAGATCCAGCATTTGCTCAGGACTTCCGATAACGGATGCTGGAAAGTGGTCAGATGCGGATAAAAGGTAATTACCGAGTGATAAATCACCACCAGACAAATACATAACCCTTTGATCTGGTTAATCCATAGCTCTTTTTGTTTCATCAGGACAACACGCTCTTTTTATTTAACATGCGGTTGATCCTGCGGGGCGAGTCGCATGGTGTAATGCGTATCTGTCTGTATTTAGTTATTTTTCAGATAAAGATCAGGTTACAAGGGAAATGAGAAAACGAGGCACTTTAGCCGATTGATTTACTAATACTTTTCAGATTAGCCCTGACGATCACTTACAGTTCAGACGTTTACCCATCCCGCTTTCGCTTATATACTCGTGTCTTTGCTAACAGCAACCAGACGGATTTCATGTACCAACCTGTCGCTCTATTTATTGGCCTGCGTTACATGCGTGGGCGTGCAGCGGATCGCTTCGGTCGTTTCGTCTCCTGGCTTTCTACCATCGGCATTACCCTCGGGGTGATGGCACTGGTTACAGTATTGTCAGTGATGAACGGCTTTGAGCGCGAGCTGCAGAACAACATCCTTGGCCTGATGCCACAGGCAATTCTCTCTTCTGAGCATGGCTCTCTTAACCCGCAGCAACTCCCGGAAACGGCAGTCAAACTGGACGGCGTTAATCGCGTCGCGCCTGTCACTACCGGTGATGTGGTACTGCAAAGCGCCCGTAGCGTGGCGGTCGGGGTGATGCTGGGTATCGACCCGGCGCAAAAAGATCCGCTAACGCCGTATCTGGTCAATGTGAAACAAACTGACCTCGAGCCGGGGAAATATAATGTCATCCTCGGCGAACAACTTGCCTCACAGTTGGGCGTCAATCGCGGTGATCAAATCCGCGTGATGGTGCCATCTGCCAGCCAGTTCACACCGATGGGGCGTATTCCAAGCCAGCGCTTGTTCAATGTGATTGGCACGTTTGCCGCTAACAGTGAAGTCGATGGCTATGAAATGCTGGTGAATATTGAGGATGCCTCGCGTCTGATGCGTTATCCGGCAGGCAATATTACCGGCTGGCGTTTGTGGCTGGATGAGCCGTTGAAAGTGGATTCTTTAAGCCAGCAAAAACTGCCAGAAGGCAGCAAATGGCAGGACTGGCGTGACCGTAAAGGCGAGCTGTTCCAGGCCGTACGCATGGAAAAAAATATGATGGGCTTGCTGTTGAGCCTGATTGTCGCTGTTGCGGCATTTAATATTATTACTTCGCTGGGGTTGATGGTGATGGAGAAGCAGGGCGAAGTGGCAATTCTTCAGACGCAGGGCCTGACTCCGCGTCAAATCATGATGGTCTTTATGGTGCAAGGGGCCAGCGCCGGGATTATCGGTGCAATCCTGGGGGCGGCGCTTGGCGCACTGCTTGCCAGCCAGTTGAATAATCTGATGCCGATAATCGGCGTCCTGCTTGATGGCGCGGCGCTGCCGGTCGCTATTGAACCTTTACAGGTCATTGTTATTGCACTGGTGGCGATGGCTATCGCGCTGCTGTCTACGCTTTACCCTTCATGGCGCGCTGCCGCCACTCAACCCGCTGAGGCTTTACGTTATGAATAAGATCCTGTTGCAATGCGACAACCTGTGCAAACGCTATCAGGAAGGCAGTGTGCAAACCGATGTGCTGCACAATGTCAGTTTCAGCGTGGGCGAAGGTGAAATGATGGCGATCGTCGGTAGTTCTGGTTCTGGTAAAAGTACCTTGCTGCACCTGTTAGGCGGGCTGGATACACCAACCTCCGGCGATGTGATTTTTAATGGTCAGCCAATGAGCAAACTGTCTTCGGCGGCGAAAGCGGAGCTGCGTAACCAGAAGCTGGGCTTTATTTATCAGTTTCACCACCTGCTGCCGGATTTTACCGCCCTGGAAAACGTGGCTATGCCGCTGCTGATTGGCAAGAAAAAGCCCGCTGAAATCAACAGCCGCGCGCTGGATATGCTAAAAGCGGTGGGGCTGGAGCATCGCGCGAATCACCGCCCGTCAGAGCTTTCCGGCGGTGAACGCCAGCGTGTGGCGATTGCCCGTGCGCTGGTCAATAACCCGCGGCTGGTACTGGCGGATGAGCCTACCGGTAACCTTGACGCGCGTAACGCAGACAGCATCTTCCAGTTGCTTGGTGAGTTGAATCGCTTGCAGGGTACCGCTTTCCTGGTGGTTACTCACGACCTGCAACTGGCGAAACGCATGAGCCGCCAGCTGGAGATGCGTGATGGTCGTCTGACGGCGGAACTGAGCCTGATGGGGGCGGAGTAATGGCGATGCCTTTATCGTTATTAATTGGCCTGCGTTTTAGTCGCGGACGGCGACGTGGAGGCATGGTGTCTCTGATCTCCGTCATTTCTACCGTGGGTATTGCACTTGGCGTAGCGGTATTGATCGTCGGCTTAAGCGCAATGAATGGCTTTGAACGCGAATTGAATAACCGCATTCTGGCGGTAGTACCGCACGGTGAAATTGAAGCGGTGAGTCAGCCGTGGACTAACTGGCAGGAAGCGCTGGATAAAGTGCAAAAAGTGCCGGGTATTGCCGCCGCTGCGCCGTATATCAACTTCACCGGACTGGTGGAGAGCGGTGCTAATCTGCGCGCGCTGCAGGTTAAAGGCGTTGATCCGCAACAGGAACAGCGTTTGAGCGCGTTGCCCTCGTTTGTCCAGGGCGATGCCTGGAACAATTTCAAAGCGGGCGAACAGCAGATTATCATTGGTAAAGGGGTGGCAGATGCGCTGAAAGTGAAGCAGGGGGATTGGGTGTCAATTATGATCCCGAATTCGAATCCCGAGCATAAACTGATGCAGCCGAAACGCGTGCGTTTGCACGTTGCGGGTATTTTGCAGTTGAGTGGCCAACTCGATCACAGTTTTGCCATGATCCCGCTGGCGGATGCCCAACAATATCTTGATATGGGTTCCAGTGTGTCAGGTATTGCCCTTAAAATGACGGATGTTTTTAACGCCAACAAGCTGGTGCGCGACGCGGGTGAAGTAACCAACAGCTACGTTTATATCAAGAGCTGGATAGGTACTTACGGTTATATGTATCGCGATATCCAGATGATCCGCGCCATTATGTATCTGGCGATGGTACTGGTGATTGGCGTGGCCTGTTTCAATATCGTCTCCACCTTAGTGATGGCAGTAAAAGACAAGAGTGGCGATATTGCAGTATTAAGAACGCTGGGCGCCAAAGACGGTTTAATTCGCGCCATCTTTGTCTGGTATGGATTACTGGCAGGGCTGTTTGGCAGTCTGTGCGGCGTGATTATCGGCGTAGTGGTTTCACTGCAACTTACCCCGATTATTGAGTGGATTGAGGAGCAGATCGGTCATCAGTTCCTCTCCAGCGATATCTATTTTATTGACTTCCTGCCATCGGAATTGCACTGGCTGGATGTCTTCTACGTACTGGTCACAG
This sequence comes from Escherichia sp. B1147, assembly GCF_001660175.1. Classification (NCBI taxonomy): domain Bacteria; kingdom Pseudomonadati; phylum Pseudomonadota; class Gammaproteobacteria; order Enterobacterales; family Enterobacteriaceae; genus Escherichia; species Escherichia sp. B1147. Next base: position 224,038 of record NZ_LFHY01000011.1, read on the forward strand.
CATTATTGCTGAGTCTTTTGGCAAGTTGGTATCCGGCGCGGCGCGCCAGCAATATTGACCCTGCGCGAGTCCTTAGCGGCCAGTAAAGGCAGTACATTAAAACAAGGAGCGGCAATGTATTACGGGTTTGATATTGGTGGAACGAAAATTGCGCTAGGTGTGTTTGATAGCGGTCGGCATTTGCAGTGGGAAAAGCGGGTGCCGACACCGCGTGACAGCTATGACGCATTTTTAGATGCTGTGTGTGAGCTGGTGGCCGAAGCCGATCAGCGTTTTGGCTGTAAAGGTTCTGTCGGCATCGGTATTCCGGGAATGCCGGAAACAGAAGATGGCACGCTGTATGCCGCCAATGTCCCCGCCGCCAGCGGTAAACCGCTACGCGCCGATCTGAGCGCGCGCCTTGAACGCGATGTGCGTCTAAATAACGACGCCAACTGCTTTGCCCTTTCTGAAGCCTGGGACGATGAATTTACCCAATATCCGTTGGTGATGGGACTGATCCTGGGGACTGGCGTTGGCGGTGGACTGGTATTCAACGGTAAGGCGGTAACGGGTAAAAGCTATATTACTGGTGAATTTGGGCATATGCGCCTTCCCGTCGATGCGTTAACCATGATGGGGCTGGATTTCCCGTTACGCCGCTGTGGTTGCGGCCAGCATGGCTGCATTGAAAATTATCTGTCTGGTCGCGGTTTTGCGTGGCTGTATCAACACTATTATCATCAACCGTTGCAGGCCCCCGAGATCATCGCGCGTTATGATCAAGGTGATGAGCAGGCAAGGGCGCACGTTGAGCGTTACCTGGATTTATTAGCGGTTTGTCTGGGAAATATCCTGACCATTGTTGATCCCGATCTGGTGGTTATTGGCGGTGGCTTATCGAATTTCCCGGCAATAACAACGCAACTGGCGGAAAGACTGCCTCGTCATCTCTTACCTGTAGCTCGTGTTCCGCGCATTGAACGCGCGCGCCACGGTGATGCAGGCGGAATGCGTGGAGCTGCCTTCCTACATCTCACCGATTAAACTACAGAGGTTGCTATGCTGTCGCGTCGGGGTCATCGGTTAAGTCGTTTTCGTAAAAATAAACGCCGCCTGCGTGAGCGTTTACGTCAGCGTATTTTTTTCAGAGATAAAGTGGTGTCGGAAGCAATGGAAAAACCAAGAGTACTCGTACTGACAGGGGCTGGGATTTCTGCGGAATCAGGGATTCGTACCTTTCGTGCTGCAGACGGCCTATGGGAAGAACATCGGGTTGAGGATGTGGCTACACCGGAAGGTTTTGATCGCGATCCTGAACTGGTGCAAGCGTTTTATAACGCCCGTCGCCGTCAGCTACAGCAGCCAGAAATTCAGCCTAACGCCGCGCATCTCGCGCTGGCTAAACTGCAAGACGCCCTCGGCGATCGCTTTTTGTTGGTGACGCAGAATATCGATAATCTGCATGAACGCGCAGGTAATACCAATGTGATTCATATGCATGGGGAACTGCTGAAAGTACGTTGTTCGCAAAGTGGTCAGGTTCTCGACTGGACCGGAGACGTCACGCCAGAAGACAAATGTCATTGCTGCCAGTTCCCGGCTCCGCTGCGCCCACACGTAGTGTGGTTTGGCGAAATGCCACTTGGCATGGATGAAATTTATACGGCGTTGTCGATGGCCGATATTTTCATTGCTATTGGCACATCCGGGCATGTTTATCCGGCTGCTGGGTTTGTCCACGAAGCGAAGCTGCATGGCGCGCATACGGTTGAACTCAATCTCGAACCGAGTCAGGTCGGTAATGAATTTGCCGAGAAATATTACGGCCCGGCAAGCCAGGTGGTGCCTGAGTTTGTTGAAAAGTTGCTGAAGGGATTATAAAGCAGGAGTAATTGCCTGATGCGCTACGCTTATCAGGCCTACGAGAGAAGCGCAATTTATTGAATTTGCACGATGTTGTAGGCCTGATAAGGCGTTCACGCCGCATCCGGCATAATAGATGCACACTTTACTGCCTCTTTTACCGTTTACTCGTCCATAACAACGCGGCAATCAACGTACAGACACCAAGCAGCCCTGCCCAGAGTGGCGATATTCTGGTAATCGCAAAGCTGTCATCGATATACAAACATAAAGCCTGATAACCCATATTGGCAACAGTCATCGCCACTGCAAACTTTAATGCATAATTAAGGCGCGTTGTGTAGTTAAAAAATGCAGTAAAGACGATGAATGCAACCGCCCAGGCAAAAAGGCCTAATGTCGTGGTACTGCCGGGAGGATCATTCTCCTGCTGTTGTCCGGGATGCGGATAATATGTCAGTGGCGGCGTCGGTTGTTTTAATATCTGTGCTTGTAAAACAGCCAATGCATTATTGATTCCCTGATACCAGAGATCTGCATGTAAATAAGCCAGAGTGTGATTTTCTACCAGAAGGCCGAGATGTTTATCGTCCATGCTGCTTTCAACCTGGCCGTTGGTTATCATAATTAACCGTGGCTCGCGGGTAGTAAAAAGTAACAGAACACTTCCTTTTACATCACTCAATGAAGATGACGCATGCGCCAGCATCGCTTTGCCATTTTGCCTGAAGCTTGCTTCATTAACGCCAGGTACAACCACGATAAACGGCGCAATCCCGGTTTGTTGACGAAAAAGCTCGGCTTTCCGCGCAATCTCTTCAGCATCCGGTACAGTACCTGTAACATCCGTAAAAAGTGTCTTCATTATTGGAATCAATGGCTTACTGGTTGCTGTCAGAGGCAGGAGTATCAGTAAACTGAGCAGTATAATGAATTTTTTCATGGGCGGGACTTCCGTTTCCTGCGTGTCTTTTTAGAGGAGGGCATACTGATTAATAAACCGACGGCGATAAAAATAACGCCCATAATGCCGATAAACCCCCAGTTAAAGAAATTAACCCACGGGTTATTTATCTCAGCCTTTTCAGGATGTCCTGGAGAATAATAAACATTAACTTTATCGCCTTCGCTGTCTTCATAAAAATCGCTGCCGATACTCGAATTGAAAATTAGCGTGTAATCTGGCGTCGGGCGAAAGGCAACGACGGGATACCACGAACCATTTTTACCCGTGCGATGAGAATGACTGGAGTGCCAGACGGTATCAACAATGACGCCTTCGGTATGAATCGCGTCTTTGCTATAGGTGAACTGGTTATAAAAGATCACAACAGAAATGAGGATCAGTACCAGACCGATACCGAGGAATATACGAAAGAAAACTTTACTGTCCTGACTCATTAGTCACATCCTTGCTAAATAAAAAACGGGCGGTAATACCACCGCCCGCTTGCTGAATTAACGTCCTGCTTTCAGCTTCTGATAATACTCTTCATAAATGCTGCTGGCTGGGCCAACGTCACTCTGCCATTCGCCATTTTTAATGGTTTCAGCATCCGGGTAGAGCGTCTTGTCGTTCGCTATTTCCGGGCTTAACAGTTTGCGCGCGGCGAGGTTTGGCGTTGGATAACCGATAGTTTCGGCAACCTGTTTTGCCACATCCGGGCGCAGCAGGAAGTTGATCAGTTTCAGCGCGCCTTCTTTGTTTTTGGCATTTGCCGGAATCGCCAGGCTGTCCATCCAGAAAATGCCGCCTTCTTTCGGCCACACCACGTCAATTGGTGTACCCGACTGGCGAGCAACGAAAGCAGAACCGTTCCAGATCATGCCGAGGTTAACTTCGCCTTCCATGTACGGGTTTGCCGGGTTATCGGAGTTAAACGCTGCCACGTTTGGCATCAGTTTTTTCAGCTCGTTATATGCGGCTTCAATCTCTTTCGGGTCGGTGGTGTTACCGGAGTAGCCCAGCTTACGCAGTGCCATCTGGAATACTTCACGGGCATCATCGGTCAGCAGCAGGCTGCCTTTGTACTCAGGCTTCCACAGATCGGCCCAGCTGGTAACCGATTTCGGGTCCACCGCATCACCGTTAACGCCAATCGCCGTCGCACCCCAGATATACGGAATGGAGTAGTCGTTATTCGGGTCAAACGGCTTGTTGAGCATTTCTGGATCGAGGTTGCTGAAGTTGCTTAACTTCGACTTGTCGATCTTCTGGATCATCCCTTCTTTACGCATTTTATCGACGTAATAGGTCGAAGGAACTACCAGGTCATAGGCACCGTCTTTGTACGTTTTCAGCTTGGCGTACATGGTTTCGTTCGACTCGTAAGTCGAGTAGATAACCTTAATACCGGTTTCTTTGGTGAACTGTTCGAGCAGTCCTGGCGGCACGTACTCGGTCCAGTTGTAGAAATACAGCGTGTTGTTGTCATCAGCGTGAGCGGCGCTCATGCCCAGTGCCAGAGCACCCGCCGCGAGCAGGTGGCGTGACCATTTTTTCATTTAACGTCCCCTGTGTTACCTTTCGTTTTATCACGAGCAATAAGCTGGCTGGCAATAACCATCACCAGCGACAGCACCAGTAATATGGTTGCCAGCGCGTTAACTTCCGGCGATACGCCGACTTTGACCATCGAATAAATTTTTAACGGCAGAATTTCATAGCTTGGTCCGGTGACAAACGACGAAACCACTACATCGTCCATCGACAGGGTAAAGCTTAACACCCAGCCTGCCGCCACCGCTGGCATTGCCAGTGGCAGGATGATTTTTCGCAGAATGGTAAATTCACTGGCACCGAGATCTTTCGCCGCTTCCAGCATCCGCACATCAAAACCTTTCAGGCGCGAATACACCGTCACCACCACAAATGGCAGGCAGAAGGTGATGTGCGAGAACAGCAGTGACCAGAAGCCAAGCTGAATGCCCAACAGCATAAACAGCACCAGCAGGGAAATCGCCATCACGATATCTGGCGACATCATCACCACAAACAGCATTCCACTAACGAACGGTTTACCGCGAAAGCGATAGCGGTACAGCGCAACTGCCGTCAGTGAACCGATAAGCGTAGCAAACGTCGCCGAAAACACAGCCATCGTCAGTGAATGCTGCGCAGCCTGTAACAGGCTGTCGTTGTTCATCAGCAGGCTATACCATTTGGTGGTAAAACCCTGCCAGTTGATGCCAAAGCGCGAGCTGTTAAAGGAGTTCACAATCAAAATAATGATTGGAATATACAGGTACGCGTAGATAGCGGTCATAAAACCGCCGCGAAGCAGTCGACCGATCATTCGAGTTCCACCTTCTTATTCAGCAAACGAGAAGCGCGCCAGTAAACCAGCAACATCAGGCCCATTACGATAGTCAGCGTAATGCTGGTAGCTGCACCAAACGGCCAGTCACGAATATTGAGGAACTGGACCTTGATGACGTTTCCGATCAGCAGGTTTTTCGCACCGCCCATCAGGTCAGACACGTAGAACAGGCCCATTGCCGGCAGCATCACCAGCAAGCATCCGGCAATAATTCCCGGCATCGTCAGTGGGATAATGATGCGGATAAAGGTCTGCAACTTGCTGGCACCGAGATCGCGTGCTGCCTCCAGCAACGGCTTATCCAGTTTTTCGATACTGGAGTACAGCGGCATCACCATAAACGGCAGCAGAATGTAAACCAGACCGATAATCACCGCGCTGGGAGTGAACATGATGCGAATGGGGGTGTCGATAACGCCCAGCCAGAGCAAAAACTCGTTGAGATAGCCTTTGGTGCTGAGGAAAATTTTCAGCCCGTAGATGCGAATCAGTGAGTTGGTCCAGAACGGAACAATCAGCAGAAACAACAGCAGTGGACGCACCTTGTGCGGCAGCTTCGCCAGAAACCAGGCAAACGGATAGCCCAGAACCAGGCAGGCGAGGGTAGCGATCAGCGCCATATTCAGTGAGTGCAATAGCACTTCAAAATAGAGCGGATCGAGTAGACGTGTGTAGTTTTCCAGCGTAAAGACCATTTTGACGAAACTGGCGTCGTCGCGGGTCAAAAAGCTGGTACCAATGATCATCAGGTTGGGCAGAAAGACAAACAACACAAGCCAACCGACAATAGTGACAATCACTACATTCTGGAACTTACTTGTGTTCTTCATCAGCCAGTACGACCTCCCAGCTTTCTACCCAGTTAATGGCCATTTTCTGGTCGAGGGAGTGGTCAAAGTCAGGATCGTCTTCGTTGAAGAATTCGCTGACCATCACCATCTTGCCATTTTCCAGTTCAACCACTGACTCCAGCGTCATGCCTTTATAGTTACGCTCGCGAACGTAACCAATCAGCCCTTCGACGTGGTTGTCATCGTTAATTTCGTCAACGCGTAAGTCTTCCGGACGCAGCAGAACATGCAGCTTTTGCCCTGGTTCAACGGCGAAGTTAACGTAGATATTACATTCGCGACCTTCAACGTTAGCCCGTACGCGCTGTTCGTCAAGTCGCTCGATCACCGTGGCGTTGAACATATTGATTTCGCCAATGAATCCGGCAACAAACAAATTCTTCGGCTCTTCGTAAATTTCGCGCGGTGTACCATCCTGCTCAATACGACCATCGCGCATCACCACAATCCTGTCTGACATGGTGAGTGCTTCTTCCTGATCGTGAGTGACAAAGACGAAGGTAATACCAAGCTTACGCTGTAACGCTTTCAACTCGTTCTGCATCTGTTTGCGCAGTTTGTAATCCAGCGCCGAGAGCGACTCATCAAGCAGCAGCAGGCGAGGCTTGTTAACCACCGCGCGGGCAATGGCGACGCGTTGCTGTTGACCGCCTGAGAGTTGATGCGGTTTGCGTTGAGCGAAGCTTTCCAGTTGCACCATCCGCAAAGCTTCCATAACGCGAGGCGTAATTTCAGCTGCAGGGGTTTTTTGCATACGCAGACCAAAGGCCACATTTTCGAATACGGTCATGTGGGGGAATAGCGCGTAGCTTTGGAAAACGGTGTTCACATAGCGGTTTTCCGCCGGAACGTGGGTGATGTCCTCGTTATCCAGCATGATGCGTCCAGAATCAACAGTTTCCAGACCCGCAATCAGGCGAAGAACGGTTGTTTTACCGCAGCCAGAAGGGCCAAGCAGCGTGAGGAACTCGCCATTGTTGATAGTCAGATCCAGCTGAGGGATGACTTCTTTACCATCAAAGCATTTGCGAATTCCCGCCAATTGCACCAGCGGTGAAAGCGAACTCGGTTGTTTATTCAATTTTTTACTCTGTCCCATGTAAACGCAACGGATGGCTTACCGAAGCGGGGTTTGTGGTTAACCACCTTGGTGACTCTTAAAGAGGGCCGTAATTCTACGGCAAACCGCTTGAATCGCCAATCCTTGTTGTGAATTACTGGCTTAGCTTTATATTCATTAAGGTAATGTTGATAAATATTCCCGCTTGCAGGGGTAAAAGTGACCTGACGCAATATTTGTCTTTTCTTGCTTCTTAATAATGTTGTCACGAAAAGTGAGGGTGACTACATGGATAAACTACTTGAGCGTTTTTTGAACTACGTGTCTCTTGATACCCAATCAAAAGCGGGTGTGAGACAAGTTCCCAGCACGGAAGGCCAGTGGAAATTATTGCATCTGCTGAAAGATCAGCTGGAAGAGATGGGGCTTATCAATGTGACCTTAAGTGAGAAAGGAACGTTGATGGCGACGCTACCGGCTAACGTTCCTGGCGATATTCCGGCGATTGGCTTTATTTCTCATGTTGATACCTCACCGGATTGCAGCGGTAAAAATGTGAACCCGCAGATTGTTGAAAACTATCGTGGCGGTGACATTGCGTTGGGCGTCGGCGACGAAGTCTTGTCACCGGTTATGTTCCCGGTACTGCATCAACTGCTGGGACAGACGCTTATCACCACTGACGGTAAAACATTGTTGGGTGCTGACGACAAAGCAGGTATTGCAGAAATTATGACCGCGCTGGCGGTATTGCAGCAGAAAAATATTCCGCATGGCGATATTCGTGTTGCCTTTACGCCAGATGAAGAAGTGGGCAAAGGAGCAAAACATTTTGATGTTGAAGCCTTTGATGCCCGCTGGGCTTACACCGTTGATGGTGGTGGCGTAGGTGAACTGGAGTTTGAAAACTTCAACGCTGCTTCGGTGAATATCAAAATCGTCGGCAACAATGTTCACCCTGGTACGGCAAAAGGTGTGATGGTGAATGCGCTATCGCTGGCGGCACGCATTCATGCGGAAGTACCGGCGGATGAAAACCCGGAAACTACGGAAGGTTATGAAGGTTTCTATCACCTGACAAGCATGAAAGGCAGCGTTGAGCGCGCCGATATGCACTACATCATTCGTGATTTCGACCGTAAACAGTTTGAAGCGCGTAAACGTAAAATGATGGAAATTGCCAAGAAAGTGGGCAAAGGGTTACATCCCGATTGTTACATTGAACTGGTGATTGAGGACAGTTACTACAATATGCGCGAGAAAGTCATTGAGCATCCGCATATTCTTGATATCGCCCAGCAAGCGATGCGCGATTGCGATATTGAACCAGACCTGAAACCGATCCGTGGTGGTACTGACGGCGCGCAGTTATCGTTTATGGGATTACCGTGTCCAAACCTGTTTACCGGCGGTTATAACTACCATGGCAAACATGAGTTTGTAACTCTGGAGGGAATGGAAAAAGCGGTGCAAGTGATTGTGCGTATTGCCGAGTTAACGGCGAAACGGAAGTAAGCAAAATTGGATGCGGCATGTGATGCCGCATCCGGCTTCAATTCAAATTTACCCTTCGAAGAACCAATATCCGCTATTGACCAGGGCCGCGAGCATCGCGAGGAATGACGGATCTTCCAGTGCGTCGCCAAAATTCTCGGCGGTCAGCACAATATTGCTGGCGAGTGCATCCAGCGCCGGACGATGCGGGGAATCGATCTTCTCACCGTTGGCATAAACATCGTCGCCAATGCGCAACACGCGCAGACCACCAAGACGCACCAGTACATCACCTTGTTTCAGTGCGTCGTAGATTTCATCCGGTTGATACGGTGGCTCTGGCGGAGCGATATCCAGTTCATGACGTGACTGCGAAATAAACTCGCCAAACCACTGCTTAAAGTGTTCTGGCTGGTTGATCAAGTCAAGCATCATCTCACGCAGTTTATCCATTTCCTGCGGCAGAACGTCTGCCGGATGATCGCGAGGCGGGACATCTGGATCGCTGTAGTAATTACCGCCCAGCTCACGTTGTAACACGTAATCGGCAAATCCGCTGATCAGTTCCCGCGTATTCGGTGCACGAAAACCAACGGAATAGTTCATCGCATTTTCCAGCGCGTAGCCTTCGTGCGGGAATCCTGGCGGAATATAAAGAATATCGCCAGGCTCCAGCTCTTCATCAATAATCGCTTCAAACGGATCAACCTGTAACAGGTCCGGGTGAGGGCAGTGCTGCCTCATGTGCAGTTTTTCACCTACCCGCCAGCGACGGCGACCCGTACCCTGAATAATAAACACATCGTACTGATCAAGATGTGGACCGACGCCGCCGCCAGGCACGGAAAACGAGATCATCAGGTCGTCAATGCGCCAGTCCGGTAATTCACGGAACGGACGCATCAGCGCGGCAGCCGGTTCATGCCAGTGATCAACCGCCTGGACCAGCAATGACCAGTTGGTTTCGCCCAGATGGTCGTAGCTTTCGAATGGCCCGTGACTGACCTGCCATTTGCCATCCTGATGACTGACCAGCCGACTGTCGACTTCACTTTCCATCGCCAGGCCCGCCAGCTCGTCGGGAGAAATAGGGTCAATAAAATTATTAAAGCCGCGTTTTAACACCACGGGACGTTTCTGCCAGTGGCGTTCTAGAAAATCGGGCCAATTAAGGGTTAGTTGGTATTCCATATTAAGCGTCCATAGGCGGGTATCTGCAACCGATTATAACGGATGCCTACTGTAATGCGTGAAGAAAGGACATATTTATTCATCTTTCGGCAAGGAATGTTGGCGACCAAAAATCACCTCCATTCGCGCACCGCCGAGCATGCTCTCTCCGGCGATGATTCTTCCGTCATACTGTTCAGTAATTTCACGAGCGACCGCCAGCCCCACGCCTTGCCCGGGGCGTAAGGTATCAACACGCTGACCACGGTCGAAAATTACCTCACGCTTGCTTTGTGGTATCCCCGGTCCATCATCTTCGACCACGATGTAAAGATGTTTGTCAGTTTGCCTTGCGGAGATTTCGACAAACTCGAGACAATACTTACAGGCGTTATCCAGTACATTGCCCATGACCTCAACAAAATCGTTCTGCTCACCGACAAAGCTAATTTCTGGCGAGATATCGAGGGAAATATTGACGCCTTTACGTTGATAAACTTTATTCAGCGCCGATGTGAGATTGTCCAACAACGGGGCAACGGGATGCAGTTCGCGGCTAAGTAATGTCCCGCCACGCATACTGGCGCGGTGCAGGTAGTAACCAATTTGTTGCGAGATACGGCTAATTTGTTCCAGCATCACCGGTTCCGCCTCACTGACGTTCATCTTTTCGCTTCGCAAAGAACGTAGCGTACTTTGTAGCACCGCCAGAGGCGTTTTCAGGCTGTGAGTCAGGTCAGTGAGCGTAGTGCGGTATTTGTCGTAACGCTCACGCTCGCTTTTTAAAAGTCGGTTCAGGTTACCTACCAGGCTGGTCAGTTCTTTCGTCGTTGTAGGGTTGAGCAATTCGCGGTGGTGTTCTTCCAGTTCGCGGACTTCTCGCGCCAGGGCTTCAATAGGGCGTAAGCTCCACCAGGCGGCGACCCACAGTAACGGGATCACTAACAACAGGTTGGCCAGGAGTACATAGAGAAACCAGCTCCATACCGTATAGGAACTTTTAAGCTCTACAGGAATGGTATCGACCACCACAATGGTGAGTTTTGGCATCCGCGCCGTCGCCGGATAGACATTAACGGCTACCGAGTGAGTCATTTCTGCATCGTCGTCGTCTTCCCGAACTTCCTGCAGCTGCTGCTGAATAGAGAGATCGTTACTAAGTAGCAGGCTGGTATCGTTCACGTCAGCCTCTATTTCGTGAAAACCATTGGATTTCAGCCAGTCAGGCTGGATCATCTTCATCAGCCAGGGAACGTCACGCTGCGCCCACAATAGTTTGCCGTTCTCGTCATAAATCAGAGACATCGTGGGGCTTTGTTTGTCGATATTTTCCGGCAGTTCGACATGTAGCTTATTGTTTTCCCATTTCGCCAGTGTATAGAATAAATTGCTCTCGCCGCGTAACAGACGAAACGTAGTTTTATCGAAACTAACGCTATAACCGATCAGGGCAACCATACCGTAGGAAAGTGAAAGCACCAGCACTACCGCCGCCGTCGCCAACAGAAAACGTACCCGCAGCGAGAGCGGGAAAAAAACACGCAGTATTTTTTTCATCAGCGCAATTCGAAAAGATAACCCTGGCCGCGAACGGTGGTAATCACCTCGTGCGGGTATTGCGCCTGAATTTTTTTGCGCAGCCTGCCCATCAGAACATCAATGGTATGACTTTCCCGCAGTTCGGCATCCGGGTAGAGCTGTAGCATCAATGAATCTTTACTGACCACTTTGCCGTTGTTGCGGATCAAGGTTTCCATAATGGTGTATTCAAATGCGGTCAGTTTGATTACTTCGTCATTAATGGATAATTCACGACGGGAGAGATCAACCTGAAACGGTGGCAGCGAAATAACCTGCGAAGCCAGACCGCTATTACGACGCATCAACGCCTGCATCCGTGCCATCACTTCTTCAATATGAAACGGTTTGGTCACGTAATCGTCAGCACCGGCGCTTAATACTTCGACTTTGTCCTGCCAGCTTTCACGGGCGGTTAAAACCAGAATTGGCAGTGAAACATCATTACTACGCCAGCGACGGATTAGCGACAAACCATCTTCGTCAGGCAAACCGAGATCGACAATCGCAATATCCGGTAAATGTTCGTTGAGATAATAATCTGCTTCTTTGGCATCTTCTGCGTCATCAACCTGATGACCCGCGTCCTGAATCTGAACTTTAAGATGGTGACGTAACAACGCATTGTCTTCGACAACCAGTACGCGCATTTTTATTTCTCCCTGTCTTAATTATAAAAATAGTGTAACGCGATTATGTGGTTGTGGGGGTAAACATTAAATAAACCAGTGGGGAAGGGCGGTGAAACGGAGAACTAAGGAACAGGCCGGACGGCATCACCATCCGGCACTGATACGAGGCTTATTTCAGCTCATCAACCATAGTGATGGCTCGACCAATATAGTTAGCCGGGGTCATCGCTTTCAGGCGTGCTTTCTCTTCTTCCGGCAGCGCCAGTCCGTCGATAAATTGCTTCATGCCTTCGGCGTCAACGCGCTTACCGCGAGTCAGCTCTTTCAGTTTTTCGTACGGCTTCTCAATCCCGTAACGGCGCATTACAGTCTGGATCGGTTCTGCCAGCACTTCCCAGTTGTGATCCAGTTCATCCAGCAGATGGTCGCGGTTCACTTCCAGTTTGCTTACGCCTTTCAGGGTAGATTGATACGCAATCAGCGCATAACCGATGCCCACGCCAAGGTTACGCAGCACGGTAGAATCGGTCAGATCACGCTGCCAGCGGGAAACCGGCAGTTTGCTGGCCAGGTGCTGCAACACCGCATTGGAAAGCCCCAGATTGCCTTCGGAGTTTTCGAAGTCGATTGGGTTAACCTTGTGCGGCATGGTGGAAGAACCGATCTCACCGGCGATGGTTTTCTGCTTGAAGTGGTTAAGGGCGATATAACCCCAGACGTCACGGTCGAAGTCGATCAGAATGGTGTTGAAGCGCGCAACGCAATCAAACAGCTCGGCGATGTAGTCGTGCGGTTCGATCTGGGTGGTGTACGGATTCCACTGAATACCCAGCGAGGTGACGAACTCTTCGCTGAACTGATGCCAGTCAACTTCCGGGTAAGCGGCGATGTGGGCGTTATAGTTACCGACCGCGCCGTTGATTTTGCCGAGGATCTCCACCTGGTTAAGCTGGCGGAACTGGCGCTCCATGCGGTAGGCAACGTTAGCCATCTCTTTGCCGATGGTTGACGGGGTCGCAGGCTGACCGTGAGTACGGGAGAGAAGCGGGATATCGCGGTACTGAACGGCGAGATCTTTAATGCCATCAATCAGTTGACGCCAGTACGGCAGGATCACTTCATCACGCGCGGTTTTCAGCATCAACGCGTGGGAGAGGTTATTGATATCTTCCGAAGTACAGGCAAAGTGAATGAATTCAGAAACTGCGTGCAGTTCCGGGATCTCCGCCACTTTTTCTTTCAGGAAATACTCAACCGCTTTAACGTCGTGGTTCGTGGTTCGCTCGATGGTTTTGATGCGTGCTGCATCTTCTTCGCTGAAACTGGCGACAATTGCATCAAGGTAACCGATTGCGTCGGCAGCAAAAGCAGGAACTTCCTTGATCGCTGCGTGCGCGGCCAGTTTTTGCAGCCAACGTACTTCAACTTGTACACGGAATTTCAGCAAACCATATTCGCTGAAAATCCCGCGCAGCGCGCTGACTTTATCGCCGTAGCGTCCATCGACAGGGGAAACGGCGGTCAGTGAGGATAATTCCATAGATCACAACTCCGGGGTTAAATGAGCAAGAATTTGTTTTGCCTGAGTGGTCAGGCGATTACGAGAAAACATCAGTTGTAGACGTCCGCCGCCGACCTGGTGCCAGAGCACGGCGGCGCGAATGCCTGCCAGCAGGGTAGCGCGAACTTTCGCCTGCACCTGTGGGCTTTGCAGTACGGCAGGGGAACCGGTGACCTGAATGCGCGGGCCTAGCGGGCTAATCACATCAACATAAATAGCGGCCATCGCGCTCATCAGCGTTTCGGACTGTAAATCGAAGTGTTCCAGCTGACGTTGCAGGCCGTTAATCCGGTTTCCCAGGGTGTCGAGCGCGCCTTTGGCTGAAGAGAGTTTGCGCTCAAGCACCATCAGGCTAAGGGTGTAGCGGGTTAACTCAGCGTTTAAGCCCTGGCGACTGCTGGCGTTGAGCACGCCGAGCAATGTTTCCAGCCCGACGCGCAGGTTGGCTTCGCTGCCGCCAAAAACCGCCAGCGTGGAGCTGGGGTTCATGTCGATAATACTGTTGAGTGAGACGTGTAGCGCATCGGCATCACAATGCCCCTGGTGAGCGAGTTGTTGCACCAGGCGTGCCGACTGACAAATTCCTGCCAGGGCGAGGGTGATGTCATAGTAATTCTTTGCCACGTTCACTGCTTCCTTGTTGTAATTAAAAACAATAATCAGACCGGCAGCGGCAGACGCTGCTCAATAATACCGCCACCAAGGCACACTTCGCCGTTATAGAAGACGGCAGACTGGCCGGGCGTGACGGCAGCAACGGGTTCATCAAAAATCACTTCAATGCGATCGTCGTCCAGCGCCTTGACGGTGCACGGGATGTCAGTCTGGCGATAGCGGGTTTTTACCGTGCAACGCATAGTGCCGGTGAACGGTTCGCGATCGACCCAGTGCAGTTGCTGGGCAATCAGACCGACAGACATCAGACGCGGGTGTTCATGGCCCTGCGCAACAACCAGAATGTTGTTTTCGACGTCTTTATCGACAACGTACCACGGTTCTTCGGTGCCTTCTTTGGTGCCACCGATACCCAGACCTTTACGCTGACCGAGGGTGTGATACATCAGCCCCTGGTGCTCGCCAATTTCATCGCCATCGACGGTAATGATTTTGCCCGGTTGCGCCGGGAGATAACGGCCCAGGAACTCGCGGAATTTACGCTCGCCGATAAAGCAGATACCGGTAGAGTCTTTTTTCTTCGCGGTAACCAGACCGAGATCTTCTGCAATTTTACGCACCTGCGGTTTTTCCAGTTCGCCGACCGGGAACAGGCTTTGCGCAATTTGCTCATGGCTGAGTGTATAAAGGAAGTAGCTCTGGTCTTTGTTGCTGTCCAGACCACGCAGCAGGCGGCTCTTGCCATCGACATCTGCACGACGAACGTAATGACCGGTAGCGATATAATCGGCACCTAAATCTTCGGCGGCAAATTCGAGGAAAGCTTTAAATTTGATTTCTTTGTTGCACAGAATATCCGGATTCGGCGTGCGACCGGCTTTATATTCGGCAAGGAACAGTTCAAAGACGTTGTCCCAGTACTCGGCAGCAAAGTTGACGGTGTGTAGTTCAATGCCGAGCTTGTCGCAGACAGCCTGGGCATCAGCCAGATCTGCTGCCGCCGTGCAATATTCCTCACCGTCGTCTTCTTCCCAGTTCTTCATAAACAGGCCTTCGACCTGATATCCCTGTTGTTGCAACAGCCAGGCAGAAACGGAGGAGTCGACACCGCCGGACATGCCGACGATCACTTTTTTTGCGGTTTCAGACATTGGATTACTCACGACATTGAACTTCAAGGCGGCGTATTCTATCACGCAGCCTTTTAGATGACACCCTTTGTAAAAGGCCAGTTAAAATCGCCAATCATCTCCAGCGGATAGCGTTGCCCGCTTTGATAACAACGAATACTTTCCGCCACCAGCGGCGAACGCAGATTTGACGCCTGTAAAATTTCTTCGGCGCTGACCCAACGGCAGCAGTCGATATCGCTGTCATGAGGTTGCGTCGGGCAAATTTTCTCAAGCTCAATGGCAAACAGGAAACGCAAAAACGGCGTCTTATCCGGCGCAATCCACTGATGCATACGAATAAACTGTTGCGGTTGCGCGCTGATGCCGGTTTCTTCCCACAGCTCACGCGCAGCCGCTTCCACTAACGTCTCATCCGCTTCCAGATGCCCCGCCGGTTGGTTCCATAACGCTTTACCGTTAATCGTTTCTTCTACAACTAAAAATTTGCCCTCTGCGTGTACCACGCAGGCTACGGTAACGTGCGGTTTAAACATTGCGCATCCTTATTCTGTTGCTTCTCGCCATTCGCCGTTAGCGAGATTATCCAGTGTGTAATTGCCCATGGCATAGCGAATCAGTCGCAGCGTAGGGAAACCGACATGGGCGGTCATGCGGCGCACCTGGCGATTACGTCCTTCATATAAGGTAATCTTCAGCCAGCTGGTGGGAATACTTTTGCGTTCACGAATTGGTGGATTCCGCGGCCATAACCACTCCGGCTCTTCAACCTGGTCCACGCCTGCGGGCAGGGTAGGGCCATCATTTAAGGTTATGCCATTGCGCAAGGCTTCAAGAGCGTCTTGTGTGGGAATGCCTTCCACCTGCACATAATAGATTTTGCCGGTGCGTTTGCCCGGCTGGGTTAAACGCGCCTGTAATGCACCATTATTGGTTAGCACCAGTAACCCTTCGCTATCTCTGTCGAGACGGCCCGCCGCATAAACACCCTGAACCGGGATGAATTCTTTTAATGTTTTGCGCCCGGCGTCATCGGTGAACTGTGGCAGGACATCGTAAGGTTTATTAAACAGGATCACACGTGTGGGCTGGTTTTCTGGCTTGCGTTTGTTAGTGCGTTGCGAGCTGAATCGCTTAACCTGGTGATTTTTAAAAGAAGTTTTTTGCATGGTATTTTCAGGGATTATGAATTGCCGCATTATAGCCTAATAACGCGCATCTTTCATGACGGCAAACAATAGGGTAGTATTGACAAGCCAATTACAAATCATTAACAAAAAATTGCTCTAAAGCATCCGTATCGCAGGACGCAAACGCATATGCAACGTGGTGGCAGACGAGCAAACCAGAAGCGCTCGAAGGAGAGGTGAATGGAAAGTAAAGTAGTTGTTCCGGCACAAGGCAAGAAGATCACCCTGCAAAACGGCAAACTCAACGTTCCTGAAAATCCGATTATCCCATACATTGAAGGTGATGGAATCGGTGTAGATGTAACCCCAGCCATGCTGAAAGTGGTCGACGCTGCAGTAGATAAAGCCTATAAAGGCGAGCGTAAAATCTCCTGGATGGAAATTTACACCGGTGAAAAATCCACACAGGTTTATGGTCAGGATGTCTGGTTGCCTGCTGAAACCCTCGATCTGATTCGTGAATATCGCGTTGCTATCAAAGGCCCGCTGACCACTCCGGTTGGTGGCGGTATTCGTTCTCTCAACGTTGCCCTGCGCCAGGAACTGGATCTTTACATCTGCCTGCGTCCGGTACGTTACTACCAGGGCACCCCAAGCCCGGTTAAACACCCTGAACTGACCGATATGGTTATCTTCCGTGAAAACTCGGAAGACATTTATGCGGGTATCGAATGGAAAGCTGACTCTGCCGACGCAGAGAAAGTGATTAAATTCCTGCGTGAAGAGATGGGCGTGAAGAAAATTCGCTTCCCGGAACATTGCGGTATCGGTATCAAACCGTGTTCGGAAGAAGGCACCAAACGTCTGGTCCGTGCAGCGATTGAATACGCAATTGCTAACGACCGTGACTCTGTGACTCTGGTGCACAAAGGCAACATCATGAAATTCACCGAAGGCGCATTTAAAGACTGGGGCTACCAGCTGGCGCGTGAAGAGTTTGGCGGTGAACTGATCGATGGCGGCCCGTGGCTGAAAGTTAAAAACCCGAACACCGGCAAAGAGATCGTCATCAAAGACGTGATCGCTGATGCGTTCCTGCAACAGATCCTGCTGCGTCCGGCTGAATACGACGTTATCGCCTGTATGAACCTGAACGGTGACTACATTTCTGACGCCCTGGCAGCACAGGTTGGCGGTATCGGTATCGCCCCTGGCGCAAACATCGGTGACGAATGCGCCCTGTTTGAAGCCACCCACGGTACTGCGCCGAAATATGCCGGTCAGGACAAAGTTAACCCAGGTTCTATTATCCTTTCCGCGGAAATGATGCTGCGCCATATGGGTTGGACTGAAGCCGCAGACCTGATTGTTAAAGGTATGGAAGGCGCAATCAACGCCAAGACCGTAACCTATGACTTCGAACGACTGATGGAAGGCGCTAAACTGCTGAAATGTTCAGAGTTTGGTGATGCGATCATCGAAAACATGTAATCAGCTTCTGCTGTTACAACCGAACGGGAGCCTGTTGGTTCCCGTTTTTTTATGTCCTCGAAAATTCTTCCCCAAACCCCCTCGTTTTCACCCCGTTTTTATCCCAACAACAACAACCCAGTCTTTACCTCGATCGTCATTGTATTTATCGGTCATTTTTTTGGACTTATGTCCCAGTAACTTCTGGGTATCCAGTCCTTGCTCACGGTACAGGCGTTCCGATAATGAACGTTGTTCATGGAAAGTTTGGGGTGTACCGTTTTTCCACTCTAAACCACTTTTGTCTCTGGCTTTTTTAAAGGTTGATGTCAGGCTACTGCTCGATACCTGGTCACCTCTGTTTGCCTGAGATGTGGTATGCCTGAAATGAACAAGGTATTTACTGACAACCGCATCCCGGCATTTTGAAATAACATCCCTGAGAGTGAGGCCCAGCACCTCACATTTAAGATCTAACGGAATAGCCAGGCGAGAACCTGTTTTTTCCTGTTCAATATGCAACATGTCGTCCCATATATCGCTGAACTTCATATTGTAAATATCACCGAGGCGCTGGCCAGTGATTAGGGCTAATAGCATTCCGCACTGAAGATAAGGCTGCTGTTGTTCTGCCGTTTTATAAATAACGCACCATTCTTCAAAGGAAAGGCGCTGCCTTGTTATTCTGTTTCTCGGTTGCTTAGTGGCTTGCGCCGGATTGTATCCGGGGGCAACGTGTCCGGCATGTTGCGCCTCTTTAAAAACATCGATGAGCACCATTCTGACTACCTGAGCCATGCGATTGTGGCCTTCGGCTTTAATGGCATCAGTTATTTCTGCAATATCGAGAGCTGAAATATCCTTCAGATGTTGCAGGCCGCAGTGCTCTCTGAATAAACGAACAGGTTTACCTTTTTGAAGATAGGAGTTTGGTTTGAGCTCGTTGTTTTTAAGCCTTTCCTCCTGAATGCCTATATATTTATCGAGCCACTCAGTAACCGTGATATCGGTGCGCCTACCTTTCATCCGTGCCAGGCGATCTTTCACGCTCAGGATCTGCCTGGTTCGCTGTTCGGCAATGATTGTGTTCGCTTTCGTGGCGACCTGTTTAGCCTCGGATTCATCGGTTCCAAGGCTGTGAAAACGACCTGAAATAGGGTGTCTGTATTGCCAATAAATCTTACCGGTGCGCTTATCCAGCGTGCAGTACAATGTGTATGTTGTGGGCTTTACGCTACAATCATCAATAGGAAACTAGTTAAACAAGCACAAGCACAAGCACAAGAACGGAAGCGGAGCTTAAAATGCCCCACATTTATCGACCAACCGACGCTCCTCCCCCCTTCAAAGCCGTGATATCAAAAAAAATTGGTGGTAAACTAAGAGTAAGAACAGGAGGTAATCATGCCTACATTGCTTAAGCTTACAGACAAACAGTTACGACAGATTTCCGCCTCAGTGTTAGAGAGTGTAAAAGCCAAATCTATAGTGACCTCTCCTAGCGGTGAGGTATTGCGTAAAAACGTTGATAGTTCTGCTGAATCAACTATTACAACAAGTAACATAAAGGCGGGAACGACAGTTATTACTGGTAAACAAGCTACCAGAATATTTGATAATGCTTTCAAGAAGGTCGTCTCAACAAAATAAATTTTAAAGCCTCACATGAGGTTTTTTCGGCAAAAGATATGACGCAGCTGAAGAAAAAGTGGGTTTTCAAAGAATTAGTCACCTCCGGTGATGATGCTCAGGAGTTGATGGCTTACGCAATTTATAAGGTAAAGAAAAATCAACTTGCAGAAGCACGCCGAAGCCAAGGTTGGAGTGAAGAAAAGATTCAAGAGGAACTTGATAAGTTTCATGAGATAACTTTACAAGTTGGCCTTGAGGATTATCGGAGCAAGGCTCAAGCTCTTTTCCTTGAAGTTATGCAAGGAGCGGCGGAACATGTTACTCCCTACTATGAGAAAGAAATAGAAAAACTAAAAAAAGAACATGATGAAGCCATAAAAAGATTAAATTCACAAATTAAAGATTTGAGAAATAATGCAGTTAAGCATTACATAGAAAAAGTTGAGGAATACAACCTTAGTCAGAAAACATGGCAAGAACGCTATTTAATCAGACCGATAAAATGGGCATTTAGCGGATTACCTGGGATTTTTGCTTCTGCTTTCACGTTAGGTGTGATAGTCGCCATAATGGGGTACTTTGCGGGGCCAGAAAAGCGTACTTTAATTATTTACGAGGGTGCGAAAAATATACTTGAAATATTAGCGCCGAATAAACTCATACCTGGAATGCCTGAGCTATCCAAAAAAGAAGTTGATTGATTTGTTGATAGGGCTTTCGCCCTATCTGATTAATATACTTAGAGCTATTAAAGTATAATCATCTTCAGCACCGGTTCTCTCTATTCTCTTTTTAAGACTAGCAGCAAAGGATGTAGGGCTTGACATTGTTTTATCGGAGAAATTAGGTCGCTTGTCCCAAAAATTATATGCGCCATCGGTCATAGCATATAGAAAAATACAGTCCTCATGTCTGGGGATGTCATCTAAGTCTAATTTGTATAAATCATATTTCAAATCATAGTCTTTAGTGATAGCTTTGGTCAGAACGCGAGATAACCTTGTTTTGTGCTCCTTAAGTTTTTTAAGGCTAACTTCCCTGGAGTCAAGGAGTTCCTGATATTTAGTGTGATCTTTTGTTAATGGTTTTAATTTGTTGTTGTAATCTTTGTAGTAAATTCTACTATCACCAATGTGGATTATTTCTAGTTTATTATGGTTAACAGTAACAATTGATAAAGTTGTTGCCGCCTGGGAAAGTTGACTATGGCTATCCGATAGTTCATTCAGCTTTAATTTAGTGGTATCGAAAACACGCTTGCTTGAAAATTCATCGCTTTCTAACTCATTAGATAAACACTCAATTGCAATAGCTGAAGCATTATCAGCACCTTCATATGAGCCAACGCCATCAGCAACAGCGAATACTATACTACCGCTTT
The DNA here is from genome assembly GCF_001660175.1 of Escherichia sp. B1147. Lineage (NCBI taxonomy): Bacteria > Pseudomonadati > Pseudomonadota > Gammaproteobacteria > Enterobacterales > Enterobacteriaceae > Escherichia > Escherichia sp. B1147. Next base: position 244,907 of record NZ_LFHY01000011.1, read on the forward strand.
TATGTATGAAAGGTGCAAAAAAAGCATCTTCATTGGTTAATTTTTCTGGTTTTGCTAAGCAAAAAGAAGCTAATTCTTTAATTTTTAACATGTAGCATTACCTAATTGAGTTAGTATAGTCAATAAACAGCGAGTCGATGTCCCTATATCGTTCATCATAAAAATAAGCAGTGCATTTACTAATTACTTTTTTGAGTTCAGTGCTAGGGTTTGGATATAGTTCTTTTAAGATTTTACCAAAGGCATAGATATCAGATTCCTTAAAGAATTCTCCGCTATCAATGCTTTCTGGGGCTCTGTAACCTTCAGTACCAAGTTCATTGGGTGCAAATCTAGTTTTAACCTGGGCTCGCAAAGTATCTTGATCTTTAACGAGACCAAAGTCAGTCAATTTATAGATTCCACCAGGAAAACGTATAATGTTAGCTGGTTTTAAATCACGATGGATATAATTATTATCATGAACGGTTTTTAATCCACTTAAAATTGATAAAACAGCTTGACATTTTTTATACTCATCGAGATTATTTTCTAGAATATCATCCTCCAAATTTGAATCACCTAACTCCATTATGAAGTATGGATTTTCCAGCGAAGTTTCATATAAACAGATATGAACTATAGCATCATGATTTAGTAAATTAAGCTTACACTGTGTCTCAATTTCTACTAAAAAACGTTCTCTGAGATTTGCAACTGCCTTGACCTTGGTTTTATTGTTTTCACCACTAGGAAAAAATGTTTTTCTAGCGTACCACGTGTAATGATCCTTTGTGGCATTGTAGACTTTTACTTTGTCGACAATGCCACATCCTCCGGAGCCAATTTTCCCAACACTATCAATGAAGTAATTACCTTTTTCAATCATTCACTCGTTCTCTGATGAAGGAAATACTTTACTTTCCAAGAAAAGCTTGCGAACTATTTTAATGCTGTAGACAAAGAAAATCAAATATTACAATGGTTTATTCACTTCTTTACCCGTAACAAAACAATAATGTTCTTCTGATGCTAAGTATCCCAATTGTTCACTTATGGATATGGATTATCCAAGCATCCGACAACTTGTATATTGGCGCGATAAACTCTTCCCCAAAACTAAAATTAACCTTATTAAAATCATTGGGTTAAAATAGGTGGGTTTAGGGAAATAAATTGGCAGTAAAACATAATATTTTATAAATTTATCAATATGTTAGAATAAGATCTGTTATGTACTGCTGCGCCATATGGGCTGGACTGAAGCCGCAGACCTGATTGTTAAAGGTATGGAAGGCGCAATCAACGCGAAGACTGTAACCTATGATTTCGAACGCCTGATGGAAGGCGCTAATCTGCTGAAATGTTCAGAGTTTGGTGACGAGATCATCGAAAACATGTAATCACTACATGTGTTAAATATTGCAACGGGCGTATAACACGCCCGTTTTCTTTATTAGCACGTCAATAGTTATCAAAACCCCATAGTTTTTTTAGGTAATGCTTATATCGTAGTTAGATGATTAAGTAATTCTTAGCTGTTGGTAATTGTTATTGATGCACGCTAGAAAATATCTAGAGCTGTTTTAAAACGGTTTCCAGATGATTGCGTGGGATTGTCACGTTATTTTTTTAGGTGTTATTACAGCATTTTAATTATTAAAAATAAAAGCAAAATTAAATCATAACAATAATCTGGTAACATTATTAATTAGTGAAAAATTAAAGTGCTGCTATACATTTAGTCTATTTTTAATTCTCATAGACGAATTTTTTCATGTTATGCTATAATATGACGAAAAATGCAGGTTATCAACCTGTTATTAATGTAAATAAATTTCGAGGAGATTATTCCAGTGGGACGTAAATGGGCCAATATTGTTGCTAAAAAAACGGCTAAAGACGGGGCAACGTCTAAAGTATATGCAAAATTCGGTGTGGAAATCTATGCTGCGGCTAAACAAGGTGAACCGGACCCAGAATTAAACACTTCTTTAAAGTTCGTTATTGAACGTGCGAAGCAGGCACAAGTTCCAAAACACGTTATTGATAAAGCTATTGATAAAGCCAAAGGTGGCGGAGACGAAACGTTCGTACAAGGACGTTATGAAGGCTTTGGCCCCAATGGTTCAATGATTATCGCTGAAACGTTGACTTCAAACGTTAACCGTACGATTGCTAACGTTCGTACAATTTTCAATAAAAAAGGCGGGAATATCGGCGCGGCCGGGTCTGTCAGCTATATGTTTGACAACACTGGCGTGATTGTATTTGAAGGAACTGACCCTGACCGTATTTTTGAAATTTTGCTTGAAGCTGAAGTGGATGTTCGTGATGTGACCGAAGAAGAAGGAAACATCGTTATTTATACTGAACCTACAGATCTTCACAAAGGAATTGCAGCTCTAAAAGCAGCTGGAATTACTGAGTTCTCAACAACAGAATTAGAAATGATTGCTCAATCAGAAGTTGAGCTTTCACCAGAAGATTTAGAAATCTTTGAAGGACTTATTGATGCCCTCGAAGATGACGACGATGTTCAAAAAGTATATCATAACGTTGCAAATCTCTAATTATAAATTAAAGAAATCTGTCTTTATGGCAGATTTCTTACTCTTAAAGAATGTTATAAAAATAAGATGTGCAATTGATTATATAAAACTCCCGGTAAAATAAATTAAACTATCGAAATTACTGGTCTTAACTATCTCATGATAGACGGCAAAGATGCATCTAACAGATGAAAACTACGCGAAAAACGTAATGTATTTGCAGTAGAAAATAAATATATATCATATCGTTTATATGAGAATGTAATGTCTGTTAATTATGGTGTAAAACATCAAGAATGGTTATCGAGAACTGAATTTTTAAAATTGCAGGTTTCACCAAAACGTTGCCCGATATCAGGAATATATGTCATTGCATTCTTGATACTCGGGCAATGGGCATTTTACATCAGAATATAATTATGGACACGCAGTTTCATAGCGTTCATTAATTAAATTGGAGGCAGTCCATATTTTGCGCGGGCGCGATTACATGCCTCATTAATCTCCCCATTCTCGCCAGACATGGCGAATTCTCGGCATGTCGATGAGCGATTCTTGTATATGGTGCAACATGCGTTTTTGCCAGGCGTTCCTGCCAGGGCAACACAACGTGGATCCTTCTGGTTAGTACCGCTCATACATCGGTGGTAAGGGGATATCTGCTCAGTAAGATGAACCGGGATAGTGCCACCTGCATCGTCTGCTTCGGCCCAGTAAAAAGAGACGCGGAAAAATGCACAACAGGCACCACACGCCAGGCATGGATTCAAATTGCTCATAATTCACCAGTACTACTATATACATCACAACAAAAAACGCAGACATACCCTGTAAAGAGACATGTCTGTAACCGGCTGGCAAATTTTCTATAATCGACCACAGAATGATCACCAACCGTTATTAATTTTACATATCCACTGAGATATAACCAGACAGTCAGAATATAAACAGAGTAAGTTAATCTTTACAATTTGTAACTACAGGGTTTAGGAAGGGAGTGTCTTTGGGAATCAGAGTCTACATTATCTTGTTACCATCGGATGGTTTTATAAAAACAGTAGATATTGAGATTGTTTAAATTCTGGTTGGTTAGAGGGAACCATCAGAAAATGTTATTTCTCTGATGTTCAAGAATGTGAACAAGCTCAGGTTTTAATATTTTGTATTTATATTACGGTTATCTTATAGTCACATTGATTATCGTGTTAATGGTAAAAACATTATGATTCAATTCAATAGTGCATTTGACTTCGAGCATACCAGGACACGTCTTCTTAAGGCGGTATCAGATAATGGTCTGGTTTTATTTGGCGAGTTTGACCACGCGAAAGCTGCCCGTAATGCAGGGCTTGTAATGCCACCAACTACTGTTCTGGTATTTGGTAATCCTGAAAAGGGAACACCTTTGATGTTGGAACATCCAGACCTTGCTCTGGATTTACCTTTCAGGGTGCTCCTTCGCCAGTTGCCTGGAGGACAGGTCAACGTTAGATTCCACTTGGCAGAAGAATTCAAATGTTATGGACTTGACTCAACAGCGATACAAACGCTGAAAAAGCTGGAGTTGCTGGTACAGGAATGTATTCAACCTATTGATTCACATGTGCACAAAGGCGAAGGTTAAAGCTAAACAGAAACGCGCCCAGCCTATATATCTGTTCCCGAATTATTACCCCATGCCTCTTGTCTGCCTAAAGACCAATTGATTAACGCTAACATTAGTTTTTCATCGTTCATTGAAAGACTTGCGGCATGTTGGGCGAAATTTCATCTGATGCGTGGATATTTCTGATTCTCTCGGCCATGCTCTCTGTAGGCGCCAGATTGAGCGAATGAATGTCAATCCCCTCTATTAACCTGTTGTCAGGGACACGCAGATGCGCAATACACTTATCCCTATCCTCGCTGCGGTTTGCCTGTTTATTACCGGCGTCTCTATTTTGAACATCCAGCTCTGGTATTCCGCAAAAGCGGAGAGTTTGGCAGGGGCGAGATATGCCGCAAACAATATCAATCATATACTTGAAGAAGCGTCACAGGCGACTCAAACGGCGCGGGAAATTGCCGGAAAAGGGTGTGATCTGGATGAACAATATCAACTAGGTACAGAAGCAGCGCTCAAGCCACATCTGCGTACGATCATCATTCTCAAACAAGATGCGGTCTGGTGTACATCGCTGCCGGGCAATCGCGTACTACTATCACGAATACCCGTGATTCCTGAAAGCAATTTACTGCTAGCTCCGGCAATTGATACTGTTAATAAAATGCCTATTTTGCTTTATCAGAGTCAGTTCGCAGATACTCGAATTTTGGTGACTATTAGCGATCAACATACTCGTGGGGCGCTCAATGTTCCGTTGAAGGGGGTGAAGTATACTTTACTCGTTGGCGATCGTATTATCGGCCCGTCGGGAGATGTGATAACTCTCAATAGTAATAATCATTTTTCTGGGCGGGTCAACTCCACAAAATATCATTTCAGTATTATTTATAACCAGCCGCCTCTATTTAGCTTTAGCAGGCTTATCGATAAAGGTCTGGGTATTTTGATATTCATTTTGTTAATTTCCTGCGCTGTTGCCTTCCTGCTTGATAAATATTTCAACAAAAGCGCGACACCTGAAGAGATCCTGCGGCGGGCAATACATAACGGTGAAATTGTGCCTTTTTATCAACCGGTGGTAAATGGGCGGGAAGGGACGTTACGTGGCGTGGAAGTCCTTGCACGCTGGAAACATCCTCGGGGAGGATATATCTCTCCTGCGGCTTTTATTCCTCTTGCTGAAAAATCAGGGCTGATAGTTCCACTCACCCAAAGTTTGATGAGCCAGGTCGCCAAACAAATGAATGCGATCGAAAGCAAACTGCCAGAAGGTTTTCACGTTGGGATAAATTTCAGCGCCTCGCATATTATTTCGCCGACATTTGTTGAAGAATGCCTGAAATACAGGGACAGCTTCACTCGTCGTGATTTGAATCTTGTACTTGAAGTCACTGAGCGTGAGCCTTTGCATGTTGATGAAAGTCTGGTCCATCGACTCAACATTTTGCATGAAAATGGTTTTGTCATCGCGCTGGATGATTTTGGTACTGGATACTCGGGGCTTTCTTATCTCCATGATCTACATATTGATTATATTAAGATTGATCACAGTTTCGTCGGTCGGGTTAATGCAGATCCAGATTCCACCCGGATTCTGGACTGCGTGCTGGATCTGGCGCGCAAACTTTCTATCAGTATTGTCGCTGAAGGCGTTGAGACGAAGGAGCAGCTCGATTACCTGAACCAAAACAACATCACGTTCCAACAGGGATACTATTTCTATAAACCGGTGACATATATTGAGCTGGTCAAAATTATTCTCTCAAAACCGAAGGTGAAAGTGGTGGTTGAGTGAAAAATGATCGCTCGAGCGTGAGGTGACGTAATTATAGACAGGTAATTAGCTCGTTTCGCCTTGTTACTATTGTTCATTATTTTGTTTGCTATAATTGTCTGAAATTTTTGACAGGATTACCATCAGTAGCATGAACAAGAGTAATAATCTGGATTATTTTACTTTGTATATCATTTTCTCCATTGCATTTATGCTAATCACCTTTCTGGTTATCCTTTTTGCCAAACCCAGCACCGGGCTGGGAGAAGTGCTTGTTACTATAAATTTGCTAAATGCGTTGGTCTGGTTGGCGATCAATGTGGTTAATCGGTTAAGAGGAAAACTCGTTAGCCATAGGGATCAGCATTAATCCTTCTGTTATCACTGTCAGAAAACGGCTAAATGTGTTGCTGGCAGTGAACGTCTTATCTATCCTGACATGACCTGACGATTAAGCCACCATTTATTGAGCTAATGTCCTGTTGATGGTATCCCGCGTATCATGATCATGGTTTCACCTGGTTTGAATCCAGCAGCCGACGTTTGGGGAAATATTGGCGTTCAACAGGATAATAATGGCTACAATGACACCGCAGTTATGGTGGGATTTAAATATAAGTTCTGATTCCTCCGCCTGCTAAAAAAACGCGCCGAATCAATCGGCGCGGTACTATATTAATGATTATTTTTTGCCAATGGCACGCATGGTGTCATCAATGGCGGTAATCAACAGCATTTGCGGATCTTTAGCACAAACCTGGTTCAGTTTTTCTACCACTTTGGCACTCAGTTCCGGAGATTGCTCAATTTTTAAATCACGGCTCGTAACGCTGGCGTTACCCATTACAGCCACAATTTCTGCAACCTGTGCGCTGTCAGTTTTTGCCATTTCGTTGGCTTCAGCACAAGTAATATAGGTTTCTGCTGGCAAACCGTTCTTAATATTGTAGTCCTGCGCCCAGCTCATTGGTGCGAAAACAAACAGACCCGCCAGTAATGCAAATTTTTTCATCATCATTCCTTATTTCATTTTACCCAGAATGGCACCACCCGTGCCGCCAATCACAGCACCTTTAATCGCGCCTTCCAGACCATTGCCGGTCAACACGCCAGTGACTGCGCCAACGGCAGCACCCACTTTCGCACCTTTGCGGGCATTTTTACCGTCGCGGCCTTTTTCAGTTACCGCACCAACACCCGCGCCTACAGCAGCGCCTTTCAGAACACCATTAACGCCATTGCCAGTCAGTAAACCTACGCCTGCACCTAACAGCGCGCCTTTCGTAGTGCGATTCATATCCGCCATCGCTGGCGCGGAGCAGAACAATGCTGAGATAAGCCCGAAGGCGAGTATTTTTTTCTTCAACTTAGATGTCCGGTATTAAGTAAGTTGCACACACAATAATTTCGTCTTTAATTAATATTACTTAACTAAAGAGCGCTCTCTGTTATTCAGATAATTCAAAATGAGCGCGAATGGTATAATAGTAATTGTGTTTTATGCTTGAATAGGAATAATCCCAAATAAGGATTAACTCATTGATTTGAAATATTTTCTTCAAGAAGTGTCATCAGGTGTTAACATGGTATTATAAAAGTTAGGCGATCTGAAATATCAATATTGTTGTGTGATTTAAATGTAAAAAACATTTATCAGAAAAGGCAAGGTAAGTGATTTCGCTCTGGTGGCAATAATGTGAATTAGCGGCGATTTGAGCTGACAATAGAAAGGGAGAGCAAAATTCAGACCAAATGCAATCTGACAGATACCAGTATAAACAACCGGTAACTGCCAGATTAGGTTTGAGCTAATACAGCTTATTTCAGCTCTTCTGCTTCTGGTAAGGTCACGTTAAGCTCAAGAATGGAAATATCGCCATCCTTTTGCTCAAGTTGTACGGTCACCATCTCGGGATCAATTTGTACGTATTTACAAATGACATCAAGAATATCTTTACGCAACTGCGGCAGATAGTGTGGTTCTGCATCGCTGCGACGACGTTCAGCAACAATGATCTGCAGCCGTTCTTTTGCAATGTTGGCCGTGTTTTTCTTCCGTGAGAGAAAGAAATCGAGTAATGCCATAACTTATCCTCCGAACAAGCGTTTGAGGAAGCCTTTCTTCTCTTCTTCAATGAAGCGGAAAGGGCGTTCTTCACCCAACAGGCGTTCTACGGTATCTGCGTAGGCTTTACCCGCATCGGCATTGATGTCGAGAATGACCGGTTCACCCTGGTTAGAGGCGCGCAATACGGATTGGTCCTCCGGGATCACACCGACGAGTTTGATGCGCAGGATTTCCAGTACGTCTTCCATACTCAGCATGTCTCCTCTGTGCACGCGACCAGGGTTATAGCGCGTTAACAGCAGGTGCTCTTTAATGGGTTCTTCGCCGTTTTCTGCGCGACGTGATTTCGACGCCAGAATACCTAAAATACGGTCAGAGTCACGAACTGAAGAGACTTCCGGGTTCGTGGTAATAATGGCCTCATCGGCGAAATAAAGAGCCATTAATGCACCGGTTTCAATACCCGCCGGTGAGTCACAAACGATAAACTCAAAGTCCATCGCTTTTAGATCATCAAGAACTTTGGCCACCCCTTCGCGGGTGAGGGCATCTTTATCGCGAGTTTGCGATGCCGGGAGAATATAGAGGTTATCAGTACGCTTATCCTTAATTAGCGCCTGATTTAGCGTTGCATCGCCCTGAATGACGTTGACGAAATCGTACACGACCCGACGCTCACAACCCATAATCAGGTCGAGATTACGCAAGCCGATATCAAAATCGATCACGACAGTTTTCTTTCCCTTCTGGGCCAAACCAGTGGCGATGGCCGCGCTGGAGGTGGTCTTTCCAACGCCCCCTTTCCCCGAAGTAACAACAATAATGCGTGCCATAAAAATTCCTTGTTAAAAAGGGATCAATTTAACGATTGAACGGTCAAAGCGTTTTCGACTAATTGCAGCCGTGCCGCTTTGCCATAAAATTCTACTGGGATTTTATCACTCAGCCAGTATTCACCAGCAATAGATACTAGTTCGGCCATCAGGTTAGTACAAAATATTTGCGCTTCCCGGTCACCACTTGCTCCCGCCAGCGCACGACCGCGCATCATGCCATAGACATGAATGTTACCATCCGCGATCAATTCTGCTCCTGCACTTACATTACTTGTAACAATCAAATCACATTGTGGCGCATAAATGCGCTGACCGGAACGCACAGGTGTATCTATTAAACGTGTTTTTGTGTCCGGGATCGTATTTTGCGCTGGAGCCTGGGGAACGGGAGCTGAACGTGGCGCTTTTTCCTTTCCTTCAGTCAGGATTGGTAGCCCCATCTTTTCTATTTCAGCTTTCAGTTTCGCATTTTTGCAACCGCTGACGCCAATTATCCGCAAGCCAGTTGCTGAGATAGCTTTGTGCATTGCTGACCAGTTGACCAGATCTTCGAGGCCACTGACATTGAGTACGACGGGGGCGTGCTTTAAAAATGCGGGGGCCTGAGCGATTTTGTCTTCCAGCGCTTGATGAATAATCTTAGGCTCTGCCTCATGCAGATGAACCACTGATAAGGTGAAGTTGCTACCTTTAAGCTCGATTGGCGTGTTTGACATCCTGGCCTTACTCAATTAGCTAATTATCATCATCAGCGAGCGATGATATTACGAAGACTATAAGGCATGTTATAGTCTGGATTATATTGAGGCAAGTCACCCCCACATTTATTCAGAGTAAAATTATGTTTTGTGTGATCTATCGAAGTAGCAAACGTGACCAGACCTATTTATATGTCGAAAAAAAAGACGATTTTTCGCGTGTTCCAGAGGAACTGATGAAAGGGTTTGGCCAACCTCAACTTGCGATGATTCTGCCATTGGATGGGCGGAAAAAACTGGTTAATGCCGATATTGAGAAAGTTAAACAGGCATTAGCCGAGCAAGGTTATTATCTCCAGTTACCACCACCACCCGAAGATTTGCTTAAACAACATCTTTCTGTGATGGCGAAAAATACAGACAGTACTAATAAATAACCGATATCCGGCGGTGGCATCATATTCGTTGGAGCGGGTTTAAGAACCACGATGAAGTGAGAGGAACGTTATGTATCAACATCACAACTGGCAAGGTGCGCTGCTGGATTATCCGGTGAGTAAGGTCGTCTGTGTTGGCAGTAACTATGCCAAACATATCAAAGAGATGGGGAGTGAAGTACCCGAAGAGCCCGTGTTGTTTATTAAACCTGAAACGGCACTGTGTGATCTGCGCCAGCCCCTGGCTATCCCCTCTGATTTCGGCTCGGTTCACCATGAAGTTGAACTGGCTGTGTTGATTGGCGCAACGCTACGTCAGGCCACGGAAGAGCATGTGCGCAAGGCTATTGCAGGTTACGGTGTGGCGCTCGATCTGACATTACGTGATGTTCAGGGAAAAATGAAGAAAGCCGGACAGCCGTGGGAAAAGGCCAAAGGGTTTGATAACTCTTGTCCACTTTCTGGGTTTATTCCTGCAGCAGAGTTCACCGGTGATCCACAAAATACGTCACTGGGTCTAAGTGTAAACGGCGAACAACGCCAACAAGGGACGACTGCGGACATGATCCACAAAATCGTTCCACTGATTGCTTATATGAGCAAGTTTTTTACCCTTAAGGCCGGTGACGTTGTGCTGACCGGTACGCCTGATGGTGTTGGCCCGCTACACAGCGGTGATGAATTGACTGTCACGTTTGATGGCCATTCTTTGACAACTCGCGTTTTGTAATACTTTTGCCGCCTGAAAGGGGCGGCAAAGCTTGCATCGCCGTGCCAGACTGGTTATAAGGTGCGTTTTAACGTAATGGTGGAACACCTGATGAGCGATGTACCTTTCTGGCAAAGTAAAACCCTGGATGAAATGAGCGATGCAGAATGGGAGTCGTTGTGTGATGGTTGTGGTCAGTGCTGTCTGCATAAACTGATGGATGAAGACACCGACGAAATCTACTTCACTAACGTCGCCTGCCGTCAGCTCAATATTAAAACCTGTCAATGTCGGAACTACGAACGCCGCTTCGAGTTTGAACCCGACTGCATTAAATTAACTCGTGAAAATCTGCCCACGTTCGAATGGCTACCGTTGACTTGTGCTTATCGCTTGTTGGCGGAGGGTAAAGATTTACCTGCGTGGCATCCGCTACTTACCGGTTCAAAAGCAGCCATGCATGGCGAACGCATTTCAGTGCGCCATATCGCGGTGAAAGAATCGGAAGTGATGGACTGGCAGGACCATATCTTAAATAAACCTGACTGGGCGCAATAACCAGCATCAGTCAAGCAGCAGCTTGCGGTATTCTGGTCATCAATAACAAGGTCTGGCGTACAGTGTGTTAGCGATTTGCTACCGAGGAATAAATAAACCAGATTTTCCAGGTGTGTCGCCAGAGTGCCGCGATGAAGTTGGGGATGGCGGTATATTGGAGGATCGATATTATAATTATTGCAGTCAGAAATTAATTGTTGATGATAATATAAAATAGCGTTATCAGTCTGACTCTGTCGACGTTTATGAAAACGAGTATCTCGTTAGTTTATGCTTCTTTATTGATTATAAAATATTTTTACTGGTGGACTGAAGTATTAATCCTGAATCCTGCAAAAAAATTCCGAGCTAAAAAGTGAGCACGTCATCGCTGTTTCTGAGGAAATAGCAGCACGCGAAAAACGATAATCTGCGTTATGACTATAATTCAAATGCCGTAACCGATGGACACATTCATTAGACCGCCTGAACAAGCATGGTTATTCTCCTTAGGTGTCCTGGTGGATATAAAGCGAAAGACGGTAAATTTGTACATTAAACGACTTTGTTATATATCCGCTCACACAGCCTGTGTTACAGGTCGTTGATATAAAGATACTCGTGAATATGCTTGCAGAAAGCGAAAAGAAACGCGGCTGTCGGATTGGAGCCGCGGGACAAGGTCCAAAAATTTCCAAGAGTTGTTGAATTTCCCAGCTTTTTTGGAAGCACAGGTATCTTACTAATAAATAAAAAAGGTTTAAACTATAAAATTAACCGTAATTTTAGGTAATGCTTACCGACATATCCATACAGCGTTCAGACGGTTAACAGTGGGGCGGTAATCGGTGTGCAGCAGAGACTGGTCAGGGGTACATAAGACTGACGTAACGTTGCGATAGGTGATTAATGTCGCCAGCATTACGTTAAGCAGTCATAGCGACTATTAAGGATCAGCCTACGCAGCGACAGATATTGATAGCCTGAATCAGTATTGATCTGCTGACAAGAACAGACTACTGTATATAAAAACAGTGTTACTTCAGGCAGATTATTATGTTGTTTATCAAGCCTGCGGATCTCCGCGAAATTGTGACTTTTCCGCTATTTAGTGATCTTGTTCAATGTGGCTTTCCTTCACCGGCAGCGGATTACGTTGAACAGCGTATCGATCTGAATCAATTGCTTATTCAGCATCCCAGCGCGACTTACTTCGTCAAAGCGAGCGGTGACTCCATGATTGAAGGTGGGATTAGTGACGGTGATTTATTGATCGTCGATAGCGCTCTTACCGCCAGCCACGGTGATATCGTCATCGCTGCTGTTGATGGCGAGTTTACGGTGAAAAAATTGCAGTTGCGCCCGACGGTACAGCTTATTCCTATGAATAGCGCGTACTCACCGATTACCCTCAGCAGCGAGGATACGCTGGATGTCTTTGGCGTAGTTGTCCATGTAATAAAGGCGATGCGCTGATGTTTGCCCTTTGCGATGTGAACTCGTTTTATGCCAGTTGTGAAGCGGTGTTTCGCCCTGACTTATGGGGTAAACCGGTGGTTGTACTATCTAATAACGACGGTTGCGTTATTGCCCGAAATGCTGAGGCAAAGGCGCTGGGTGTCAAAATGGGCGATCCCTGGTTCAAACAAAAAGATCTGTTTCGTCGCTGTGGCGTTGTCTGCTTTAGCAGCAATTATGAGCTTTACGCAGACATGAGCAATCGGGTGATGTCGACGCTGGAAGAGCTGTCTCCTCGCGTGGAGATTTACAGTATTGATGAAGCGTTCTGCGATTTGACGGGGGTACGTAATTGCCGCGATCTCACTGACTTTGGCAGAGAAATTCGCGCAACGGTACTGCAACGCACGCATCTCACCGTGGGGGTGGGTATCGCCCAGACCAAAACGCTGGCAAAGCTTGCCAATCATGCGGCAAAAAAATGGCAGCGGCAGACCGGTGGGGTGGTGGATTTATCCAATCTGGAACGCCAGCGTAAATTAATGGCCGCTTTACCTGTAGATGAAGTGTGGGGAATTGGACGGCGCATCAGCAAAAAATTGAACGCGATGGGTATCAAAACCGTTCTGGATTTGGCGGATACAGATATCCGGTTTATTCGTAAACACTTTAATGTGGTGCTCGAACGAACGGTGCGTGAACTGCGCGGCGAACCCTGTTTACAGCTGGAAGAACTTGCACCGGCCAGGCAGGAAATTATCTGTTCCCGCTCGTTTGGCGAACGTATCACGGATTATGAATCGATACGGCAGGCCATTTGTAGTTACGCTGCCCGGGCGGCGGAAAAACTCCGCAGTGAGCATCAATATTGTCGGTTTATCTCCTCGTTTATTAAAACGTCGCCATTTGCGCTCAATGAATCCTATTATGGCAATAGTGCTTCGGTAAAACTGCTGACGCCTACCCAGGACAGCAGAGACATTATTAACGCAGCTACGCGCTGTCTGGACACCATCTGGCAAGCGGGTCATCGCTACCAAAAAGCGGGCGTGATGCTGGGCGATTTCTTCAGTCAGGGAGTGGCGCAGCTCAATTTGTTCGATGACAACGCACCGCGTCCCGGTAGTGAACAATTGATGGCGGTAATGGATATGCTGAATGCTAAGGATGGCAGGAGAACACTCTATTTTGCCGGGCAGGGTATCCAGCAACAATGGCAGATGAAGCGTGCCATGCTTTCACCACGTTATACAACGCGAAGTTCTGATTTACTGAGGGTCAAGTAAACATAGCGGCAGGAAAAAGACGCTCCCGCAGGAGCGCCGAATTGATTAGCGACCAAACAGGTCCCGTTTTTTCGCTTTAAACGGCTGGGAAATTACCACCAGAACCGCAACAATCAGGTAAGCGACAAAGATACCGAGCAGCCACTGTGGCATTTCCAGACCTAAAAACTCCCACTGACGTTCGGCACAATCGCCAGAGGCGACAAACACTTGCGGCACCCATTTGTCCAGCGGCAGCCAGTCCGGGAAGCGAACCATAAAATCACAGGTCGCAAACGGAGAAGGATAGAGTTGAAGCATGGTGTGTTCGTAAGTTAACTGCACACCGCGGAACGCACTGTATAACCAGATAATCATCGCCACATAACGCAGCGGAGTTTTCGGAGCAATAGCGCCAATCAGCGCGGCACCCAGAACGCCGAATAACGCGCAGCGTTCATAAATACAAAGCACGCAAGGTTTAAGTAACATCACATGCTGGAACCACAGCGCCGTCAGTTCCAGTGCCAGAGCGGTAAACGCCATTAACAGCCACGCACCCCGACCCTGTGAACATTGGTTCAAAAATCGCAACATAATAATATCCCTGCAATATGCATAGAATGCGCAGTTTAAACCAATTCATTCGCTGCGCCACCAGGGGGAATCAAAAATCGATCGTAATCGAACAATTATCGGGCGAAAAGGCAAACCGGGCATCAATATGCCCGGTCAGTTATTATCAAAGTACTGCTATCCACCCCATCTGCATAAACCATTCGGTTGCAGGGGCAAGAGTAAACTCGACACAGAGCAGTCCGACGAGAGTCAGTACGAGGGTATAAGGCAGGGCCATCCACACCATGCGGCCGTAAGAGAGGCGAATCAATGGCGCGAGTGCGGAAGTCAGCAGGAACAAGAATGCAGCCTGACCGTTCGGCGTAGCGACAGAGGGCAGGTTGGTGCCGGTATTAATGGCGACCGCCAGCAGCTCGTATTGCTTCAACGTGATAGCGCCGCTTTCCATTGCCGCTTTCGCTTCGTTGATATAAATCGTCCCTACGAAGACGTTATCCGAAATGGATGACAGCAGGCCGTTGAAAATATAGAACAACGACAGCTGTGCGTGTTCCGATGCTTGCAGCACAAACTGGATAATCGGGGAGAACAGCTGCTGGTCGATAATTACTGCGACTACCGAGAAAAAGACGGTCAACAGTGCGGTGAATGGCAGAGATTCGGTGAAGGCTTTACCGATAGCATGCTCATCGGTCACACCACTCAGTGATGTCGCCAGAATAATGACCGACAAACCAATCAGCCCCACTTCTGCCAGATGCAACGCCAGCGCAGTCACCAGCCAGACACCGATAATCGCCTGGACAATCAGCCGAATTTTATCCTGACGTGTACGCTGGCGGCGGCTTTGATCGTCAAACTGTTGCAGCACTTCGCGGACTTTCTCCGGCAGTGTTTCACCATAGCCAAACCAACGCAGCTTCTCCACCAACAGGCAAGTTAACAGGCCGCAAATCAGAACCGGAACGGTCACTGGTGACATGCGCAGGAAGAAATCGCCAAAATGCCAGCCAGCGGCTTTGGCGATAATCAGGTTTTGCGGCTCACCCACCATGGTCATCACGCCACCTAATGCGGTACCGACGCCTGCGTGCATCATCAGACTACGCAGGAAACCACGGAACTGCTCCAGAACAACTTTGTAATGCTGGTCGATATGACTATCGTCTTGCAGGTCGGTATCTTCGGTGCGGGAAGAGGCTACACGGTGATAAATGCCATAAAAACCTACTGCAACGCTGATCACCACCGCCACGACGGTTAAGGCATCGAGGAACGCGGAGAAAAACGCCGCCGCCATGCAAAAAGAGAGCGATAGCAGCATTTTGGAGCGAATGCTTAATAGCAAGCGAGTAAAAATGAACAGCAACAGCTGTTTCATAAAATAGATGCCCGCCACCATAAACATCAGTAGCAGCAAGACTTCAAGATTCGCCGCCACCTCTTCACGGACGTGCTCCGCGCTGGTCATACCGATGAAGACGGCTTCGATAGCCAACAGGCCGCCGGGGAGCAGCGGGTAGCATTTCAGGGCCATCGCCAGAGTGAAAATAAATTCCGCTACCAGCAACCAGCCAGCGACGAAAGGGCTGATGAGGAAAATTAACGGATTTACGATTAAGAAAATGATGAGGGCGAGTTTGTACCAGTCGGGGGACTGGCCCAAAAAATTGCGCCATAGCGCGCGGCCCCAGGAGATCTCCATGATGGTTTCCCTTACCTTACGAATAATCAATGATGTTTTTATGTTTAAGCGCAAAGCTTAACGGTCAGGCAGGAGTGAGGCAAGTATTGATAGTCAAGGGGAAGACTTGCGGAAAATGAAGCCTTGATCCCTTTTTTCTTCTTTTTGTCTGCTATCAGCGTAGTTAGCCCTCTGGTATGATGAGTCCAACTTTGTTTTGCTGTGTTATGGAAATCTCACTATGGTCATTAAGGCGCAAAGCCCGGCGGGTTTCGCGGAAGAGTACATTATTGAAAGTATCTGGAATAACCGCTTCCCTCCCGGGACTATTTTGCCCGCAGAACGTGAACTTTCAGAATTAATTGGCGTAACGCGTACTACGTTACGTGAAGTGTTACAACGTCTGGCACGAGACGGTTGGTTGACCATTCAACACGGCAAGCCGACGAAAGTGAATAATTTCTGGGAAACCTCCGGGTTGAATATTCTTGAGACGCTGGCACGACTGGATCACGAAAGTGTGCCGCAGCTTATTGATAATTTGCTGTCAGTGCGTACCAATATTTCGACTATTTTTATTCGCACCGCGTTTCGTCAGCATCCTGATAAAGCGCAAGAAGTGCTGGCAACCGCCAATGAAGTGGCCGATCACGCCGACGCCTTTGCTGACCTGGATTACAACATTTTCCGCGGTCTGGCGTTTGCTTCCGGTAACCCAATTTACGGTCTGATCCTCAACGGGATGAAAGGGCTGTATACGCGAATAGGTCGTCACTATTTCGCTAATCCGGAGGCGCGCAGCCTGGCACTGGGCTTCTACCACAAGCTATCGGTACTGTGCACTGAAGGCGCGCATGATCAGGTTTACGAAACAGTGCGCCGCTATGGGCATGAGAGTGGCGAGATATGGCATCGGATGCAGAAAAATCTGCCGGGTGATTTAGCCATTCAGGGGCGATAATCTTGCCATCCTGATGACAAAGGCATAATCGCCTGATGCGCTACGCTTATCAGGCCTACGTGTTTTTGCAATGTATTGAATTTGCCATGCTTTGTAGGCCGGATAGGGCATTTACGCCACATCCGGCAAAAATGAGCCCTCCTCAAATGAGGAGGGTTATTTACAGATTTCCCATTCTTGGCGGGCAACGCTCCAGCAACTCGACGCTACCATCTTCGTTTTGCTGTTCCAGCATCACATCAAATCCCCACAGACGATGCACATGCTTCAGCACCTCTTTACGCCCCCGGTCCAGCGGAGCGCGGTTATGCGGAATGTAGCGCAGCGTCAGTGAACGGTCGCCGCGTAAATCCACGTTCCAGATCTGAATGTTCGGTTCCAGATTACTTAAGTTATATTGCGACGATAATCGGTTACGGATCTCCCGATAACCTTCCTCATTATGAATGGCCGAAATTTCCAGATAATTATGGCGATCGTCGTCCTGAACGGTGAAGAAGCGAAAATCACGCATCACTTTAGGTGACAGGAACTGGCTAATAAAGCTCTCATCTTTGAAATCACGCATCGCAAAATGCAATGTTTCCAGCCAGTCAGAACCGGCGATATCCGGGAACCAGTATTTGTCTTCTTCTGTCGGCGACTGACAAATCCGTTTAATATCCTGGAACATGGCGAAACCAAGCGCATACGGATTTATTCCGCTGTACCACGGGCTGTTATAGGGCGGCTGGAAAACTACATTGGTGTGGCTGTGCAAAAACTCCAGCATAAAGCGTTCGGTCACTTTTCCTTCATCATACAGATGGTTAAGGATGGTGTAGTGCCAGAAGGTCGCCCAGCCTTCATTCATCACCTGGGTCTGTTTCTGCGGATAAAAATACTGGCTTACTTTACGCACAATACGCAGGATTTCACGCTGCCATGATTCCAGCAGCGGCGCATTTTTCTCCATAAAATAAAGCAGGTTTTCTTGTGGCTCGGAAGGATAGCGGCGCGCTTCAGCAACAGTTTTCTCTTCCTCGCGCTTCGGCAGCGTACGCCACAGCATGTTGACCTGACTTTGCAGATACTCTTCGCGACTTTTCTGCCGGGCTTTCTCCTCCTGGAGAGAGATTTTTTGCGGTCGTTTGTAACGGTCCACACCGTAGTTCATCAGGGCATGACAGGAGTCCAGCAGCCGTTCTACTTCATCAACGCCATAACGCTCTTCGCACTCGGTAATATATTTACGCGCGAAAATCAGGTAATCGACGATCGAACTGGCGTCGGTCCAGCTACGGAATAAGTAATTATTTTTGAAGAAAGAGTTATGTCCATAGCAGGCGTGTGCCATCACTAGTGCCTGCATGGTGATGGTGTTCTCTTCCATCAGGTAAGCGATACACGGGTTGGAGTTAATGACGATTTCATAGGCCAGCCCTTGCTGGCCGTGCTTATACAGACGTTCGGTTTCGATAAACTTTTTACCGAATGACCAGTGCGGATAGTTAATCGGCATGCCGACGCTGGAGTAGGCATCCATCATCTGTTCCGAAGTGATCACTTCAATCTGGTGCGGGTAGGTATCCAGCCGATAGAGTTTCGCCACCCGGTCTATCTCTGCAAGGTAAACATCCAGCAGGTCGAACGTCCAGTCGGGTCCATCGCTCAAACGTGTGGTGTCCTTATTCATAGAATCGATCGTCGCCATACGCGCACCTCATTGTTGTCGGCGCTCTCTGTGTGGAACGCCTCATTTCAAGCATAGAACACCTGTTAAAAACCGCGTCACCGGAGAATTTTTTTCTTTGCGATTTCTTATTATCGGAGTGCCAATAATTAGCTTCTCAACGGAATTTTCTGCTGGATAAAAAGCTCGTTCAGCAGGAGATACCAAAGACAGCATATTCCCGCCGTGTCAGGGAGATGTGAGCCAGCTCACCATAAAAAATCAGTATGTTGAATAATATTTTCAACTGAGTTATCAAGATGTAATTAGATTATTATTCTTTTACTGTATCTACCGTTATCGGAGTGGCTATGCGAGTTGTCATACTGGGAAGTGGTGTGGTAGGCGTTGCCAGCGCCTGGTATCTGAATCAGGCAGGACATGAGGTCACCGTCATTGATCGGGAACCGGGGGCGGCTCTTGAAACCAGCGCAGCGAATGCCGGGCAAATCTCCCCGGGATATGCCGCGCCGTGGGCGGCACCAGGCGTGCCTTTAAAAGCGATTAAATGGATGTTTCAGCGCCATGCGCCGCTGGCTGTTCGTCTCGATGGTACGCAGTTCCAGTTGAAATGGATGTGGCAAATGTTACGTAACTGCGACACCAGCCACTATATGGAAAATAAAGGGCGGATGGTGCGCCTGGCGGAATACAGCCGTGATTGCCTGAAAGCATTACGCGCAGAGACAAATATCCAGTATGAAGGGCGGCAGGGCGGGACGCTGCAACTGTTCCGTACTGAACAACAGTATGAAAACGCCACTCGCGATATCGCCGTGCTGGAAGATGCTGGTGTGCCGTACAAATTACTGGAGTCCAGCCGCCTGGCAGAAGTGGAGCCCGCGCTGGCGGAAGTGGCGCATAAACTGACCGGCGGTCTGCAACTGCCTAATGACGAAACCGGAGACTGCCAGATGTTTACCCAGAATCTGGCGAGGATGGCGGAGCAGGCGGGGGTTAAATTCCGCTTTAATACGCCAGTTGATCAGCTGCTTTGTGACGGCGAACAAATCTACGGCGTGAAGTGTGGTGATGAAGTGATTAAGGCCGATGCGTATGTTATGGCGTTTGGTTCTTACTCGACGGCGATGCTTAAAGACATTGTTGATATTCCTGTATATCCGCTGAAGGGGTATTCCCTGACCATTCCGATTGCGCAGGAAGATGGTGCGCCGGTGTCCACCATTCTTGATGAAACCTACAAAATCGCCATTACCCGTTTCGATAACCGTATCCGCGTCGGCGGAATGGCGGAAATTGTTGGCTTTAATACTGAACTGTTACAGCCGCGTCGTGAAACGCTGGAAATGGTAGTTCGCGATCTCTATCCGCGTGGCGGTCATGTCGAGCAGGCCACGTTCTGGACCGGTCTGCGCCCGATGACGCCAGACGGCACGCCGATTGTTGGTCGCACACGCTTCAAAAATCTGTGGCTGAATACCGGTCACGGCACGCTCGGCTGGACGATGGCTTGCGGTTCCGGTCAGTTGTTAAGCGATCTGCTCTCTGGTCGCACGCCCGCTATCCCGTATGAGGATTTAAGCGTAGCGCGCTACAACCGTGGATTTGCACCATCACGCCCGGGCCATTTACATGGCGCGCACAGCTAAGGAATCGAGATGACCAGACCGATACAGGCCAGCCTCGATCTACAGGCATTAAAACAGAATCTGAACATTGTCCGCCAGGCTGCGCCGCACGCGCGTGTCTGGTCGGTGGTAAAAGCGAACGCGTATGGGCACGGCATTGAGCGTATCTGGAGTGCGCTCGGGGCGACCGATGGCTTTGCCTTACTTAATCTGGAAGAGGCCATTACCCTACGTGAGCGAGGCTGGAAAGGGCCAATCCTCATGTTGGAAGGCTTTTTCCACGCCCAGGATCTGGAGATTTATGACCAGTATCGCCTGACTACCTGTGTTCACAGTAACTGGCAGCTCAAAGCGTTGCAAATCGCGCGACTAAAAGCACCACTGGATATTTATCTTAAAGTAAACAGTGGAATGAGTCGGCTGGGCTTCCTGCCCGATCGCGTGTCCACCGTCTGGCAGCAACTGCGGGCGATGGCTAATGTTGGCGAAATGACCTTGATGTCGCATTTTGCCGAGGCCGAGCATCCTGATGGGATCACCGAGGCGATGGCGCGTGTTGACCAGGCGGCGGAAGGACTTGAGTGTCGACGCTCGTTGTCTAATTCAGCGGCGACGTTGTGGCATCCGGAAGCGCATTTTGACTGGGTGCGTCCGGGGATTGTTTTGTATGGTGCATCACCGTCCGGTCAGTGGCGTGATATCGCCAATACCGGATTACGTCCGGTAATGACGTTAAGCAGCGAGATAATTGGGATCCAGACGCTAAAAGCGGGAGATCGTGTGGGCTATGGTGGTCGCTATACCGTGCGTGATGAACAGCGAATTGGCATTGTTGCCGCCGGATACGCCGACGGTTATCCGCGTCATGCGCCAACCGGTACACCGGTTTTGGTGGACGGCGTGCGCACCATAACGGTGGGGACTGTCTCGATGGATATGCTGGCGGTAGATTTAACACCTTGCCCGCAGGCGGGAATTGGTACACCGGTTGAGTTGTGGGGCAAAGAAATCAAAATTGATGATGTCGCCGCCGCTGCCGGAACCGTTGGCTATGAGTTGATGTGCGCGCTGGCGTTACGTGTGCCTGTTGTGACGGTGTAACGTGTTGTGGCCGGATACGATGCAACCAGCGTCGCATCCGGCGATACAAGACGCATTAAACTTAAGATTCGGCTTCTTCCTCCGCTACCCGAACGCCAATCTTCAGCACTTCATTATCTTCTTTCTCGGCCACCGTCCAGATCATCCCGGCAAACTCCACCTGGTCACCGACAACCGGAGCCGCGCCTAACAATTGCTGGACAATTTCCCCCAGCGTTTGCTGTTTATCTCGATATTCCCGACCGTCTTCCAGACCATATATCAGCGCCACATCGGCATATTTGGCACTGGCTTCAAGAATGAAATCACCAAAGAAGCGTTGATCCAGCGCGACCGGCGGTGACTGGCTGAACAATTTACCGAGCGCCGGGAGATCGCGTTCCCGACCAATTACACACAATACATCGCCTTCACGCAGTCGGGTGCTGCCGGTGGGATGAAGCAACTGATTATCACGAAACAGCGCCGCAATACGTGTCTCTTTTGGCATATGCAGATCGCGCAGCGCCGCGCCCACGCACCATTTATCGGCACTCAACTGATAAACAAACTGCTCCCAGGGGTTTTCCGGATGAATATCAAGGCCAACGCGTGATACCGGGCGTCCAACGGGCGGAACCACCACTTTGGCTTTTTTTGCGGCCCACGAGAGTGACGTTCCCTGTAACAATAGCGAAACCAGAACCACGAAGAAGGCGACATTAAAGAATAGTCGTGCATTCTCCAGGCCCGCCATCATCGGGAACACCGCCAGGATAATCGGCACCGCGCCGCGCAGACCGACCCAACTGATAAATACGCGCTCGCGCAAATTGAAGCCACGGAACGGCAGCAGTCCGGCAAATACCGACAGGGGACGGGCGAAGAAAATCATCCATGCGGACAAAATGAGCGCCGGAATAGCAATAGGCAGTAAGTCACTCGGGTTAACTAACAAGCCCAGAACAAGGAACATAGCGATTTGTGCCAGCCAGGCGAGGCCGTCGAAATTCTGCAGAATGCCGTAGCGGTTGCGAATAGGGCGGTTACCCAGCAGAAAACCGCACAGATAAACCGCCAGAATACCGCTACCTTCCAGCGCAGTGGTTAATGAGAAAATCAGAATACCGCCGCTTAATGCCAGCAATGGATATAACCCGGCAGGCAGGGCGATGCGGTTGATCATTTGCAGCAGTAAATAACCGCCGCCAAGACCTATTACAATGCCCAGACCAAATTGTTGCAGAATATCGACAATGAACATCCAGCTAATATTGCTTTCATGATGCTGGATCATCGCAATCAGGGTAATGGTCAGAAAGACGGCCATCGGATCATTACTGCCGGATTCTATTTCCAGCGTCGAGCCAACACGTTCGTTAAGCCCCTTGCCGCCAAGCAGAGAAAATACCGCTGCGGCATCCGTGGAACCGACGATTGCGCCGATTAATAAGCCTTCAATCAAATTGAGATTAAACAGCCACGCCGCCATCATGCCGGTTAAACCAGATGTAATCAGCACGCCCACCGTCGCCAGCGACAGCGCCGGACCTAACGCCACGCGAAATGAACTGGCCTGGGTGCGCATCCCGCCGTCGAGCAAAATAATTGCCAGTGCGAGGTTACTTACCATGTAAGCAAAAGGATAATTATCAAACGGGATGCCGCCGACACCATCAACCCCCGCCAGCATGCCAATTGCCAGAAAAATAACCAGAATGGGAATACCAAGACGGGAAGAAAATGAACTAAGTAAAATACTGCTGGTGACAAGGATGGATCCTAAGATGAAAAGGCTAATTATTGTTGTGGCATCCAACGGTCGGTTACTCCTGATTACGCTGTCTCTTATATAAACCCTACCATATTAGCGGCAGAGACAGCGTTTTACTTAGCCCTGAAGCGTGATTTTTTTACACTTTAAGAACAGGATGACCGCTAATCGTCAACTGCGTGCCTTCCTGGGTGTTATTAAGGATGGCATGTGCGCCCAACGGCAGCGTAACCGTGCGTTGCTCATGACCAAAATCGAGGCCGGTAATGAGTGGAATCGACAGGCGGGAACGCAAAAACGCGTACACTGACTCCAGGTTGTAACCCGCGTCATAATCATTGGGCGTGCTACCACTGAAGCTACCGAGGATAATCGCCTTCTGACGTTGTAAAATTCCGGCATGATAGAGCTGCAACAGCATACGTTCGACGCGGAAAGGGTGCTCGTTAATATCTTCCAGCACAAGAATACCGTTCTCAATTTGCGGCATCCATGGCGTACCAATCAGCGAAATCAGCATCGCGAGATTGCCGCCCCACAACGTGCCTTCGGTCCGACACGTCGGGCCTTCTCCTTGCCATTCAATGGTGAATGTTTCATTGCGTAATGCCAGCCAGAAATGGTGTTCGGTAAAGGCGTTCAGCTCTTCCGCGCCAAAATTAGCCACCAGCATCGGGCCGCTAAAGGTGATGACATTACCCTGGGCCAGCAGTCCACACTGGATGGCTGTGAAATCGCTATGCCCGCAGATCAGCAACGGATCATGTTGTTGGCGAGCAACCAGCGCCTGCCAGTCAATATCCGCCAGTAAGCGGCTGGCACCGTAACCGCCGCGAACCGCCAGAACGATAGTGTTGGGTGACGTTAGCCCTGCAAGGGAATTAATATCCGCCAGACGCTCCGTTTCCGTACCTGCAAACCGCTCACAGCGACGGGCAATGACCTCTACGTTATTGACCTGATGACCCGCATCCATCAGGCGTTGAATACCGCGCTGCGCGGCGTGCTGATTAATGCAGTAACCCGACGGGGCGATTAAGTGAAACTGAGACATGGCAATTCCTTGCTGACAACAGAAACGAATTGTATATCATGCCGCTTAGGTGTGCCGTTGTCACCTCAACGGCGATTCCAGGCTATAAGGATAGATGAAGTGAAATTGAGATGGTTTGCCTTTTTGATTGTGTTATTAGCTGGTTGTGCATCAAAACATGACTACACGAACCCCCCGTGGAATGCGAAAGTTCCGGTACAACGTGCAATGAAGTGGATGCCAATAAGTCAGAAAGCCGGTGCGGCCTGGGGTGTCGATCCACAATTGATCACGGCGATTATCGCTATCGAATCGGGCGGTAACCCGAACGCGGTGAGTAAGTCGAATGCGATTGGTCTGATGCAGCTAAAAGCCTCTACGTCCGGACGTGATGTTTATCGTCGCATGGGCTGGAGTGGCGAACCGACGACCAGTGAGCTGAAAAATCCGGAGCGTAATATCTCAATGGGGGCGGCTTACCTGAATATTCTGGAAACCGGCCCGCTGGCAGGTATTGAAGATCCGAAAGTACTGCAATATGCGCTGGTGGTGTCATACGCTAACGGGGCTGGCGCACTGCTACGGACTTTCTCCTCAGATCGGAAAAAGGCGATCAGCAAAATCAACGATCTGGACGCTGACGAGTTCCTCGATCACGTAGCGAGAAATCACCCCGCGCCGCAGGCTCCACGCTATATCTACAAACTCGAGCAGGCTCTGGACGCAATGTAACTCAGTCGCGTACTTTGTCCGCTTTCTCACGGGCTTCCCGCTCTAGTGAGAAAATAATCCGCTGTAATTGCCGCTCCACCGTCGGGCTGACGTTAAGAAAACGAAAGCTCAGACGGGGAGTGGAGATGGTTTCATTTTTACCATCAATCAATTTACGCTCACTGATCGTCAGTAACTGGGCGTCAAAGTGAAAAATGCCCCATTGCCCCATGTTGACTTCAATCTGTGCAAAGCGCATGCCTTCTTGTAATCCGGCTGGTTTTGCCGTCTCCAGTAATGCACCCATTCCCCCCAGTGATAAGTCGAAAAGACGAAAATGTAACGTGCTGTTATCCGCCAGTTTGGTCTGGCAATAATAAGGCGGATGAAGTGGGGCGGAGATGCGGAAATATCTGCGTCGCTGCACAAACCACAGAGCGGGAGGTGGTGCGGTAATAAAGGCCGGAAGCTGCAGGTATTCACTTTGCTGTAATTGTTCAACAGTAAACTCGACTTTCGCACCCTGAGTTTCGGCGGTAATGGTAATGTGCTGCGCCTTAAGCACGGCATTGTTGTCTTCAGCTTGACTACCGTAATCCAGCATCAGTTTATCAGGGCTTATAGCCAGTATTTTGCTGATCAGTTGACCGTCAGTCCAACTGATACGCAAGGGAATTGCGGCTTTATGCAAATCGCGTAAAACGCCCAGCACTGCTAAAGGATTTTGTTTCAGGAACTGCTCATGGTAGTGACTCACGCGGAAAAACTCCTGACCGACAAACTGTCTTTGGTTTATCGGTAGCAATTAACAAAACTTTATACAAGTGCGATTTTTTTATATTCCGGCTGCAAATCAACCGCCAGACGTCCGACATCAAACTTACCCTTGCCTATACTTAGAGCGTTGACGTAAGCATTTCTTGCGTCCTGTTCATAGAAACGAGGGCCTGAACATGGGAATTATTGCCTGGATTATTTTTGGCCTGATAGCCGGCATTATCGCCAAGCTGATTATGCCGGGGCGTGATGGTGGTGGATTTTTCCTGACCTGTATTCTCGGGATAGTCGGTGCGGTTGTCGGCGGCTGGCTGGCAACCATGTTTGGCATTGGCGGCTCCATCAGTGGTTTTAATTTGCACAGCTTCCTGGTGGCGGTGGTGGGAGCTATTCTCGTTCTGGGGGTATTTCGCCTCTTGCGAAGAGAATAAGTGTTTCCAAAGACGGATAGCGGTGCTGACACCGCTATCCGTTGTCAAATTATGATTAAATCTAAACCAGACCAAACTGCAACGTCATCCAGATAAGCAGAATGACGTTGTTGGGTAAAAGAACGTTAATGCGAAGGTTCTGCGACTTTGGTGGTTGGCTGTGTTGTTGATTTACTGGTCGAGCGCGTTGCTGGAACGTTGTCACACGGTTGCTCTTTCGGGCAGATCAAATCCAGCATTTTCAGCGTGACGCCATTGGTCCAGCCAAAGCCATCCTGCAACGGATATTCGCCACCGCCGCCACCCGTTCCGGTGGTACTGACATCATATTTCTCGACCAGTTTTTTCTCCCGGTCATAAGTGTGCTGAACATTGGTCAGGAAGTGCCAGCTAATATCCATAGCCACCTCGTTCTGCCCGTAGTTCTGCAATCCTTCGGCAGCGACCCATTGCAACGGCGCCCAGCCATTTGGCGCATCCCATTGTTGTCCACTTTTCACCGATGTGGTGTTCAGCCCGCCTGGTTGCAATAGATGTGTTTTAGTAGCGGCAGCCATTTTGGTCGCGCGATCTTTTGCCGCTGCATTGACATAAAGCGGGAACAGGGCGGCGGCAGTTAACTGATTGCGCACTTTATTGCTCTTCAGATCGTAGTCGGCATACCAACCATGTTGATCGTTCCACAGGTATTTTTCGATCCCATTCTGACGGGCATTGGCGAGCGTCTCGTATTGGCTGGCCATCGCGTTATCCCCGGCGGCTTTACTGGCGCGGGAGAGGATTTTCTCCATTTTATACATCAGACTATTGAGATCGACCGGTACGATGCTGGTGGTGCGTAACGTATTTAACTGCTGCGGGTTGTCCATCCAGCGTGAGCTGAAATCCCAGCCAGACGCGGCAGCTGAACGCAGATCGCGGTAAATTTCAGCGGCAGGCCGGTTCGGATTGCTTTTGGCGGTGGCAATATCTTCTACCCACGACTCCGGACGTGGCGTATCGTGATCATCCCAGTAGCGGTTAAGAATAGTGCCATCCTTGAGTTTAACAACGCGCTTTTCCTGTTGTCCGGCCTGTAGGTTTTCAATACCGTCCATCCAGTACGCGTACTCTTTTTGCAGTTGCGGCAGATATTGTTTCAACGCGTCGTCACCTTCGTGTTGCGCGAGTAACTCCACCATCAAGGCAAAAAATGGCGGCTGCGATCGGCTCAAATAATAGCTGCGGTTACCGTTTGGAATATGCCCATAAGTATCTATTTCATAACCAAAGTTCGCCACCATGTCAGCCACTTTATCCCAGTGACCGCTTTCAGCAAGCCCCAGCATGGTGAAGTAACTGTCCCAGTAATACACTTCGCGAAAACGCCCTCCCGGCACGACATAGGGCTCTGGCAACGGCAACAAAGAGTCCCATTTTTCGGTACTTTCGGTAGAACGGGTTAACACCGGCCAAAGTCCGTCAATATGTTCGCGCAGTGACTGCCCCTTTGGAGGAACATATTTCTCTCCCTCTTTCGGCAGGGTGAAATTGACGTTAACGAAATGGCGCAGATCGAACCCGCTCTGATTCTGCTGCATCCGGTAGTCTGCGAGGATCATCAATGGATCGCTGTTTGGCACGGCATCGGCAAAAGTTTTTTGATCAGGAAAAAGTTTGGCGTTTTGTACATCGTCAAACAACGGTCCCAACAAAATATCAGGCGATTGTGGTGTGACGGCGATTTCTTCCGCTTGTGCCGATAGCGTGGCAAAACACAATAAAACGGTGGTGGGAATTAACGCCATTCTTTGCAGGTGACGAGGGACAAGTGGTTTCATCAATCATTCTCCTTTGGCGATACCGAACAAAACGGTATTCAAGTATCAGAAAACCTTAGTTCAGGATCGCGGCAACTGCATGATTGAAATCTCATTCTGCGAGGTGTCAGGCATTATGGCCGGTGTAATTAACAGCATCAATAGTGTTGCAATATATTCATAAAATATATGTTGTTTATTAAATGGGCAGTAACTGTTGTTGTGCGATCACAGAAGAAAAAAATCATAAGAATTTAATGAAAAAACATAATAGACCGACCAAAAACTTCCGTGAAGAATTGCGCCAGTGAAAGGTATTCCGTGAATTAAATTTATAGATAAGGATAAAACATGTCTAATGTGGAAAGATTGCCAATAAAAGAAAAAATAGGCTATAGCCTGGGCGATGCTGCCAGCCATATCGTCTTTGATTCTTCTGTTGCCATCCTCGCTTATTTCTATACCGATATTTATGGTCTGCCGCCAGCCGTAATGGGAACCATGTTTTTACTGGTGCGTCTACTGGATGCTATTACCGATCCGATTATGGGGGCAATCGCCGATGCAACCTCATCTCGTTGGGGGCGTTTCCGTCCGTGGCTGTTGGCCATCTGTATACCGTTTGCGGTCAGTTGCGTGCTGGTTTACTCCATTCCTGATTTCTCTGACAGCGGTAAGGTTGTCTATGCGGTTGCCGCCTATATATTTATGACATTAATGTATACGGCCATTAATATTCCTTACTGCTCATTGGGCGCGGCGTTGACGTCCGATCCGCATGAAAACCTGTCACTGCAATCCTGGCGTTTTGCCATCACGCCTATTGGTGGTGCGTTAGGTACTGCATTTATCCTGCCTGTCGCTGACTTCCTCTCTCCTGGGGACCGGGCTACTGGTATCCAGATTGCGATGGCGGTGTTTGGCGTTATTGGCTGCATTATGTTCTTAATCTGTTTCCTGACCACCAAAGAGCGTGTACAACCTATTCAGGAAGAAAATCTTAATATAGCTCGCGATTTGAAAATTCTTTTTAAGAATGATCAGTGGCGCATTCTCTCTGTTTATAATTTTATGATGCTGGTGGCGGTGGTTATCCGTGGCGGTGCTGTTGTTTATTATGTTAATACCGTTTTAAATAAAGGTTCAGATATTCTTACCTGGTTTATGCTCGGCGGAATGTTTGCTTCTATGTTAGGTTCTGTACTGGCGAAACCATTTGGTACTCGCTTTTGTAAAATTAAACTTTCATTCTGGGTTAATATTATTAATGCAGCATTGGGCGTTCTCTGTTATTTCCTGCCGGTAGAATACTGGGTTATTCCATTACTGGCTCATCTGGCAATTCAGATTATTCAGGGCGGAAATGGCGCACTTCAGTGGTCGATGATTACCGATGCGAATAACTATGGTGAATGGAAAACGCGTCGTCGTATTACGGGGATGAACGTTGCTGCGAATATTTTTGTCATCAAACTGGGCGTTGCGGTAGGTGGGGCGGTGATTGGTTGGGTACTGGCTTATTATGGTTATGCAACCAGTAGCACAACTCAATCCGCTAATTCAGTGCAGGGCGTAGTATTACTGTTTACCCTCTTGCCGGCATTCTTCTACTTCCTGACGGCAATTTCTATTAAGTTTTATCTGTTGAATGAAGCGAAAATGAACAAAGTAGTACAGGATTTACAACACGGTCAGTACGCTGGCTAATTACGTACGGCTTTTCCGGATGGCATAGTTACGATGCCATCCGGACACTGGTTTATTAGCCATCATGGCTAAAACGTTGCGTTTTAACGTCCAGCGTTAACGTCTCTTCAGGTTGAATTGCATACAGCTTCTCTCCCTGCTGGCAAATCCAGCCAATGCCCAGTTCACGAGCAATTAGAGCGCTGTGGGATACCGGACTTCCAGCACTAAGGCAGATGCCTTTTACGACCGTCGGATCCAGTTGAATTACCGTGGAGGGATAAATGTTCTCCGCCAGTAAAATGGTCGGCGCGCTAAACTGAGGGAGTTCTTCTTTTGTCTGTGTCAGGTGGAGCAGGGTGCGGTGCAGAAGATCGTCCACATCGATATAGCGAGCCTGCAGATATTCATCATCAATCTGCTGGTATTGCTGGCTAAGTTCTTTAAGAACCTGCTGCCAGGCATACTCCGCCGTGCAATGTTCATGCTGAAGGAGTTCGCTTGCCGCTGCCAGCAGTTCAGGATCGTCTAATAGTGTATGGTGACCGGAAAAGATTGCGGCGATATCGTCGAGCCCGCTTGATTCTGCCTTTGCTGTTAAGGTCATCAGATCTAACAACGTGAAGTCAATTGCCTGGCGTAACCGTTCCTGTTCTTCTTCCACGCTCAGTGATGATTTCGCATGTACTGTGCATAAAACGGGTTGATAATAAAAGGCTTTTCCTGTGACAGGCGGAACTAGACGCAGAGTTGGCGGTGCTATCTCTTCCGTTTCACCAAAGTTATCTTCAGCTAACTGGCGAAAAGCGACCAGTGCCTCTTCAGCCTCAGGCCCTTTTGCAATCAGGCGAAGCGTATCGTTACAGCGGACTTGTAACAGCGCAATCTGGTTAATACTCTCTGGTGTTACGCACTTACCGTTTTTCTCGAGCAACATGTCTGCATTAAATGTCGATAATGTATAGACCAGTCGGGAGGCCGGGCGCACGTGGAGGCCGTTACGGTTTTTTATCACCACAGCCAGGGAACGGGCTTCCTCATCGTGCGGCGGGCATGTGTCAGATATCTCGGTGGCGGATGACGGTAAACCCAGTTGTTCGCGTTTGGCTTCCAGCGCATGCATGGCGTCATGGATGACTTTGTCGATATCCGCCCCCGAGGCTGCGCTGACCGCTGCTGCCAGCGTTCCTTCGACCAAGGGCGCAGCGCACAAACGAACTCTCGCGGCGATCTCTGGCGCAAGCAATTCCAGTGCGGTTTCTGCACTCAATAACGCACTCCCCATATCCATCATGACCAGTACATGGTCGGTATCGGCAACGGATTCGATGGCTTCCATCACTTTGACGGCATCTGTACCGATGGGATTCTGCGGATCGTCAATTCCTGCGGCAATGGCGATTTTACAACGATCGCCCATTAACATCTGGCGGGCTAATTCACCGACACCTTCTCCCAGTCGGGCGCTATGTGAAACTATGACCAGGTTTACCATCACCAATTCCTTACTCTTTTGCGGCTAACGCCAACATTTGCATCATAAACATCACGGAGGTTGCACCAGGGTCCTGGTGACCAATACTGCGTTCACCGAGATAACTGGCACGGCCTTTGCGGGCTTGCATCGTAATCGTGCTTTGTGCGGCGGATTCCGCAACGCTACTGGCGGCTTCAAGCGCCGCCGGAACAGAAAGGTTTTGCTCACTGGACTGGCGTAACGACTCAACTACCGGCCCCCAGACATCGCACATGGTTTTATCGCCTGGTTCTGCTTTCCCCCGACTGATTACGCCGTCTGCGCCATCGCGGAACATCTGATAAAGTTCTATCAACGTCAGGCTTTGACGTGCCTGAGTTGCCTGTGCCGCGCGGATAAAGAAAGTACCGAACAGTGGGCCGCTGGCACCGCCGACGCTGGATAGCAACGTCATACCGGTATTCTTGAGAATGAAACCGATGTCTTTATCCGCGATGGCAGGGAGTTTTTCCACCACTTTGCTAAAGCCACGATTCATGTTCAGCCCGTGGTCAGCGTCGCCGATTTCACGATCCAGCCCGGTAAGATAATCGCTCTCTTTGCTGAAAATTTCTCCACAGCGAGTGAGCCAGTTAACAATTTGAGTTCTGCTCAGTGACATGGTTATCTCCTTATTTACCCCAGTTAAGCGCCGGGGTGTGGACCGGGGCGTCCCATAACGCCAGCATTTCGTCATCAACTTTCAGTAAGGTGATGGAAAAACCGGTCATGTCCAGTGAGGTGCAGTACGCGCCGATTAAATTGCGCTCGATAGTCAAGCCAGCTTGCTGGCAACGCGTGGTGAGGCGGTTATAGACGCCATACAGTTCAGAAAGCGGTGTCGCGCCAAGATTGTTGACCAGCGCAATTACGCGATCGCCAGACTGGAGCGGTTGTTTAGTTTGCGTCTCTTCCTGCCAGCTACCTTGTCGATAATCCCAGAAGCGCAGCGTGCGGTGGTATGTGCCATTTTCCAGCAGCGTGTCGAACATTTCATCGACAGTCTGATCAAGGGAGGAGAAGGGGCGACGGTCAATACCTGGCTCACCATGAATGCCGACACCAAATTCCATTTCATTATCTGCCAGCGTAAAAGAAGGTTTGCCCGCAGCCGGAACGGTACAGGCACCGAGGGCGATACCAATAGAGTGGCCCTGATTGTTCAACTTACGCCCCAGTTGTGCACAAGCGTCCAGCGATTCGCCACGTTCTGCCGCTGCGCCAACAATTTTTTCAATTAATACTGTATTGGCAACCCCGCGCCGCCCGGCGGTATAAAGACTGTCTTTAACTGCGACATCATCATCAATGACTACCGTGGTGACTTTTACACCGCTATCATGCAGTAATTCTGTCGCTGTCTCGAAGTTGAGAATATCGCCGGTATAATTTTTGATGATCAGCAATACGCCTTCACCACCATCGATTTGCATGGCACATTCAAAAATTTTATCGGGCGTCGGTGAGGTAAAAATTTCGCCCGGACACGCCCCCGAGAGCATACCCTGACCAATATAACCACAGTGCATTGGTTCGTGTCCGCTGCCGCCGCCCGACAATAACGCCACTTTTCCTGCAATTGGCGCATCGGCTCGGGTGACATACACCGGCTCCTGATGCAGTGTCAGCGAAGGATAGGCTTTCGCCAGCCCCGCCAGTTGTTCATTCAGTACGTCTTGCACATCATTGATCAATTTTTTCATTATTTTGCTCCAGCAATTATGGTAGGGCATAGATGATGTTCAACGACACGGCGACCACTGACTGCCGGTAAATCCATTGTGCATCAGGCAGGGGAAAAGAAAATTAACCCAAATTATGTTTCACAATGAAACGTATGCTTTAATAAATGTTCCATAACGGAACCATGTCGAGTCTGGATAAGTAAATTTGCGATGCGGAACACCTTTTTGTCATAAGGGCGGAAAATATGAATGACGGTTTTAACAACCAGCAACAGAGCATATCTCCCCTGATAGCAGCATCCTGGGAGCGATGCCGCAAGCTGATGAAACGGGAGTCATGGAGCGTACCGCATCAGGCTCGGGGCGTGACATTTGCTTCTATCTATCGGCGTAAGGAAGCGATGCTGGCACTCGGGCAAGCGGCACTGGAAGATGCCTGGGAATATATGGAATCGCGGGCGTGCGGACTGTTCATCCTTGATGAAACCGCCTGCATCCTTAGTCGTTATGGTGATCCGCAAACGCTGCGCCAGCTTAGTGTCCTGGGATTCAATGACGGCACGTATTGCTCAGAGGGAATTATTGGTACTTGTGCGCTATCGTTAGCGGCTATCTCCGGTCAGGCAGTGAAAACGATGGCCGATCAACATTTCAAGCAGGCGCTATGGGATTGGGCATTTTGTGCAACGCCACTGTTTGACAGTAAGGGCCGATTAACGGGAACGATAGCTCTGGCGTGTCCGGTTGAGCAAACCACCGCAGCCGATTTGCCGTTGACGCTGGCAATTGCACGCGAGGTAGGAAACTTACTGCTGACAGACAGTTTACTGGCTGAAACAAACCGGCATTTAAATCAGCTTAACGCCTTGCTGGAAAGTATGGACGATGGCGTGATTAGCTGGGACGAGCAGGGGCATTTGCAATTTATCAATGCTCAGGCGGCGCGCGTTTTGCGTCTGGATGCGGCGGCAAGCCAGGGAAGGGCGATCACTGAGCTATTAACGCTACCAACCGTATTGCAACAGGCAATAAAGCAGGCTCATCCGCTCAAACATGTGGAAGCAACTTTTGAAAGCCAGCACCAATTTATTGATGCGGTCATTACTCTTAAACCGATAATTGAAACGCAAGGTACCAGCTTTATCCTGTTGCTCCATCCGGTAGAACAAATGCGGCAATTGATGACCAGTCAATTAGGTAAAGTCAGCCATACCTTCGCCCATATGCCCCAGGACGATCCACAAACCCGCCGCTTGATTCATTTTGGCCGTCAGGCGGCGCGCAGCAGCTTTCCTGTTCTTCTTTGTGGAGAAGAGGGCGTGGGCAAGGCACTGCTAAGTCAGGCAATTCACAATGAAAGCGAGCGTGCAGCGGGTCCCTATATCGCTGTTAATTGTGAGTTATATGGTGATGCGGCGCTGGCGGAAGAATTTATTGGTGGCGATCGCACGGAGAATGAAAATGGTCGTCTGAGTCGGCTGGAACTGGCGCATGGCGGTACGCTGTTTCTTGAAAAGATTGAATATCTGGCGGTGGAGTTACAATCTGCTTTGCTTCAGGTTATCAAGCAGGGCGTCATCACGAGACTGGATGCGCGACGTTTAATACCCATTGATGTCAAAGTGATTGCCACTACAACTGCGGACCTGGCACTGCTGGTGGAGCAAAATCGTTTTAGTCGCCAGCTGTATTACGCGCTGCATGCATTTGAAATTACCATCCCGCCTCTGCGGATGCGGCGCGGCAGCATTCCTGCGCTGGTGAATAACAAATTACGCAGTCTTGAAAAACGTTTCTCTACGCGTCTGAAAATTGATGACGATGCGCTCACCCGTCTGGTTTCCTGCGCATGGCCTGGCAATGATTTTGAACTTTACAGCGTCATCGAGAATCTTGCTCTGAGTTGCGATAACGGGCGCATTCGCGTCAGTGATTTGCCTGAACATTTGTTTACCGAACAGGCGACAGATGATGTCAGCGCCACACGCCTTTCTACCAGTCTGTCATTTGCGGAAGTTGAAAAAGAGGCGATTATTAACGCAGCCCAGGTTACTGGCGGGCGTATTCAGGAAATGTCTGCATTATTGGGGATTGGCCGTACTACGCTGTGGCGAAAAATGAAGCAACATGGCATTGATGCGAGTCAGTTCAAGCGCCGTGGATAGCGGGAGTGTATGTCTCTCCCGCGAATGAGTTGCTAATTAATAGCGGTCATGACCAGGGCTGCCATGATTTGGCCCACCATTTGAGGGTGGCATTGGCTTACCGGAAGCCGCAGGACCACGCGGGCCATCGCTGTGGCGGTGATGATGGTGAGGAACACAGGCACTTAACAGGCTGGCGAAGACAATTGC
Organism: Escherichia sp. B1147; assembly: GCF_001660175.1. Classification (NCBI taxonomy): domain Bacteria; kingdom Pseudomonadati; phylum Pseudomonadota; class Gammaproteobacteria; order Enterobacterales; family Enterobacteriaceae; genus Escherichia; species Escherichia sp. B1147. The sequence continues at coordinate 280,196 of NZ_LFHY01000011.1, forward strand.
TAGCAGGCTGAAGGTAAATGTTTTTTTCATGACAAACTCTTGAACGGTTAATGAATTGTGATTGTTATCACATAAAAGCCACATTGTTAATATTGCCAGGAGTCTGATTATGAATTTCGGTAACTCAGAATTGGAAGAAGCAACATAGCAGGCAAAAAAAAAGCCATTATGTGCGACTCACATAATGGCTCATTATTAACCGCTCGGGTATTACGCGGAATTAGACGTTGAACAGGAAGTTCATCACATCGCCATCTTTAACGATGTAATCTTTACCTTCTGCACGCATTTTGCCTGCTTCTTTCGCGCCTTGTTCACCTTTGTAAGTGATGAAATCTTCAAACGAGATGGTTTGTGCACGGATAAAGCCTTTTTCAAAATCAGTATGGATTTTGCCTGCTGCCTGCGGAGCAGTTGCACCAACCGGAATGGTCCATGCGCGCACTTCTTTCACCCCAGCGGTGAAGTAAGTTTGCAGGTTCAGCAGTTTATAACCGGCACGGATCACACGGTTCAGGCCCGGTTCTTCCAGTCCCAGTTCCTGCATAAATTCGTCACGTTCTTCGTCGTCCAGTTCGGCAATGTCTGCTTCAACAGCAGCACAAACCGGAACTACAATAGAGCCTTCTTTCGCCGCGATTTCACGTACCTGGTCAAGATACGGGTTGTTTTCAAAACCGTCTTCGTTGACGTTGGCAATGTACATCGTTGGTTTCAGCGTCAGGAAGCTCAGGTAACGGATAGCCGCTTTCTCTTCTGCACTTAAATCCAGCGCGCGCAGCATACCTGCGTTTTCCAGCTGTGGCAGGCATTTTTCCAGCACCGCCAGTTCGGCTTTCGCGTCTTTATCGCCACCTTTGGCTTTCTTCTGTACGCGATGAATCGCACGTTCACAGGTGTCGAGATCCGCCAGTGCCAGTTCGGTGTTGATAACTTCAATATCGTCCGCCGGGTTAACTTTGCCGGAAACGTGAATGATATTGTCATTTTCAAAGCAGCGAACAACGTGGCCGATCGCTTCGGTTTCACGAATGTTGGTCAGGAACTGGTTACCCAGACCTTCACCTTTCGACGCGCCCTTTACCAGACCGGCGATATCGACAAATTCCATGGTAGTGGGAAGCGTACGCTGCGGTTTTACGATTTCAGCCAGTTGATCCAGGCGAGGGTCAGGCATTGGTACGACGCCCGTGTTCGGCTCGATGGTACAGAATGGAAAGTTGGCCGCTTCAATACCGGCTTTGGTCAGCGCGTTGAACAGGGTAGATTTCCCGACGTTGGGCAAACCGACGATACCGCATTTGAATCCCATGATTTAAATCACCTTAATATCTTAATAATCAACCTGTTATCACAAACAGATTGCAGAAATGGAAATAACTTTGCCTATTATACACGGCACTCGGCAAAAATGCCGCAGACAACGACTTATTGCGCTTTAAAGGCGTGCAATCGGTTCGTTGCTTTGGTCAAACCATCTGTAAACCACATTTCAGTACAACGCGCCGCTTCGTCGATGGCTTCATCAATTAACTTCTGTTCACTAACAGGCGGTTTGCCTAACACAAACCCGACAACTTTGTTTTTATCGCCCGGATGACCGATTCCGATGCGTAAACGGTGAAAGTTAGGGTTATTACCCAATTTACTGATGATGTCTTTCAGTCCATTGTGACCACCGTGGCCACCGCCCAATTTGAATTTGGCAACGCCCGGGGGCAGATCCAGTTCGTCGTGAGCGACCAGAATTTCATCCGGATTAATGCGGAAAAAACTGGCCATCGCGGCGACGGCTTTGCCGCTGAGATTCATAAATGTGGTCGGTACTAACAGGCGGACATCTTCGCCTCCGAGGGTAACTCGCGAGGTATAACCAAAGAATTTAGCCTCTTCGCGCAGTGGAGCGCGTAAACGCTCCGCCAGTAAGTCAACGAACCAGGCGCCAGCATTATGTCGCGTTGCGGCGTATTCAGCGCCAGGGTTCGCCAGGCCGACAATCAATTTAATCGTCACGTTTTTTTGTCCTGAGTGAGTACATAACTGGCGCGTAGTTTACTGGTTGCGGCCCCGCTTGACAAAAAACAGCGTGTTAAGCGCAGATAACGTAATAATTGCCTGTGTCGACTATTAGAAAGTCAAGGCGTTCAGACGTTTATTTGTAAAGTTTTGTTGAAGCGAGGGTTGTAATTGTGATCACGCCCGCACATAACCTACAGAGTGTTGTCTATACTTTACACATAAGGAAGAGGGGTATTCCCTGTTACAACCCAGAAAGTTCCGGAGGTGACACATGAAACGCAAAAACGCTTCGTTACTCGGTAACGTGCTCATGGGGTTGGGTCTGGTGGTGATGGTGGTTGGTGTGGGGTATTCAATCCTCAACCAGTTACCACAGTTTGATATGCCCCAGTATTTCGCACACGGTGCAGTGCTGAGTATTTTCGTCGGTGCCATTCTCTGGCTGGCGGGAGCCCGTGTTGGCGGGCATGAACAGGTGTGCGATCGTTACTGGTGGGTTCGCCACTATGACAAACGTTGCCGCCGTAGCGATAATCGCCGTCATAGCTAACAAATAATGTAGTTTGCTGACCAGTCAGTTTACGCTGACTGGTCAATCTCATGCCTTTCTTACAAATCCGCCATCGCCGCGCTACGATTCGGGAAGAACGCCAGACGACCCGGGATCGGTTGAATACCGGAACGAGCCATTGTGCGCAGTGGCTGGAATTCCACATTACACACGCGCAGTTCACACCCTTCAGGCAGGCGTTTCACAAAACGCTGGAACGCATCAAGACCACCCGCATCAAGCACCGGAACGGCATCCCACTTCAGAATAACAATTCGTTTGCCTTCCAGACGTGATTCCAGATCGGTGAACAGACCTTCAGCCGCCGCGAAAAACAGCGGGCCAATAACACGCAAGACCAACACATCGTCTGGAACGTCTACTGCCACCGGAGCCAGGCGAGTCATACGGGCGATACGGCGCATAAACAGCAGCGATGCCAGTACGATCCCCACACTGATGGCAATAACCATATCAAACAGCACGGTCAATGACATACACAGCAGCATGACGATGATGTCATCTTTCGGTGCATGACGCAGCAAATCGACCACTTTATGCGCTTCACTCATGTTCCACGCCACCATCAATAGCAGGGCAGCCATTGCGGAAAGCGGCAGCCAGGAAAGCAGCGGCGCCAGTACCAGCAGGGCGAGAATAACCAGAATAGAGTGGATCACCGCCGAGATGGGGGAAGTTGCTCCGGCACGGACGTTAGCGGCAGAACGCGCGATTGCAGCTGTAGCGGTAATACCACCAAAGAACGGAGCGATAATATTCCCCAATCCCTGTCCAACCAGTTCGCTGTTCGCTTTGTGTTTAGTCCCGGTCATACCGTCCAGTACCACTGCGCAGAGCAGAGATTCGATTGCCCCGAGCATTGCCATTGAGAATGCCGCAGGCAGCAGGGTACGAATGGAGTCCCATGTAAGCGTAAATTCTGAATTGGGCAGATCCCACGGCAGCACCAACTGTGGCAGCAGTTGTGGAATACCGTTACCCTGAGAACCATCGGCCAGAACGTAGTGGAATTGCGACCCGATGGTAGCAACATGTCCGCCGAGCAGGTTAACAATCCCCATCACCGCGCAACCTGCCAGCAAGGCCGGAAGGTGGCCGGGTAAGCGAATGCCCAAACGTGGCCAGAAAATCAGAATACCAAGCGTCACAATACCAATTGCGGCATCGCCTACGTTAATGGTCGGCAGCGCCATAACTAATGCGCCGACTTTTTGTAGATAATGTTCCGGGACATGGGCCATTTGCAGACCGAGAAAATCTTTAATCTGCATCGTACCGATGGTGATCCCGATACCTGAGGTGAAACCTAAGGTGACGGAAACCGGAATATATTCAATCAGGCGACCAAAGCGTGCCAGACCCATCAGGATCAAAAAGATCCCCGACAACAACGTCGCAACCAGCAGCCCTGCCAGTCCAAATTGTTGCGAAACGGGATAGAGTATTACCACAAATGCCGCAGTCGGACCGGATACGCTAAAGCGCGATCCTCCCGTCAGAGCAATGACAATCCCCGCAACAGCAGCGGTATATAAACCGTACTGTGGCGCCACACCACTACCAATAGCCAACGCCATCGCCAGCGGGATAGCAATAATCCCGACGGTTATCCCGGCAATCAGGTCACGGGTAAACCGTGCAGTAGTATATTTTTCTTTCCAGCAAGCGTCGATCAGAGCGCGGAAAGGCATCACATGTGAGGAAAATATTTTGTTCACAATAATGTTTCATCCGTGAGCGCATCATCTGTCAACTAAATGGCAGGTGAAGGAGGCATAGGTCATACAAATGGATATTACAGACAAAAAAACCCGCCGCAGCGGGTCTTTGAGCCGGGTTCGATTAATGTTCGAACATAGCAGAAATCGATTCTTCGTTGCTGATACGACGAATCGCTTCGGCCAGCATACCTGACAGGGTCAGAGTACGCACGTTCGGCAGTGATTTGATTTCGTCGCTCAGCGGAATGGTATCGCAGACAACGACTTCATCAATTACAGAGTTACGCAGGTTGTTCGCTGCGTTGCCAGAGAAGATCGGGTGAGTCGCGTACGCAAATACACGTTTAGCACCACGTTCTTTCAGCGCTTCAGCAGCTTTACACAGCGTACCGCCTGTGTCGATCATATCATCGACCAGTACGCAGTCACGACCAGCAACGTCACCGATGATATGCATCACCTGGGAAACGTTCGCGCGCGGACGACGTTTGTCGATGATTGCCATATCGGTATCGTTCAGCAACTTAGCGATAGCGCGGGCACGCACAACGCCGCCGATGTCCGGGGAAACCACAATCGGGTTATCCAGATTCAGCTGCAGCATGTCTTCCAGCAGGATCGGGCTACCAAATACGTTATCAACCGGAACGTCGAAGAATCCCTGAATCTGTTCAGCGTGCAGATCCACCGTCAGCACACGGTCAACACCGACGCTGGAGAGGAAATCTGCAACCACTTTCGCAGTGATTGGTACACGAGCGGAGCGGACGCGACGGTCCTGGCGCGCATAGCCAAAGTAGGGGATAACAGCGGTGATACGACCTGCGGAAGCACGACGCAGGGCATCAACCATAACGACTAATTCCATCAGGTTGTCGTTAGTAGGGGCACAAGTGGACTGGATGATGAAAATATCACCACCGCGTACATTTTCGTTAATTTGTACGCTGACTTCGCCGTCGCTAAAGCGACCTACAGCGGCGTCGCCGAGTGAAGTGTACAGGCGGTTGGCAATACGTTGTGCTAGTTCCGGGGTGGCGTTACCAGCAAAAAGCTTCATATCAGGCACGAGAAGAACCTCAGGCATGCGTCCATTGGTGGAAAGAATCTGCCGAAAACTGTGCGGGCCAGGCAATATTCTTTCCAGGCGGTGTATTAAAGAGCGCGATGCAACGTCTGGAACAAGGTGACGTTGTCACCGAAACTCAGCTTGCCCGGCTTAAAGCATGGCTCTGTGCAATGGGGAAAGGTTGACGCCTTTCGCCACAAAGCCATTGAGCCATTCCGGGGCTTGCTCTAGCACCTGGCGGGCTTCAGACTCTGTATCAAATTCAGCAAAGACACAGGCCCCTGTCCCAGTCAGGCGCGACGGGGCGTATTCTAACAGCCAGGAAAGCACCGCATCAACCTCGCGAAAACGTTTTCTTGCGATAACCTCGCAATCATTGCTGAATTCACATTTTAGCAACGTTTCTATTGACCTTTTCGGCGTGTTGCGCGGGAGTTCGGGATCTTTAAAAATCATTGGTGTAGGAATACTCACGCCAGGGTGCGCAACCAGATACCATTTCTCTGGTGGATTCACCGGCGTTAATATTTCGCCGACTCCTTCGGCAAAAGCAGCATGACCACGGACAAAGACTGGAACATCTGCGCCCAGCGCCAGACCGATTTCTGCCAACTCATCAACACTGAGTCCGCATTGCCACAGATGATTTAAAGCCACCAGAACTGTTGCGGCATTGGATGAACCACCGCCCAGACCACCGCCCATAGGCAAACGCTTGTCAATGCTGATATCTGCACCGCTTCCTGTCGGAAGACGCCCGCTGGCGGCGGCTGCTTTCATCAACAACCGTGCCGCGCGAACAATCAGATTATCTTCGTGTTCCACACCTTCAACGGGGGTTAACAGGCAGATTTCCCCATCGTTGCGAAGTTCAATACTGATGGTGTCGCCGTAATCCAGGAACTGAAACAGCGTTTGCAGCGTGTGATAGCCGTCCGCACGCTGACCGGTAATGTATAAAAACAGATTAAGCTTTGCCGGAGAGGGCCACTGAGTCCGCATTATTTCACTATCCAGTTATCCATTTTTAACTTGATGCGCTGACCGCCGTCGGTGAGTTCCATATTAGCAGGCATCGCAGGTTGCGTTTTAGTGTCATAACCGCCGTATACCACTTTCCAGTTTTTGCCGTTCTGGCTGTAGGTGATTTCGCTCAGGCGGTACTGGTCGTCCAGTTTGTAGTTGGTTGCATCACCTGGCAAACCTAAAATCCACTGGCGCAAGCTGTTGAGCGGGATCGGCATTCCGGTCAATTTGCTAATCATCTCTTCAGCGTCATCGGCGGTATAACGCTGGCCTTTATTGTCCACTAACTGCACATTACCCGGCTGGGCATTCAACTCCAGTTCAGTGCTGCCCAATGGGTTAGTCAGCAGCAGACGGTAGCGATCCTGGCCAGTTTGCTGCCAGAAGAAACGGGCATACACTTTTTGTTGGTCGGAAATATAGGCAAACGCACCGCGTGTCTGGTACTGATTCAGGTTGCGCACGTCTTGCTGATGCTGACGCCACTGTGGCGAATCCGGGCTTTTGCCTGGACCTTTCGGCGTCGTAACGGAACAGGCCGTGAGCACGAGAGCAGCCAGCGGTAGCAGGCGGATAAAGCGAAAATCGGGCAGGGGCATAATAATGACAAGTCCTTGAGATACGTTGCAGTTATAACCCTTAATGCTAGCGTTACCGTCAGCCATCGTCTATGTTCAAGTTGTCTTAATTGCCAGAATCTAACGGGTTTAGGCAATTACTCCAAAAGGGGGCGCTCTCTTTTATTGAACTCACGCATCCTGTATGATGCGAGCAGACTAACCATATCAACGTTGGTATTATTTCCCGCAGACATGACCCTTTTAGCACTCGGTATTAACCATAAAACGGCACCTGTATCGCTACGAGAGCGTGTATCGTTTTCGCCGGACAAGCTCGATCAGGCGCTTGACAGCCTGCTCGCGCAGCCGATGGTGCAGGGCGGCGTGGTGCTGTCGACGTGTAACCGCACAGAACTTTATCTTAGCGTTGAAGAGCAGGATAACCTGCAAGAGGCGCTCATTCGCTGGTTGTGCGACTACCACAATCTTAACGAAGAAGATCTGCGTAATAGCCTCTACTGGCATCAGGATAACGATGCGGTCAGCCATTTAATGCGTGTTGCCAGTGGCCTGGATTCACTGGTATTGGGCGAGCCACAAATCCTCGGTCAGGTAAAAAAAGCCTTTGCCGATTCGCAAAAAGGTCATATGAAGGCCAGCGAACTGGAGCGCATGTTCCAGAAATCTTTCTCCGTGGCGAAACGCGTCCGCACTGAAACAGATATTGGCGCCAGTGCTGTATCTGTTGCATTTGCGGCTTGTACGCTGGCGCGGCAGATCTTTGAGTCGCTCTCTACGGTGACAGTACTGCTGGTTGGCGCGGGCGAAACCATCGAGCTGGTGGCACGTCATCTGCGCGAACACAAAGTACAGAAGATGATTATCGCCAACCGTACTCGCGAACGAGCCCAAATTCTGGCAGATGAAGTCGGCGCGGAAGTTATTGCCCTGAGCGATATCGACGAGCGTCTGCGCGAAGCCGATATCATCATCAGTTCCACCGCTAGCCCGTTGCCGATTATCGGTAAAGGCATGGTGGAGCGCGCATTAAAAAGTCGTCGTAACCAACCGATGCTGCTGGTGGATATTGCCGTCCCACGCGATGTAGAGCCAGAAGTTGGCAAACTAGCGAATGCCTACCTTTACAGCGTTGATGATCTGCAAAGCATTATTTCGCACAACCTGGCGCAGCGTAAAGCTGCTGCAGTTGAGGCGGAAACTATCGTCGCCCAGGAAACCAGCGAATTCATGGCGTGGTTGCGCGCACAAAGTGCCAGCGAAACCATTCGCGATTATCGCAGTCAGGCTGAACAGGTTCGCGATGAGTTAACCGCCAAAGCGTTAGCGGCCCTTGAACAGGGGGGCGATGCGCAAGCCATTATGCAGGATCTGGCATGGAAACTGACAAACCGCCTGATCCATGCGCCAACGAAATCACTTCAACAGGCCGCCCGTGACGGGGATAACGAACGCCTGAATATTCTGCGCGACAGCCTCGGGCTGGAGTAGCAGTACATCATTTTCTTTTTTACAGGGTGCATTTACGCCTATGAAGCCTTCTATCGTTGCCAAACTGGAAGCCCTGCATGAACGCCATGAAGAAGTTCAGGCACTGCTGGGTGATGCGCAAACCATCGCCGACCAGGAACGTTTTCGCGCATTATCACGTGAATATGCGCAATTAAGTGATGTTTCGCGCTGTTTTACCGACTGGCAACAGGTTCAGGAAGATATCGAAACCGCGCAGATGATGCTCGACGATCCGGAAATGCGCGAGATGGCGCAGGACGAACTGCGTGAAGCCAAAGAAAAAAGCGAGCAACTGGAGCAACAGTTACAGGTTCTTTTGCTGCCAAAAGATCCCGATGATGAACGCAATGCATTTCTCGAAGTGCGTGCCGGAACCGGCGGCGATGAAGCTGCGCTGTTTGCTGGTGATCTGTTCCGTATGTACAGCCGCTACGCGGAGGCACGTCGCTGGCGAGTGGAAATCATGAGCGCCAGCGAGGGTGAACATGGCGGGTACAAAGAGATCATCGCCAAAATTAGCGGTGATAGCGTATATGGTCGTCTGAAATTTGAATCTGGCGGTCATCGTGTGCAGCGTGTTCCTGCGACGGAATCGCAAGGGCGTATTCATACTTCCGCTTGTACCGTAGCGGTAATGCCGGAACTGCCGGAAGCAGAGCTACCGGATATCAACCCGGCAGATTTGCGTATCGATACTTTCCGTTCCTCAGGTGCGGGTGGTCAGCACGTCAACACCACCGATTCGGCAATCCGTATTACTCACTTGCCGACCGGTATTGTTGTTGAATGTCAGGATGAACGTTCGCAGCATAAAAACAAAGCGAAGGCGCTTTCTGTGCTAGGTGCTCGTATCCATGCTGCGGAAATGGCAAAACGCCAGCAGGCAGAAGCCTCCACTCGTCGCAACTTGCTGGGCAGCGGCGATCGCAGCGATCGTAACCGTACCTATAACTTCCCGCAGGGGCGCGTTACCGATCACCGCATCAACCTGACACTCTACCGCCTGGATGAAGTGATGGAAGGTAAACTGGATATGCTGATAGAACCGATCGTCCAGGAACATCAGGCCGACCAACTGGCGGCGTTGTCCGAGCAGGAATAATGGAATATCAACACTGGTTGCGTGAAGCAATAAGTCAACTTCAGGCGAGCGAAAGCCCGCGGCGCGATGCTGAAATCCTGCTGGAACATGTTACCGGCAAGGGGCGCACTTATATTCTCGCCTTTGGTGAAACGCAGTTGACTGAAGAGCAATGTGAGCAACTCGACGCGCTTTTAGCCCGTCGTCGTGCCGGTGAACCTATTGCCCATTTAACCGGTGTGCGTGAGTTCTGGTCGTTGCCGTTATTTGTTTCGCCAGCGACCTTAATTCCTCGTCCGGACACTGAATGTCTGGTGGAACAGGCGTTGACGCGATTGCCTGAACAACCTTGTCGCATTCTCGATCTTGGAACTGGCACCGGGGCGATTGCCCTGGCATTGGCCAGCGAACGCCCGGATTGCGATGTTACGGCGGTTGACCGAATGCCTGACGCTGTCGCGCTTGCGAAGCGCAATGCGCAAAATCTGGCGATCACAAATATCCACATCCTGCAAAGCGACTGGTTTAGTGCGCTTGTCGGACAGCAGTTTGCGATGATTGTCAGCAATCCACCGTATATCGACGAGCAGGATCCACATCTTCAACAAGGCGATGTCCGCTTTGAGCCACTCACTGCGCTGGTTGCGGCAGACAGTGGAATGGCGGACATTGTGCATATCATCGAACAGTCGCGTAACGCGCTGGTATCCGGCGGCTTTCTGCTTCTGGAACATGGTTGGCAGCAGGGCGAAGCGGTGCGGCTGGCATTTATCCACGCGGGTTATTGTGAAGTTGAAACCTGTCGGGACTATGGTGATAACGAGCGCGTAACGCTCGGTCGTTATTATCGATGATAAATTTTACTACGCTGTTTAGCGTTCATCTCATTAGCATCGCGCTTTCTGTTGGGCTATTAACCTTACGATTCTGGCTACGTTACCAGGAGCATCCACAGGCATTCGCTCGTTGGACGCGCATTGTGCCGCCGGTTGTCGACACGGTGTTATTACTTAGCGGCATCGCGCTGATGGCTAAAGCGCACATCCTGCCATTTTCCGGGCAGGCACAATGGCTGACTGAAAAGCTGTTTGGAGTTATCATTTATATCGTTTTGGGTTTTATTGCACTCGATTATCGTCGGATGCACAGTCAGCAGGTGCGCATTATTGCCTTCCCGCTGGCGCTGGTGGTGCTGTACATCATCATTAAACTCGCCACCACAAAAGTACCGTTACTGGGGTAAGTCATGAGATCGTTAGCTGATTTCGAATTTAATAAAGCACCGCTGTGCGAAGGCATGATCCTGGCTTGCGAAGCAATCCGCCGCGATTTTCCCTCGCAAGATGTATACGACGAACTGGAGCGTCTCGTTAATCTGGCGAAGGAAGAAATTAGCCAGCTTCTGCCTTTAGAAGAGCAGCTGGGAAAATTGATCGCGCTGTTTTACGGCGAATGGGGATTTAAAGCCTCACGCGGTGTTTATCGTCTTTCCGATGCATTATGGCTGGATCAGGTGTTAAAAAATCGGCAGGGCAGTGCGGTATCATTAGGCGCCGTTTTGTTGTGGGTCGCTAATCGTCTCGATTTGCCGCTGCTGCCGGTGATTTTCCCGACGCAACTTATATTGCGCATAGAATGCCCGGACGGAGAAATCTGGCTGATTAACCCTTTTAACGGTGAATCATTAAGCGAACATATGCTGGATGTGTGGTTAAAGGGAAATATCAGCCCGTCTGCGGAACTGTTTTATGAAGACCTGGATGAAGCCGATAACATTGAGGTTATCCGTAAACTGTTGGATACACTGAAAGCGTCGCTGATGGAAGAAAATCAGATGGAACTGGCATTACGCACCAGCGAAGCCTTATTACAATTTAACCCCGAAGATCCGTATGAAATTCGCGATCGTGGGTTGATTTACGCGCAACTGGATTGCGAACACGTTGCGTTGAATGATTTAAATTATTTCGTTGAACAGTGTCCGGAAGATCCGATCAGCGAAATGATACGTGCGCAAATTAATAACATCGCGCATAAACATATTGTGCTGCATTAATTAATCGACACTTTACTTAAGATTAAGGCGATCCTATGAAACAAAAAGTGGTTAGCATTGGCGACATCAACGTAGCAAATGACCTGCCGTTCGTGCTGTTTGGCGGTATGAACGTGCTGGAATCTCGCGATCTGGCGATGCGCATTTGCGAACACTACGTAACCGTAACCCAGAAACTGGGTATCCCTTACGTGTTCAAAGCCTCTTTTGACAAAGCCAACCGTTCCTCCATCCACTCTTATCGTGGACCAGGACTGGAAGAAGGGATGAAAATCTTCCAGGAACTGAAACAGACATTTGGCGTAAAAATTATCACTGACGTTCATGAACCAAGCCAGGCACAGCCCGTTGCTGATGTGGTAGATGTTATTCAGTTGCCAGCGTTTCTTGCTCGCCAGACTGACCTGGTGGAAGCGATGGCGAAAACTGGCGCAGTAATTAACGTCAAGAAACCACAGTTCGTCAGTCCAGGTCAGATGGGTAATATCGTTGATAAATTCAAAGAAGGCGGCAACGATAAAGTGATTCTTTGTGACCGTGGCGCTAACTTCGGTTACGACAACCTGGTCGTTGATATGCTGGGCTTCAGCATAATGAAGAAAGTCTCTGGCAATTCCCCGGTAATTTTCGACGTTACCCACGCACTGCAATGCCGCGATCCGTTTGGTGCTGCTTCCGGCGGTCGTCGTGCTCAGGTTGCCGAACTGGCACGTGCCGGTATGGCTGTAGGTTTGGCTGGCCTGTTTATTGAGGCGCATCCGGATCCTGAACATGCGAAATGCGACGGTCCATCCGCGCTGCCGTTGGCTAAACTGGAGCCGTTCCTCAAGCAGATGAAAGCGATTGATGAGCTGGTTAAAGGTTTCGACGAACTGGATACCAGCAAGTAATTTTTTTCTTTTAAATCAGAAGCCTTACCATTTATGGTAGGGCTTTTTTATGTGTGTCTGATACAAAAAAGGCCGCAGGATTATGTCACCCTGCGACCGGTTTCGGGCGCATATTGCCATTACGGCAGCCTGACGCCCGTTTTTACGTTACTTTCGGTTACGCCACCAGCTGACAATCGCTGCGGTAATAATTCCCGCAAGGATCGGTGCTGCCAGGTTATGCCAGAAAATCACGGCAAACTGCGCGAGCGTCATATAGCCGCCTTTTTGTTGTAATGACAACGTTTCGCGGCTATTCTTGAAGTGTCTGGTTTCAAGATTAGCCCCCGTTCTGTTGTCAGGTTTTGCCTCTCAACGTGCGGGGGTTTTCTCTTTCCAGCAACCAATGCCGCCAGGGATAAAGCCCCCACAACATTGCGCCTCACCGGATAACTCCGGCTTGGTGTGGATTCTATATCTCAAGTCTTCGTTACTTCATCCCTGTAATATTGGCAATGCTGCATGCGTTCCGGCTTTTCATCAGTTGTTGCAGTCGTTTCATGAGTGCTCTGGACGAGCTTCCGGATCGGGGGCCAGTGTTTACTTGCGGAAGAGATAAATACAAAAAAGGCCGCAGGATTATGTCACCCTGCGGCCAGTTTTGGGCGCATATTGCCATTACGGCAGCCTGACGCCCGTTTTTACGTTACTTCCGGCTACGCCACCAGCTGACAATCGCTGCGGTAATAATTCCCGCAAGGATTGGTGCTGCCAGGTCGTGCCAGAAAATCACGGCAAACTGCGCGAGCGTCATATAGCCGCCTTTTTTGTTGTAATGGCAACATTTCGCGGCTATTCTTGAATTGTTCTGGTTCAAGATTAGCCCCCGTTCTGTTATCAGGTTTTACCTCTCAACGTGCGGGGGTTTTCTCTTTCCAGCAACCAATGCCGCCAGGGATAAAGCCCCCACAACATTGCGCCTCACCGGATAACTCCGGCTTGGTGTGGATTCTATATCTCAAGTCTTCGTTACTTCATCCCTGTAATATTGGCAATGCTGCATGCGTTCCGGCTTTTAATCAGTTGTTGCAGTCGTTTCATGAGTGCTCTGGACGAGCTTCCGGAGCGGGTTGCCAGTGTTTACTTGCGGCAGAGATAAACACAAAAAAGGCCGCAGGATTATGTCACCCTGCGGCCGGTTTCGGGCACATATTGCCATTACGGCAGCCTGACGCCCGTTTTACGTTACTTCCGGTTACGCCACCAGCTGACAATCGCAGCGGTAATAATTCCCGCAAGGATCGGTGCTGCCAGGTCGTGCCAGAAAATCACGGCAAACTGCGCGAGCGTCATATAGCCGCCTTTTTTGTTGTAATGGCAACATTTCGCGGCTATTCTTGAATTGTTGATGGTTCAAGATTAGCCCCCGTTCTGTTGTCAGGTTTTACCTCTCAACGTGCGGGGGTTTTCTCTTTCCAGCAACCAATGCCGCCAGGGATAAAGCCCCCACAACATTGCGCCTCACCGGATAACTCCGGCTTGGTGTCGATACTACGTCTCAACTCATCTTCACTTCATCCCTGAAGTGTTTGCAATGAAGAGTGCATTCCGGTTTTTCAACAGCTCTTGCAGCGGTTTCGTGTAGGTTGTGGTACAGGCTCGCAAATCTGATTAACGACCTGTTCAGGTAGTATGAAGAAATACAATACGCAGACATTTATATTATCTCCCCCGATTTCCGTCATCGGAGGAGATATAAATGTCAGGCAAATATTGTCATTAAATAAGCCGCAAACAGTGCCAGATGCGCCGCGCCGTTGAGCACGTTAGTACGGCCGGTTGAAAATGAAATATGGCACAGTACTAAAGAGGCTACCATTACCACCATTTCTGGTGCGCCCAGAGCAAACTGCAATTCATTACCCGTCATAAAGGCGATAAGCGTTACAACGGGTACGGTAAGCGAGATAGTCGCTAATACCGAGCCAAAGAACAGATTCATCGCGCGCTGGACCTGGTTGCTTAAAACTGCTTTTAACGCGCCTAAACCTTCCGGCGACAGAATCAATAGCGCCACCAGGAAACCGGTAAAGGCCACCGGCGCATTCATGCTGGTGAGCAATGTTTCTAGCGGGCTGGCGTTCATTTTGGTGACCGCAATAACGGCAATTAGATGGATAATCAACCAGATGGCATGCCACAGGCTGCTATGAGCAGACGGTTTGCCATGATGTGGATCGTCATCATCACTGTCATCTTCATGCTCATAGACAAACAGACTTTGATGCGTTTTGGTTTGAATCAGCAAAAATACGCCGTACATCGCTGCGGAAATTAATGCCACAAGTAACGCCTGACCGGTCGAAAAATTCGCTGCAGGCAGCGCCATCGGAAATACCAGCACGATTATGGCTAATGGGAACAGGGCAATTAAATACTGTTTAATACCAAACAGATTCATATATTGGGTAGCAAATTTACGTCCACCCAGCAGTAATGAAAAACCAACCAGTCCGCCGGTAACAATCATAATGATTGAATAGAGCGTATCTCGCATTAATGTCGGCGCTGCATCGCCGGTCGCCATTAAGGCTGAAATCAAGCTGACTTCAAGAATAACGACGGAAAGGCTAAGAATAAGCGAACCGTAAGGTTCACCCAGACGATGGGCTAGTACGTCCGCATGACGGACAACACTAAAAGCACTGCTTAAAATACCAATAAGAGCAAGAAGGTTGATGCCAATAACCACTGGTAGTGTTTGGCTGCTTCCCCACAGGGACAGCACTACCAGCGCCAGAACCGGGAAAATAAGCGAAGTCTCCTTGTGGCGGGTTTTCACCGCCTCGTGAGCATTTGTCATTATGGTTATCCTTTGCAGATGAATTTGTCGGAAATGTAATAAATAGGCAGGAAAAATAACAGAAAGTGTCAGGATATCGGTAACATTTTACGAATTTTTACCCCTCTGTCGATTTTTTACTCTTCGGAGCATAAAAATAAGCGACGTGTTTAGACAATGTTTGTATTAGCTTCTCTTAAGAAGAGTCTGACGTGAGAATTCTTATGTTTTAGCAAGAGAGGATATTGTTGACCACACTTAATGTTCACCTTTGAAAAAGGACTCAACAATGCCATATAAAACGAAAAGCGATCTGCCGGAAAGCGTAAAACACGTTTTACCCACTCATGCCCAGGATATCTATAAAGAGGCATTCAACAGCGCCTGGGAGCAATATAAAGATAAAGAAGACCGGCGTGATGATGCCAGTCGTGAAGAGACAGCGCATAAAGTGGCCTGGGCAGCAGTGAAACATGAATATGCCAAAAGGGATGATGATAAATGGCATAAAAAATCGTAAAACCCAGCGGCAAGTTAAAGCTATTCGTGCGATGTTGCCTTGCAAGTGGTCTGTGGATTGCATATTGTCCCAATAGTGGTTTCAAAATGAGCAGTAAAAATGTCCGGAAGACACCAAAAAGTTGTCGCAGGGAAGTATGCAGTGGCGGAGGTGTAAGGTGATAACGCGTGATTTCTTGATGAATGCCGATTGTAAAACGGCATTTGGTGCCATTGAAGAATCACTCTTATGGTCGGCAGAACAACGGGCGGCCTCGCTGGCGGCGACGCTGTCTTGTCGACCTGATGAGGGACCGGTGTGGATCTTCGGCTATGGTTCATTAATGTGGAATCCGGCGCTGGAGTTTACCGAGTCATGTACCGGTACGCTGGTTGGGTGGCATCGCGCTTTCTGTTTGCGGCTTACTGCCGGGCGGGGGACTGCGCACCAGCCGGGGAGGATGCTTGCACTGAAAGAGGGCGGACGTACCACGGGGGTTGCGTATCGTCTGCCGGAAGCGTCTCTGGAGCAGGAGCTGACCTTACTGTGGAAGCGTGAGATGATTACGGGCTGTTATCTGCCGTCCTGGTGTCAGCTTCATCTTGATGATGGACGCACCGTCAATGCGCTGGTGTTCATTATGGACCCACGCCATCCAGAGTATGAATCCGATACCCGCGCTCAGGTGATTGCCCCGTTGATTGCTGCGGCGAGTGGGCCACTAGGAACTAACGCACAGTACTTGTTTTCCCTGGAGCAAGCGCTTAACAAACTGGGGATGCAGGATGACGGGCTGAGTGATTTACTGGTGTCGGTGAAAAAACTTCTCGCGGAAAATTTCCCGGATGGTGTGTTAAGGCCC
This sequence comes from Escherichia sp. B1147, assembly GCF_001660175.1. Classification (NCBI taxonomy): domain Bacteria; kingdom Pseudomonadati; phylum Pseudomonadota; class Gammaproteobacteria; order Enterobacterales; family Enterobacteriaceae; genus Escherichia; species Escherichia sp. B1147. The sequence continues at coordinate 296,901 of NZ_LFHY01000011.1, forward strand.
GAGTTTGCCCGATGAAACATTTTAGCTGTGGGGCATCTCTATTATCCTGAGCGCCCCATACTTAAGTTAAAATGTGAGCACTTTATCGGCAAGCAGCGTCCATTGCGCCAGTTCTACCAGAGTACCAATTTCCACTCCATCAATCAGTGGAAGTGTGCTGATGCCACGACCATCGGTGCAGGTTTTGCACAATTTCACAGGCACATTTTGCGCCGTGAGGATCTCCAGCATTTGCTGAATGTTATAGCCTTCCCCAGGTTTTTGTCCGCGCAATCCGGCAGTAACCGCATCAGACATCAGGAATAGACGCAGATCCAGGTAGCTCTCTTGCTCTCGTAGCGCAATGGCCAGCCGCAGGCTGTTAAATAAGGATTCGCTCCCGTAGGGCGCGCCATTGGCAACGATCACGATTCTTTGCATTATTTACTCCTGTATTCAGGGAATTAGATGTTCAATTTCTATCTTACAGCTTGTGTGCTGTCTGACCAATCCGTCGCATTTTTTAGGATTTTTCATAAAGCATGCAAAAGTACAAGATAAATTACCAGTAATCGTTATTCTATAAAGCTGCAGCTGTTCATTTTTATTGGAAATTACTGACGTTTTGAGCCGTTTCGTCCCTCGCATTATCGCAATTTGTGTACTCTTGCTGCTGGCAGGCGGTATAGCTAGCGCACAGTCCTCCTTTAAGCAGCAAGCGGCAAATCCGTTTGATAACGACAATGACGATCTGCCTGATTTAGGAATGGCTGCGGAAAGCCATGACGGTGAAAAACATTTTGCTGAAATTGTGAAAGATTTTGGTGAAACCAGTATGACTGATAACGGTCAGGGCACCGGAGAGCAGGCGAGAGCTTTTGCATTGGGAAAAGTCCGCGATGCGCTTAGTCAGCAGGTCAATCAGCACGTGGAATCCTGGCTTTCGCCGTGGGGGAACGCCAGCGTCGACGTCAAAGTGGATAACGAAGGACATTTTACAGGTAGCCGGGGGAGCTGGTTTGTACCGCTACAGGATAACGAGCGTTATCTTACATGGAGCCAGATTGGGCTCACTCAGCAGGATGATGGTCTGGTCAGTAACCTTGGCGCTGGTCAACGCTGGGCGCACGGCAGCTGGTTGCTGGGATACAATACCTTTTATGACAACTTGCTGGACGAAAATCTCCAGCGTGCTGGATTTGGTGCTGAAGCCTGGGGCGAATATCTGCGCCTGTCTGCAAATTATTATCAGCCTTTTGCCTCCTGGCGTGAACAGACTGCCACACTCGAGCAACGAATGGCGCGTGGTTACGACTTGACGGCCCGGATGCGAATGCCGTTTTACCAGCATATCAACACCAGCGTTAGCATCGAACAATATTTTGGTCAGAGTGTTGATTTGTTTAACACCGGTACGGGTTATCACAATCCCGTCGCTTTGAGTCTTGGGCTAAATTACACACCTGTCCCACTCGTTACTGTAACCGCCCTGCATAAACAGGGGGAAAGTGGAGAACGGCAAAATAACCTCGGCCTGAATATTAACTACCGCTTTGGCGTACCGCTCAACAAACAGCTTTCTGCTGGCGAGGTTGCTGAAAGCCAGTCGCTACGCGGCAGTCGCTATGACAATCCGCAGCGAAATAATCTGCCGACTATTGAGTATCGGCAGCGTAAAACCTTAACGGTGTTTCTGGCGACGCCGCCCTGGGATCTTAAACCTGGTGAAACCGTGCCACTGAAATTACAAATTCGCAGTCATTACGGTATTCGGCAATTGATCTGGCAGGGAGATACGCAGATGTTAAGTCTGACATCGGGAGCGACAGCCAATAGTGCGGATGGCTGGACGTTGATCATGCCGGACTGGCAGAGTGGGGAAGGGGCGAGCAATCAATGGCGATTGTCGGTAGTGGTGGAGGATAACCAGGGGCAGCGTGTCTCCTCCAATGAGATCACGCTAAAGCTTGTCGAACCTTTTGACGTAATGTCGAACGACGAACCTCTCTGGGAACCGTAATCAGAAAATACGTTCCTGATGCACCCATACCGCAGCTTCTACACGAGATTTGAGCTTCATTTTTTTCAGCATGTGTTTCACATGCACTTTAACCGTGCTTTCAGTGATGTCCAGGCGACGGGCAATCATCTTATTCGGTAAGCCCTGGGCTATTAGTTTTAGAATGTCGCGTTCACGTGGAGTTAACTGGTTAACATCACGCTCAGTAGTCGCGCGATTAGCGCGCAGGCTGGCGGCCAGAACAGGGGTTAACGCTTCGCTTAAGACCATTTCGCCAGCGGCAGCCTGATGCAATGCTTTCAGCAAATCTTCTGGCTCCATATCTTTTAACAGATAGCCATCTGCACCGCGTTTCAATGCGGTTACCACGTCCTCTTCATGATTAGAGACGCTGAACACCACAATGCGGCCGGAGAGGGATTTTTCGCGCAGTTTATCCAGCGTTTCCAGACCGTTCATGCCGGGCATATTTAGATCAAGCAGAATCAGATCAGGATCGAGCGTCTCTGCCAGTTCAATACCCTGTTCGCCATTACTTGCTTCGCCAACCACCGTGATATCCGGTGCCATACTGATAAGCTGTTTCACGCCAGTTCGCAGCATCGGATGATCGTCGATCAGCAGGATAGTAGCCGGTTCCTGATTACTCATGGGTATCTCCTTGGACGTCTGTGAAAGTTTTTTCGGGAATAAAGGTGACTACCACTTCAGTGCCACCTGATTCACGACGGCGGACGCGGCAGTCGCCACGTAAACTTTGCGCACGGTCGCGCATAATTATCATGCCGTAGTGATTGCTGCGGATGGCATTTTCAGGCACGCCGCAGCCATTATCCTGAACGGTCAGTTTGACCTGATTATCGTTTTGCGCCACCGTAACCACCACCTCACTTGCTTGCGAATGTTTGAGGGCGTTACTTAATGCCTCACGGGCAATTTGCAACAGATGGATCGCCTGATGTGAAGGCACCAGACGTGGCGGCAATTGGTAATCCAGCTTCACCGGGAAGCCAAATTTGGCGCTGTACTCTTCGCAGCTCGCCTCCAGTGCGGGACGTAATCCTGGTTCGGTGAGCTGTAAACGGAATGTGGTGAGTAACTCACGCAACTGCGCCCAGGACGCATTCAGTTCGTTACGGATCTGGCTTAACAGTTCGCGGCTGCTTTCTGGCAGCGCGTCGCCTTGCATCTGTAAACAACTGACCTGCATTTTCATGCAAGAGAGCGATTGAGCAATAGAATCATGCAGTTCGCGCGCAATGGTGGCACGCTCTTCCATCACGATCAACTGCTGCTGGCGTTCCTGATGGCGATCCAGCGCCAGCGTGGCGGTGAGTTGCTCAACCAGCGTATCCACCAGTTGCTGTTGGTCATGGCTAAGGTGACGTCCTTGCGGCAGGGTTGCCAGCAAAATGCCGTATTGCAGATGAGAGTCTGCCAGCCGCCATTTCAGGGTAGTGCCGCGATCGCCTACGGGTAAAACGCCACGTGGGCAGAGATGGCAGCCTTTATCATCGCAAGTCATATCTGGCTGACAGGTGAATTCCTGATGATTTTCTTCATCTTCCGTGTCATATACCCGTAGTTCGATATCACGCAACAGGGTTAAGTTTTGTAGACCATTAAGCACAGGCGACAGGCGTTCACATAGCGGCGCGCGGGAATGCAAACGGCGGTTGGCCTGCCACAAAAAAGAGAGAATCTGATTTTTATGCTCCAGTCCGGCGGTTTTCTCCTGTACCCGCTGCTCAAGTACGGCATAACTTTCCGCCAGTTCAGCAGACATATTGTTCAGTGCAGTCCCCAACATCGCCATCTCGTTGCGTCCACTAATATTCGCTCTCTTACTAAAATCGCGATGACTGACGGCGCTGGCCATCGCCAGTAGTTGTCGCCACGGTTGAAGCAAACGCGCGCGCAACCAGATAATGGTAAACACCAGTAAAAGCGCCATAAAGACCGCCATTACCCGGTGGACCAGTACAACCGTCTCAATACGCGTTTCGGTGGTGCGATCGAAACCAGAAACCAGCTTATCAAGCCCGGCAACAAACTGGCTGACGTCTGCCGACACCGTTTCGCGGTTTTGTGCACGCAACAGCGCAGGAATCAGTTCATTGCGCCAGTAATCCTGTAGCCCCTGTAATTGCGCCAGTTGGCCGTCTCGTTCCGCTGCCCGAGTTAACTCTGTACTAAATGCTGTCTGTTCCATCTCTTTGATTAAGGGCTTGTCATTCTCGCTTAATGGCACAGCCGCCAGCAGACGGTAACTTTGCATGCGCAGCGATCCCGCTTTGTTAATCGCATGGGCGCTGCCCTGAACGCCCTGTACCAGCCAGCCAGAAACTGCCATCCCCGCCAGTCCAATGGCGGTAGAAAGCAAAACGATCAGCGCAACCTGATTAACCAGGGTGAGCGGAGAGAGACAACGTTTAAGCATATAAACCTCTTCCTTCAGGCTTTGAATGAGCAATAACCTTAATGAATGTGATGATACATTCTGGAATGAAGGTATTCTCGGCTATTGGCTGAAGTATACCCATACCCGGAAAGAGTTACTCCTTATTTGCCGTGTGGTTAGGTGATTTACATCAGTAAGGGTAGGGATTTTACAGTGCCGTGAAAAATCACAAAATTTTTATGAAATCTCTGTACTCACTATGGGTAATAATAAATATCAATGATAGATAAAGTTATATTGTCGTTTGATTTACATCAAATTGCCTTTGGCTACAGCCACTAAGGTGGCAGACATCGAAACGAGTATCAGAGGTGTCTATGAGTCACTCATCCGCCCCCGAAAGGGCTACTGGCGCTGTCATTACAGATTGGCGACCGGAAGATCCTGCGTTCTGGCAACAACGCGGTCAACGCATCGCCAGCCGTAACCTGTGGATTTCCGTTCCCTGCCTGCTTCTGGCGTTTTGCGTATGGATGTTATTCAGTGCCGTTGCGGTGAACTTACCGAAAGTCGGCTTTAATTTTACGACCGATCAGCTATTTATGCTGACTGCGCTACCGTCAGTTTCAGGCGCATTATTACGTGTTCCATACTCCTTTATGGTTCCAATCTTCGGTGGCCGTCGCTGGACGGCATTCAGCACCGGTATTCTGATTATTCCATGCGTCTGGCTGGGTTTTGCCGTGCAGGATACCACTACGCCATACAGCGTATTCATCATCATTTCTCTGCTGTGCGGCTTTGCTGGCGCGAACTTTGCCTCCAGCATGGCAAACATCAGCTTCTTCTTTCCGAAGCAGAAACAGGGGGGAGCGCTGGGTCTGAATGGTGGTCTGGGCAATATGGGCGTTAGCGTTATGCAGCTGGTTGCTCCGCTGGTGGTATCGCTGTCGATTTTTGCCGCGTTTGGTAGCCAGGGCGTAACACAGCCGGATGGCACCGAACTGTATCTGGCGAACGCGTCCTGGGTGTGGGTGCCGTTCCTTGCCATCTTCACCATCGCTGCGTGGTTTGGCATGAACGACCTTGCTACCTCGAAAGCCTCCATCAAGGAGCAGTTACCGGTACTCAAACGTGGGCATCTGTGGATTATGAGCCTGCTGTATCTGGCAACCTTCGGTTCCTTCATTGGCTTCTCGGCAGGTTTTGCCATGCTGTCAAAAACGCAGTTCCCGGATGTGCAGATTCTGCACTACGCCTTCTTCGGGCCGTTTATTGGTGCGCTGGCGCGTTCCGCAGGTGGTGCATTATCTGACCGCCTGGGTGGCACACGTGTCACACTGGTGAACTTTATCCTGATGGCGATTTTCAGCGGCCTGCTGTTCCTCACCTTACCGACTGATGGGCAGGGCGGAAGCTTTATGGCGTTCTTTGCGGTCTTCCTGGCACTGTTCCTGACAGCTGGGCTGGGTAGCGGTTCCACCTTCCAGATGATTTCCGTGATCTTCCGTAAACTGACGATGGATCGCGTAAAAGCAGAAGGCGGTTCTGACGAACGAGCAATGCGTGAAGCAGCAACCGACACTGCGGCGGCGCTGGGCTTTATCTCTGCGATTGGTGCTATCGGTGGCTTCTTTATCCCGAAAGCGTTCGGTAGCTCACTGGCATTAACGGGTTCGCCAGTCGGTGCAATGAAAGTATTTTTGATTTTCTATATCGCTTGCGTGGTGATTACCTGGGCGGTATACGGTCGGCATTCTAAAAAATAAATCGTAATATTTGATTATCCTTTGCGCGGCATAATGTCGCGCTTTTTTTATTTGTTCTTTAGTTACAACATACTTTAAGGTTGATGATTATTTCTATAACGTCAATTAAGCACCATTAATATGTCATCCATGGGGGATACTCCTTAATACCTGCCTGTCTAAAAATCCGAAGAATATAAATGCATCATGGCAGAAAAAACATTAATTTACAGTCCGTTAGATGTAAATTGTTAATCATCCAAAAGGGGTATCTTAGGAATTTACTTTATTTTTCATCCCCATCACTCTTGATCGTTATCAATTCCCACGCTGTTTCAGAGCGTTACCTTGCCTTTAAACATTAGCAATGTCGATTTATCAGAGAGCCGACAGGCTCCCACAGGAGAAAACCGATGAGTAAATTCCTGGACCGGTTTCGCTACTTCAAACAGAAGGGCGAAACCTTTGCCGATGGGCATGGCCAGCTTCTCAATACCAACCGTGACTGGGAGGATGGATATCGCCAGCGTTGGCAGCATGACAAAATCGTCCGCTCTACCCACGGGGTAAACTGCACCGGCTCCTGTAGCTGGAAAATCTACGTTAAAAACGGTCTGGTGACCTGGGAAACCCAGCAGACTGACTATCCGCGTACCCGTCCGGACCTGCCAAACCATGAGCCTCGCGGCTGCCCGCGTGGTGCCAGCTACTCATGGTATCTCTATAGCGCCAACCGCCTGAAATATCCAATGATGCGCAAACGCCTGATGAAAATGTGGCGTGAAGCGAAAGCGCTGCATAGCGATCCGGTTGAAGCATGGGCTTCTATCATTGAAGACGCTGACAAAGCGAAAAGCTTTAAACAGGCGCGTGGCCGCGGTGGTTTTGTTCGTTCTTCCTGGCAGGAAGTGAATGAACTGATCGCCGCATCTAACGTTTACACCATCAAAAACTACGGACCTGACCGTGTCGCTGGCTTCTCGCCAATTCCGGCAATGTCGATGGTTTCTTACGCTTCTGGCGCCCGCTATCTCTCGCTGATTGGTGGTACCTGCTTAAGTTTCTACGACTGGTACTGCGACCTGCCTCCTGCGTCTCCACAAACCTGGGGTGAGCAGACTGACGTACCGGAATCTGCTGACTGGTACAACTCAAGCTACATCATCGCCTGGGGGTCTAACGTGCCGCAGACACGTACCCCGGACGCCCACTTCTTTACTGAAGTGCGTTACAAAGGTACTAAAACCGTTGCCGTAACGCCGGACTATGCTGAAATCGCCAAACTGTGCGATCTGTGGTTGGCACCGAAACAAGGCACCGATGCGGCAATGGCGCTGGCGATGGGCCACGTGATGCTGCGTGAATTCCACCTCGACAACCCAAGCCAGTATTTCACCGACTATGTGCGTCGTTATACTGACATGCCAATGCTGGTGATGCTGGAAGAGCGCGACGGTTATTACGCTGCAGGTCGTATGCTGCGTGCCGCCGATCTGGTTGATGCGTTGGGCCAGGAAAACAATCCGGAATGGAAAACGGTCGCCTTTAATACCAATGGCGAAATGGTTGCGCCAAACGGTTCTATTGGCTTCCGCTGGGGCGAGAAGGGCAAATGGAATCTGGAGCAGCGCGACGGTAAAACCGGTGAAGAAACTGAGCTGCAACTGAGCTTGCTGGGTAGTCAGGATGAGATCGCTGAAGTGGGCTTCCCGTACTTTGGTGGCGACGGCACGGAACACTTCAACAAAGTGGAGCTGGAAAACATTCTGCTGCACAAGTTGCCGGTAAAACGCCTGCAACTGGCTGATGGCAGCACCGCACTGGTGACCACCGTTTATGATCTGACGCTGGCAAACTACGGTCTGGAACGTGGCCTGAACGACGTTAACTGCGCAACCAGCTATGACGATGTAAAAGCTTACACCCCGGCCTGGGCCGAGCAGATTACCGGCGTTTCACGCAGCCAGATCATTCGCATTGCCCGTGAATTTGCCGATAACGCTGATAAAACGCACGGTCGTTCGATGATTATCGTCGGTGCGGGGTTGAACCACTGGTATCACCTGGACATGAACTATCGTGGTCTGATCAACATGCTGATTTTCTGCGGCTGTGTCGGTCAGAGCGGTGGTGGCTGGGCGCACTACGTAGGTCAGGAAAAACTGCGTCCACAAACCGGCTGGCAGCCGCTGGCGTTTGCTCTCGACTGGCAGCGTCCGGCGCGTCACATGAACAGCACCTCTTATTTCTATAACCACTCCAGCCAGTGGCGTTATGAAACCGTGACCGCAGAAGAGTTGCTGTCGCCGATGGCGGATAAATCCCGTTATACCGGACATCTGATCGACTTCAACGTTCGTGCGGAACGCATGGGCTGGCTGCCATCTGCGCCGCAGTTAGGCACTAACCCGCTGACTATCGCTCGCGAAGCAGAAAAAGCCGGGATGAATCCGGTGGAGTATACGGTGAAATCCCTGAAAGACGGTTCCATCCGTTTTGCTGCGGAACAGCCGGAAAACGGCAAAAACCACCCGCGTAATCTGTTCATCTGGCGTTCTAACCTGCTCGGTTCTTCCGGTAAAGGTCATGAGTTTATGCTCAAGTACCTGCTGGGGACGGAACACGGTATCCAGGGCAAAGACCTGGGTCAGCAGGGCGGCGTGAAGCCGGAAGAAGTGGACTGGCAGGACAACGGTCTGGAAGGCAAGCTGGATCTGGTGGTGACGCTGGATTTCCGTCTGTCGAGCACCTGTCTCTATTCCGACATTATTTTGCCGACGGCGACCTGGTATGAAAAAGACGACATGAATACTTCGGATATGCATCCGTTTATTCACCCACTGTCTGCGGCGGTCGATCCGGCCTGGGAAGCGAAAAGCGACTGGGAAATCTACAAAGCTATCGCGAAGAAATTCTCCGAAGTGTGCGTTGGTCATCTGGGTAAAGAAACCGACATCGTCACGCTGCCAATCCAGCACGACTCTGCCGCTGAACTGGCGCAGCCGCTGGATGTGAAAGACTGGAAAAAAGGCGAATGCGACCTGATCCCAGGTAAAACCGCACCGCACATTATGGTCGTTGAGCGCGATTATCCGGCAACTTACGAACGCTTTACCTCTATCGGCCCGCTGATGGAGAAAATCGGTAACGGCGGTAAAGGGATTGCCTGGAACACCCAGAGCGAAATGGATCTGCTGCGTAAACTCAACTACACCAAAGCGGAAGGTCCGGCGAAAGGCCAGCCGATGCTGAACACCGCAATTGATGCGGCAGAGATGATCCTGACGCTGGCACCAGAAACCAACGGTCAGGTAGCCGTGAAAGCCTGGGCTGCCCTGAGCGAGTTTACCGGTCGTGACCATACGCATCTGGCGCTGAATAAAGAAGACGAGAAGATCCGCTTCCGCGATATTCAGGCACAGCCGCGTAAAATCATCTCCAGCCCGACCTGGTCTGGCCTGGAAGATGAACACGTTTCTTACAACGCCGGTTATACCAACGTTCACGAGCTGATTCCGTGGCGCACGCTCTCTGGTCGTCAGCAGCTGTATCAGGATCATCAGTGGATGCGTGATTTCGGTGAAAGCCTGCTGGTTTACCGTCCGCCGATCGACACCCGTTCGGTGAAAGAAGTGATGGGTCAGAAATCTAACGGTAACCCGGAAAAAGCGCTCAACTTCCTGACGCCGCACCAGAAGTGGGGGATCCACTCCACCTACAGCGACAACCTGCTGATGCTGACTTTAGGTCGCGGTGGTCCGGTGGTCTGGTTGAGTGAAGCTGATGCGAAAGAGCTGGGTATTGCCGATAACGACTGGATTGAAGTCTTCAACAGCAACGGCGCGCTGACTGCCCGTGCGGTTGTCAGCCAGCGTGTTCCGGCAGGGATGACCATGATGTACCACGCGCAGGAACGTATCGTTAACCTGCCGGGTTCGGAAATTACCCAACAGCGTGGCGGTATCCATAACTCGGTCACCCGTATCACGCCGAAACCGACGCATATGATCGGCGGCTATGCCCATCTGGCATACGGCTTTAACTACTACGGCACAGTAGGTTCTAACCGCGATGAGTTTGTTGTAGTGCGTAAGATGAAGAACATTGACTGGTTAGATGGCGAAGGCAATGACCAGGTACAGGAGAGCGTAAAATGAAAATTCGTTCACAAGTCGGCATGGTGCTGAATCTCGATAAGTGCATCGGCTGCCACACCTGTTCAGTTACCTGTAAAAACGTCTGGACCAGCCGCGAAGGTGTAGAGTACGCGTGGTTCAACAACGTGGAAACCAAGCCGGGCCAGGGCTTCCCGACAGACTGGGAAAACCAGGAAAAATACAAAGGCGGCTGGATCCGTAAAATCAACGGCAAACTGCAACCGCGCATGGGTAACCGCGCCATGCTGCTGGGTAAAATCTTCGCTAACCCGCATCTGCCGGGGATCGACGATTATTACGAGCCGTTCGATTTTGATTATCAGAACCTGCATACCGCGCCGGAAGGCAGCAAGTCGCAGCCGATTGCCCGTCCGCGTTCGCTGATTACCGGCGAACGGATGGCGAAAATCGAAAAAGGGCCGAACTGGGAAGACGACCTGGGCGGCGAGTTCGACAAACTGGCGAAAGACAAGAACTTCGACAACATCCAGAAGGCGATGTATAGCCAGTTCGAAAACACCTTCATGATGTATCTGCCGCGCCTGTGCGAACACTGCCTGAACCCGGCATGTGTGGCGACCTGCCCGAGCGGGGCTATCTACAAGCGAGAAGAAGATGGCATCGTCCTGATTGACCAGGACAAATGCCGCGGTTGGCGTATGTGCATCACCGGATGCCCGTACAAAAAAATCTACTTCAACTGGAAGAGCGGTAAGTCGGAGAAGTGCATCTTCTGCTATCCGCGTATTGAAGCTGGTCAGCCGACGGTGTGTTCAGAAACCTGTGTCGGTCGTATCCGTTATCTTGGCGTGCTGTTGTACGATGCCGACGCCATTGAACGTGCGGCCAGCACTGAGAACGAGAAAGATCTCTACCAGCGTCAGCTGGAAGTGTTCCTCGACCCGAACGATCCGAAGGTCATCGAGCAGGCGATTAAAGACGGTATTCCGTTGAGCGTTATTGAAGCTGCGCAGCAGTCGCCGGTTTATAAAATGGCGATGGAATGGAAACTGGCGCTGCCGCTGCATCCGGAATATCGCACCTTGCCGATGGTCTGGTACGTTCCGCCTCTGTCTCCGATTCAGTCTGCGGCGGACGCGGGCGAGCTGGGCAGCAACGGCATTCTGCCAGACGTCGAAAGCCTGCGTATTCCGGTACAGTATCTGGCGAACCTGCTGACCGCCGGCGACACCCAACCGGTACTGCGCGCGCTGAAACGTATGCTGGCAATGCGTCATTACAAACGTGCTGAAACCGTTGACGGTAAGGTTGATACCCGTGCGCTGGAAGAGGTCGGTCTGACCGAAGCTCAGGCACAGGAAATGTACCGTTATCTGGCGATTGCCAACTACGAAGATCGCTTTGTGGTGCCGAGCAGCCATCGCGAACTGGCACGGGAAGCCTTCCCGGAGAAAAATGGCTGCGGCTTTACCTTTGGTGATGGCTGCCACGGTTCAGATACCAAATTCAACCTGTTTAACAGCCGCCGTATCGATGCCATCGACGTGACCAGCAAAACGGAGCCGCACCCATGATCGAACTCGTGATTGTATCGCGTCTCCTTGAATATCCAGATGCTGCCTTATGGCAGCATCAACAGGAGATGTTCGAGGCGATTGCCGCGTCGGAAAATCTGTCGAAAGAAGATGCCCATGCGCTGGGCATTTTCCTGCGCGATTTAACGGCGATGGATCCGCTGGATGCCCAGGCGCAGTACAGCGAACTGTTCGATCGTGGTCGCGCAACGTCGCTGTTGCTATTTGAACATGTTCACGGCGAATCCCGTGACCGCGGTCAGGCGATGGTGGACCTGCTGGCACAGTATGAGCAGCACGGTTTGCAGTTAAACAGTCGTGAACTGCCGGACCATCTGCCGCTGTACCTGGAGTATCTGGCGCAGTTGCCGAAAAGCGAAGCTGTAGGGGGCTTACAGGATATCGCGCCGATTCTGGCGTTGCTGAGTGCGCGTCTGCAACAGCGTGAAAGCCGTTATGCCGTGCTGTTTGATCTGCTGCTGAAACTGGCGAATACCGCTATCGACAGTGACAAAGTGGCGGAAAAAATTGCTGATGAAGCGCGCGATGATACACCGCAGGCGCTGGATGCCGTCTGGGAAGAAGAGCAGGTTAAGTTCTTTGCAGACAAAGGCTGCGGTGATTCAGCAATCACTGCACATCAGCGTCGCTTTGCTGGTGCCGTCGCGCCGCAATATCTGAATATCACCACCGGAGGACAGCACTAATGCAATTCCTGAATATGTTCTTCTTTGATATCTACCCGTACATTGCCGGGGCGGTCTTCCTGATTGGTAGTTGGCTGCGCTATGACTACGGGCAGTACACCTGGCGCGCAGCATCCAGCCAGATGCTGGACCGTAAAGGCATGAACCTGGCGTCGAACCTGTTCCATATCGGGATTCTGGGGATTTTTGTCGGCCACTTCTTCGGTATGCTGACGCCGCACTGGATGTATGAAGCGTGGCTGCCGATTGAAGTGAAACAAAAAATGGCGATGTTTGCAGGTGGTGCAAGCGGCGTGCTGTGTCTGATTGGCGGCGTGCTGTTGTTGAAGCGTCGTCTGTTTAGCCCACGTGTGCGTGCAACGACTACCGGGGCGGACATTCTGATCCTGTCGCTGTTAGTTATTCAGTGCGCACTGGGTCTGCTGACTATTCCATTCTCCGCCCAGCATATGGACGGTAGCGAGATGATGAAACTGGTTGGCTGGGCGCAGTCGGTGGTGACTTTCCACGGTGGCGCTTCCCAACACCTTGATGGTGTGGCATTTATCTTCCGTCTGCACCTGGTGCTGGGGATGACTTTATTCCTGCTGTTCCCGTTCTCACGTCTGGTACACGTCTGGAGCGTCCCGGTGGAGTATCTGACGCGTAAGTATCAGCTGGTGCGCGCTCGCCACTAAGCACAATAAAGTGCCTGATGCGCTGCGCTTATCAGGCCTACAGAGTCATGCAATTCATTGATATTACGTGATATGTAGGCCGGATAAGGCGTTCACGCTGCATCCGGCATAACGCAACGCAGGTTGTTAGCCTGCTGAAATCACCAGTTACACATTGTTGATATTTCAGATTGTAGGGAAACGAACCCCATCTATATGATTGGTCCACCTATGGAGCAGTGAAGGAGCACTGACCGTGGATCAACCTAATCAATTGACGATCTCCGCAGCATTAAAAATAATCGCCACGGGGATCGCCTTACCCCCTGATAAAATTACCTCTCAACAACTGGATGTTCAGCTAAATAAACCCTCGGGCTATGTTGAACGATGTTCCGGCATTTGCTGGCGCTATTTTGCCAGCAACGACGCCAGTCAGGCCGAACTGGCAGCTGAAGCTTTGCATAATGCGCTGTCGGCAGCCGCGTTAAAACCATGTGATATTGATCTGTTAATTTGTGCATCAGCCATTGCCGTACAGGCATTACCCTGTAGTGCAATTCATATTCTCAAAGCCGCAGCCATGCCCGCAGGCGTTGCTGGGTTTGATATCAACAGTAGCTGTGTCAGCTTTATTTCCGCTCTGGAAGTCGCTGCCGGATTACTTAACTGTGGAGCATACCGGCGCATTGCCATCGTCTCAGCAGATATTGCTTCACGCGGTATCGACTGGGATCACGAAGAGTCGTCTTTAATTTTTGGTGATGGCGCGGTGTGTGCGATTGTTGAGCGGGGCGATGGTCGCAGCGGGATTATCGCCAGCCTGATCGAAATGTATCCCGAAGGCAGCGAACTGTGTGAAATTCGTGCTGGCGGCACGCGGTGCAATCCACGGTCAGGCGTCAGTGACAGCGACTTCCTTTTTCATATGCAGGGGAAACCGCTGTTTCGTTTTGCTTCTTCGCTTATTGAAGACTATTTTTCGCGCTTACTGCAAAAAAGCGGCCTACAACTGGCTGATATCGGCACGGTCGTCCCGCATCAGGCCAGTCATCTTTCCCTTGAACATATGCGTAAACGGCTGCAAGTTCCGGAGTCTGCGCTTATTGATGTCTACCGTTTCTACGGCAATCAGGTTGCTGCTTCAATACCTACGGCGCTGCATGAAGCGGTGATTAGCGGTCGTTTTACTGCGAATAAACCTGCGATGTTAATTGGCACGGCGGCGGGATTAACGCTGGCTGGCATGGTGCTTTTACCGTGAAAATCCTCGTGACGGGGGCGACCAGCGGCCTCGGGCGAAATGCCGTACAGTATTTGTTGGAGTTGGGTGTTTCGGTTGTGGCAACAGGGCGAAATCGTGAGGTTGGCAAAAGCCTGACAAGCGCAGGCGCGAAGTTTGTGGCTCTCGATTTAACCGAGGCAAACGAGGATGACTGCGCCCGCTTGATGGCGGGCTGCGATGCCGTCTGGCACTGCGCGGCAAAGTCCTCGCCCTGGGGCGACAAAACGGCGTTCTGGCTTGCCAATGTCAAAGCGACCCATACTCTGACACAGGCGGCAGGTAGGCTGAATATTCCCCGGTTTATCCATATCTCCACGCCTGCGGTTTACTTTGATTTTCAACATCACTATGACCTGCAAGAAACCTGTCTTGCGCGAGCATTCTCCAGCCATTACGCCAGCAGTAAATATGCCGCAGAGGAGGTTATTGCCAGAGCTGTTTCTCGATATCCTGCCACGAGGTTTATTCTTTTACGCCCACGCGGGCTTTTTGGCCCTCATGACCAGGTAATAGTTCCCCGACTGATGCAGCAACTGCAACAAGGGGGCGGCTGCTTACATTTGCCGCGCGGGGGGGAAGCGTTATTGGATCTCACTTTCGTGCAAAACGTGGTGTATGCCATGCAACTGGCAACACTGGTTGAAGGTTTACGCTCGGGCAGTATTTACAACATCAGCAATCATCAGCCGCAAAAATTATCTGTAATGCTTGACGCCTTGCTGCGCCAGCAATTGGGATTGAGCTACCGAATTGCTACCGTTCCGTGGCCGTTGCTTTCTCTGGTCGCGCGCGGCCTGGAACTGTACGGGAAGTGCGTTAATCAGGAACCTGTTATCACACGTTACAGCGCCGGAACACTCTGTTTTGATATGACGCTGAGTGCGCAAAAGGCCATTACAGAGCTGGGATATCACCCGCGCTTTTCGATGGAACAAGGTATTGCAATCACGGGACAATGGCTGAGGGAACATGGCAAAAATAACCGCATTTGAAACGGGCTGGTGTACCCATATTGGCTGCATTGCGCTGAAAGGGGCAGGGCTGAAAGTGTGTAAATTTCCCGCCCGCGCCTGGCTGCTGGAAGTGGGAGAGAAACGCTGGCTGTGGGACACCGGCTATTCATCGTGGTTCGAACACTACACGCAATCCGGCGTATTTCGTCTTTATCGCCAGGTCACGCCAGTTTACTTCGATCCGCAGCAGGCGTTGGTGCGGCAACTTTCTGCAATCGGCCTCGCAGCGAAAGATGTTGATGCGATTATTCTGTCGCATTTTCACGCCGATCATATTGCGGGCCTGCGCGATTTTCCTGATGTCGCCTGCATCTGTTCTGGTGAAGGTTGGCGGCAGGTAAGCACTCTGCGTGGTATCTCTGCACTGCGCCAGGCTTTTGTGCCAGGGCTAATCCCGGAGCATTTTGACTCTTCACTGCGTTTTATTGAAAGTTTCGCATCGGTGAATTTGCCCTCAGAACTGGCACCGTTTGAGAGTGGCTATTTGCTGCCAGCAAGCAATGGCGAAATTATCCTCGTGCCGCTTGCGGGTCATGCTGCCGGACATATTGGCGCGTTTGTGCAGACAGACGACGGCTGGACTTTACTGGCTGGCGATGCGGCATGGGCGCCAGCTAACTACCGGGAGCTACGTGGGCCTTCACCACTGGCGCATCTGGTTATGTCTGATAGCCACGCCTACTACCGCACGCTTGGGCAATTACATCAGCTTTGGCAAAACGGCGCAGTGGATATTCGTTTGTGCCACGAGGGGAATTTATGATCCCGTTGACTTTACTCTGGCGCTACTTCCGTACCCGCAGGCTGCGTTTCACCGATCGCCAGGCGCTGGAATACTGGCAGGCAAAAAGGCTGCATCAGTTCCGGCAAAATGTCTTGTCTCAAAGCCCGTGGTTTCAGCGTTATCTGGCATTGCCCTTTAACCAGTGGCCAATGATGGATAAAGCGTTAATGATGACGCATTTCGATGAGATGAATACCGCAGGTTTAAAGCGCGACGAACTTCTCGATTGTGCAATGCGCAGTGAACAGAGCCGTGATTTCAAACCCTGCGTTGGCAAGTTCAGCGTTGGGCTTTCATCAGGTACATCGGGGCGTCGTGGACTTTTTGTTGTTAGCCCGCACGAACAACAGATGTGGGCCGCTGGTGTGCTGGCAAAAGTGTTACCCGACGGTTTATTTGCCAAAGAGCGGGTGGCGCTGTTTCTGCGCGCGGATAACAACCTCTATCAAAGTGTGAATAATCGCTGGTTGACTCTCGATTTTTACGATCTGTTGGCGCCATTTCAGGCGCAACTCAAACTTCTGGAACAGCGTTCGCCCACGATTATTGTCGCGCCAGCTCAGGTATTACGCGCACTGGCGTTAAAGGTGGCTGCCGGAGAGTTAACGCTAAAGGTCAAAAAAGTGATTTCGGTGGCGGAAGTTCTGGAGCCGCAGGATCGGGAATTACTGCGAAGCGTGTTCAACAATGTGGGTGAAATTTATCAGGCGACTGAAGGCTTTCTCGCTTCCACCTGCCGCTGTGGCACGTTACATCTCAATGAAGAATTTGTTCACATTGAACCGCAATGGCTGGATGAACGCCGTTTTGTGCCGATCGTCACTGACTTTACCCGCACCACGCAGCCGATAGTGCGTTATCGACTTGATGACGTGCTGGTGGCAAGCGAACAGCCATGCCCCTGTGGCTGTGCGACAATGGCGATTGCACGTATCGAAGGGCGGCAGGATGACCAACTGCAACTGCCGGCAAGCTCCGGCGATATTCAGACTGTTTTTGCCGATGCCTGTAGTCGTGTGCTGGCAATGACGTTGCCGCTAACAGCCGATTACCGCCTGCTACAAACCGGGCCAGCACATTTGACGTTAATAGCCGATTGTGAGCTGCGGATGCTGGAGCATTGCCGGGAGGCGTTGAATGCCTTGTTTATGCGCCAGAATATCGCAGTCGGGCAATTGATATGGTCGCTGGAATCGCAAACAGTGCCAGTCGCTTTTGCAGCCAAGCGGCGGCGTATTGTGCGTCAGTGGGGGCGGGAATGAGCAATTTACTGCTACGCCTGAAACAGATGCTACTTGGCTGGGGAACCGTTGGGGTTATCTATAACCTTAGCGACTACCTGCAAGGTCAGGGATATCAATTAACACCGTCGGTAATTGATAATCTGATTGCGTTTTCTCCTTCTGCCGTGTGGTTGTATGTCTCGTTTTTTATTCTTGTGCCGTTAGGCTACTTATCAACACCACTTTCTCACTTGCGCTGGCTGGCCCACTCAACGCAACTTTCGGCGCTGGTGGCTGGCATGATTTATCTACTCTGGCCCACGACAATGCAATATCCCTCGTTTGGTCAGTCGGGGATATCTGCGGGCGCACTCAACGGGCTGATCGCTATTGACTCAAGCCAGAACTGTTTTCCCTCATTACATGCAGCACTCACGCTGTTGGCGGTATGGGCGATAGCCAAAAAGGGGAGCTGTTGGCTGACGCTGATGAGCGTGGTCTGGGCGATAGCTATCGCCTTTTCAATTCTGCAATTACGCAGACATTTATTTATCGATTTAGTAGGCGGCGCGTTGCTGGCGTCGGTTTGCGGTTGGATATGCGCAACATGCGAGAAAAGGAAGACGCAATATGAGTGATTTACTGTTTCCCATCATATCGATGATGCTGTTGGTGTTAGCCGAAGCGGGCGTGTTGCAAATCACCGGGCGGCAAAAAGTGGACTGGCTGGACGTTATTTTTAATATCAACTCCGGTCATATGATGCTGTGGTTATTTCGCTGCCTGGAAGTGCTTTGCTATAGCCTGGTGGTCAATCACTTAAGCATTGGCCTGTTTGATAATGCACCAGTTGTCCTGCTATGGCTGTTTACTTTGCTGGCGTGGGATTTGGGCTTTTACTGGCTGCATCGATGGCATCACGAAATTCGCCCGCTGTGGGCGGTACATGTGGTGCATCATCAAGGGGAACACTACAACCTGTCATTGGGCGTGCGTAATTCGTGGTACTCCTCGTTAACGTCAATCCCGTTTTTTCTGCTGTTGGCGATGCTTGGTGTGCCGTTGCAGGTTTTTTTGACGGTTTCTATTATTCACTACAGTTGGCAGTTTTTTAACCACAGCGCGCTAACACCGAAACTGGGCTGGCTGGAAAAAGTGCTGATCACGCCCTCGCACCATCGCGTCCATCATCTGAATGAAAAGCAATATGCCGATACTAATTACGGTGGCACCTTTCTGTTATGGGATAAACTTTTCGGTTCCTATAGTGCAGGGCCGGATCATGCCGTAGGCTATGGCGTGAAAAATAGTCGATTATCCTGCAACCCGATGCGCGAGAGTAACCTGCCGTTTTTACGCTTAATGGGTCTTCACTCATTTGGTAAAGCGATTGAACGTCGCTACCAGAGTTCCCCGTGGGCGGTGGGTGCAGGGGTGATCCTGCTGTTTATGCTGGTGCTTGGCTACATCCAGCAATATGGCTATGGCATTGAGTTTATTACCAGTGAGCAGGTTATATTATTTGTGTTGCTGGTGGCAGGCTCGGTCGCCCTGGGAGGAATGAGCGACGGGCAGCGTTGGGGAATGATTCTTTGGTGCTCTGTAACGTTGTCATTACTCTATTTTATTCTTTATATGTGTTCATGGAGCACTCTGCTCTGGAAGGGATTGGCTGGTGTTTTGCTGGCCCATTGCGTGTTATTCGTAATCGGCCTGGGACGTAAATCGTTAAGGAAACGCTATGAACCTGTTTAAGCCCGACAGGTTAATCACTTTTCCTGCCGATGATCCGCATCTGGTGAAACTGCTGCAGAATGGTACGAAATCGTACCTCGCAAAAGCAGGCGATCATCGGTATGCGGACGGATGGGCATTCACGAAAATGTTGGCACTGATTATCGCCTGCCTATTCTGTTATTTACTGGCGTTGTCTCAGAGTCAGTGGGAACTGTATCTGTTGTGGTATCTGGCGATGATGTTTTGCGCCATGCTGTTAGCAGTCAATGTGGTGCATGACGCGTCGCACGATGCATTTTTGCGCGGTAAAAAAGCCAATGCCTGGCTTAATCGGTTAGTTGCTTTTCCGATGGGGCTTGATCCTGACTGCTGGCGGGTACGCCACGTTCGCTTCCATCACGGTTTTACTAATATTGAATTTTACGATCCTGACACTGCAGAAAATGGCATTCTTCGCCAGACCCCGTGGCAACGGTGGCGACCTTTTATGCGCCAGCAACATCGCTACTGGCCGTTGGTCGCGGCGCTCACCTTTCCCTGGTATATCTGGGTGGTGGACTGGCTCGATCGCGCAGGGTTTACCCCGGTAACGCGGCATCTGGCCCTGCGAGGCTTTGCTGGCTGGGGGTATTTCTTAGCCGGGAAACTGGCGCATTGTGTGCTCTGTCTGATACTTCCCTGGCTTTTGTCTGAATTTAGTTTTATGACCATCCTGCTGACTTACCTGTTTAGCCAGCTGCTGGCGTCACTGATCTTTGTGATGTTGATTATCGGAACGCACTGGGCGAAGGGGCATACGCAGTTACCGCCAGAAGAGGGCAAAATGGCCGTGGGCAGGCTGACACATACCTTCGCCACCACCTTTGACTGGACACCGCAACCTGCATGGCTTGGCTACTGGCTGGGCGGGATTAATTTGCATCTTACCCATCATCTTTTTCCTCAGTGGCATCATCGCCATTATCCGGCGTTAAGCCGCATTGTTGCGCAAATCGCCAGCCAGCAAGGTCTGGATTATCAATTGTTGACGTTAGCGGATTTATTGAGGCTACAGCAGCAGTTTTTGCGGAAAATGGGTGCGAAAACGATAGATTGAGAATGGAATTAAGTGATGGTGGTGGGGGAAGGATTCGAACCTTCGAAGTCGATGACGGCAGATTTACAGTCTGCTCCCTTTGGCCGCTCGGGAACCCCACCTGGGGTAATTCATATTGTAGGCAATGCTTGAGATGGTGGTGGGGGAAGGATTCGAACCTTCGAAGTCGATGACGGCAGATTTACAGTCTGCTCCCTTTGGCCGCTCGGGAACCCCACCACGGGGTAATGCTTTTTACTGGCCTGCTCCCTCACTGGGAAGCGGGGCGCATCATATCAAATGACACGCCGCTGTAAAGTGTTACGTTGAGAAAAATGAACTGGTTGCATAATTTTCATCCGCAACGGATTAAAGGCAACCAGTTATTTTTGTTGGCGATTAAAGAATAATCGTTCGGTTGCCGTAAACAAAGACGCGCTGGGCCAAAACCTGGTAAAGCGCGCGGCTTAATACGTTTTTCTCGACGTCACGACCTGCGCGCATCATATCTTCGGCAGTGTAAGTGTGATCCACATGAATGACATCCTGCATGATGATTGGGCCTTCATCCAGATTGTCATTTACATAGTGTGCCGTTGCGCCAATAATCTTCACGCCGCGTTCATAAGCCTGATGATAGGGACGTGCGCCGATAAACGCTGGCAGGAATGAATGGTGAATATTGATAATTTTGTTCGGGAAACGAGCGACAAACTCCGGCGTTAATACCCGCATATATTTTGCCAGCACCACATAATCAGGTTGATGCGCTTCAATGGCGTCCGCCATCTTCTGATCGTGCTCGTTGCGGCTTAACCCTTCATGGCTCACCAATTCAAACGGTATATCAAAACGTTCCACCAATGGACGCAGGGTATCGTGGTTACCAATAACCGCAGCGATTTCGACATCCAGGCCACCGTAGTTGGCTTTCATCAGCAGATCGCCCAGGCAATGCGCTTCTTTGGTCACCAGAATGACTATTCGGCGACGACCGGCAGGATTCAGTTCACGCACTGAACCTTCCGGCAACGCACCGTCGAGATCTGCCAGCAGGGTGGCATCATTAAAAATGCCTTCCAGCTCCGTGCGCATAAAAAAGCGCCCGGTACGGTGGTCCACAAATTCATTGTTCTGCACGATGTTTAACTCGTGCTTGTAGCAAATATTAGTAATACGCGCGATCAGACCTTTTTGATCCGGGCAAATAGTACGTAGAACTTTACGTTGGAGTGAATGCATTGCTGGAAAAACCTTGTTGAGAGTGTTTGCTAAACCGTACCGTCAACCTTTATTGGCCGCAGCACTTTTTAAATTTTTTACCTGAACCACAAGGGCAGGGATCGTTGCGACCAAACTGCGGACGTGTACCATCAATATAGTACCACTGGCCGTTTTCTTTCAAAAATCGTGAACGCTCAATAATCGCTCCTGATTTACCCTTCTCAGTAAAACGAGCGACAAAACTGACATATCCTACGTCGTCACCTTCGTGATATGAACGCTCAAATACGGTCAGCCCTAACCATTCGGTATGCGCAAATCCGGCAATTAATTCAGCACGTAACGCCGAGGCGCCACAGGACGGATGCCAGGTTTTAATTAAATAATCTGCGTCGTGCATCACAAAAGCGCAGTAACGCGAACGCATAAGACGTTCGGGATCTGGTGCAACCTTTTCACCAGACACATAAGGGTGGCAACATAGGCTATACTCGACAGCACTACCACAGGGACAAAGCTTAGACACAAATAATCTCCCTGGAAACAATAACGGCGTTTTAACCGCCGGAGTAGCACTATGTTAACCGAGCGGTAGCGATGTGGCTACGGCTGCATTCCAGGGGACGCTTTCAGGAACAATGAGAAAAGTAAAAATAGGGCTGGCGCTGGGATCCGGTGCGGCACGAGGATGGTCGCATATTGGCGTCATTAACGCGCTTAAAAAAATGGGCATTGAAATTGATATCGTCGCAGGATGTTCAATTGGTTCGCTGGTAGGCGCAGCCTATGCCTGTGATCGATTATCGGCTCTGGAAGAGTGGGTTACCTCTTTTAGTTATTGGGATGTTTTACGACTGATGGACCTCTCCTGGCAGCGCGGTGGGCTGTTGCGCGGCGAGCGTGTGTTCAATCGGTATCGTGAAATAATGCCAGAAACAGAAATCGAAAATTGTTCACGCCGCTTCGCTGCAGTAGCCACCAATTTAAGCACAGGGCGCGAATTATGGTTTACCGAAGGCGATCTCCATCTCGCTATTCGTGCATCGTGCAGTATTCCGGGCCTGATGGCGCCGGTCGCGCACAACGGCTACTGGCTTGTTGATGGCGCAGTCGTTAATCCCATTCCTATTTCTCTTACTCGTGCATTGGGCGCAGATATCGTAATTGCGGTTGATCTCCAGCACGACGCTCACTTAATGCAGCAAGATCTTCTTTCATTTAATGTCAGCGCTGAAAATGGCGAGAGTGAAGATGATCTACCCTGGCATGCGCGGCTGAAAGAGCGACTAAGTAGTATTACTGCGCGTCGAAGCGTTACGGCACCGACAGCAACAGAAATTATGACTACTTCTATTCAGGTATTGGAAAACCGCCTTAAAAGAAACCGTATGGCAGGGGACCCGCCTGATATTCTGATTCAACCCGTTTGCCCACAGATTTCCACGCTCGATTTTCATCGTGCGCAGGCTGCCATTTCGGCAGGACAATTGGCGGTAGAGAAGAAAATGGATGAACTTTTACCGCTAGTTCGAACTAACGTTTTGACCTGATTTTTTATCTACACTTAAGTTAATTCTGACAGGCACTGATGGCAATAGCATGCCACTATTGAATAAAGCCAGTCAGGGGAGAGAACATGACGCAGCCATTGGTCGGAAAACAGATTCTCATAGTTGAAGATGAGGCGGTATTTCGCTCGCTTCTGGATTCGTGGTTTTCCTCATTGGGAGCGACAACGGTACTGGCGGCTGATGGGGTGGATGCCCTTGAGCTACTGGGAGGTTTCACACCCGACCTAATGATATGTGATATTGCAATGCCGAGAATGAACGGCCTGAAACTATTGGAACATATTCGCAACCGGGGTGACCAAACACCTGTCTTGGTGATTTCCGCTACGGAAAATATGGCAGATATTGCGAAAGCGTTACGTCTGGGAGTGGAAGATGTTTTACTGAAACCAGTTAAAGATCTCAACCGTCTGCGCGAGATGGTTTTTGCGTGTCTTTATCCCAGCATGTTTAATTCGCGCGTAGAGGAAGAAGAACGGCTTTTTCGCGACTGGGATGCGATGGTGGATAATCCCGCTGCGGCTGCTAAATTATTGCAAGAATTACAGCCGCCGGTTCAGCAGGTGATTTCCCATTGCCGGGTTAATTATCGCCAACTGGTGGCCGTTGATAAACCGGGTCTGGTGCTTGATATTGCAGCTCTTTCGGAAAACGATCTGGCTTTTTATTGTCTCGATGTAACTCGTGCCGGACATAATGGCGTTCTTGCCGCCTTGTTATTACGTGCGCTGTTTAATGGGTTATTACAGGAGCAGATTGCTCACCAAAATCAGCGTTTGCCAGAGTTGGGTGCGTTATTGAAGCAGGTAAACCATTTACTGCGGCAGGCCAATCTACCCGGCCAGTTCCCGCTATTAGTCGGCTATTATCATCGTGAATTAAAAAATCTCATTTTGGTTTCCGCTGGCCTGAATGCGACGTTAAATGCCGGTGAACACCAGATTCAAATCAGTAATGGTGTTCCGTTAGGAACATTAGGCAACGCCTATTTGAATCAATTGAGCCAGCGATGTGATGCCTGGCAATGCCAAATTTGGGGAACAGGTGGAAGACTGCGCTTGATGTTGTCTGCAGAATGAACAAACGATTATATGGGATAAAATTGCATTACGCGCTGGTGTCGGCTGGTGGTACTATCGTCGCCATTCATTTAAGTAATTGTCTTAATTATGTTAACTCGCCTCCTTTTCGGAACCAGGCCTCGTCAGGGTACTGATATACTGGGATGCGACACAGAAATATGAACACGTTCAATACACGAACAGTCCAGGAGAATTTAAATGGCTGCCATTAATACGAAAGTCAAAAAAGCCGTTATCCCCGTTGCGGGATTAGGAACCAGGATGTTGCCGGCGACGAAAGCCATCCCGAAAGAGATGCTGCCGCTTGTCGATAAGCCATTAATTCAATACGTCGTGAATGAATGTATTGCGGCTGGCATTACTGAAATTGTGCTGGTCACTCACTCATCTAAAAACTCTATTGAAAACCATTTCGATACCAGTTTTGAACTGGAAGCAATGCTGGAAAAACGTGTAAAACGCCAGTTGCTTGATGAGGTGCAGTCCATTTGTCCACCACACGTGACTATTATGCAAGTTCGTCAGGGGCTGGCGAAAGGTTTGGGACACGCAGTATTGTGTGCCCATCCGGTAGTGGGTGATGAACCTGTGGCTGTTATTTTACCTGACGTTATTCTGGATGAATATGAATCCGATTTATCGCAGGATAACCTTGCAGAGATGATTCGTCGCTTTGATGAAACTGGCCATAGCCAGATAATGGTGGAGCCTGTTGCTGATGTGACGGCATATGGTGTTGTGGATTGCAAAGGTGTGGATTTAGCGCCTGGCGAAAGTGTACCGATGGTCGGCGTGGTAGAAAAACCGAAAGCGGATGTAGCGCCGTCTAATCTTGCTATTGTAGGTCGCTATGTTCTCAGTGCTGATATTTGGCCGTTGCTGGCCAAAACTCCTCCGGGAGCAGGTGATGAAATTCAGCTTACCGACGCGATTGATATGCTGATCGAAAAAGAAACGGTTGAAGCCTATCATATGAAAGGGAAGAGCCATGACTGCGGTAATAAATTAGGTTACATGCAGGCCTTCGTTGAATACGGTATTCGTCACAACACACTGGGCGCTGAATTTAAAGCCTGGCTTGAAGAAGAGATGGGCATTAAGAAGTAACATCCATTGCGATGTTTTCTACGAAACGGCATTGAGTGATCAATGCCGTTTTTTATAGCGTATTCTTATTAAAGAGTCTTGACGCGGACAATAAAAAATCCCGCCAATGGCGGGATTTTAAGCAAACATAATCAAGAAAAGATTATTGCTTGATCAGGAAATCGTCGAGGGATTTACCTTGCTCATCCATTGCTTTTTTGATCACAGCTGGAGTACGGCCCTGGCCAGTCCAGGTTTTGGTTTCGCCGTTTTCGTCAACGTAGCTATATTTAGCCGGACGCTGTGCGCGTTTAGCTTTGGTGCCAGATTTAACAGCTGCAATGCTATTCAACAGTTCGTTCGGGTCAATACCGTCAGCGATCAGCATTTCACGATATTGCTGCAGTTTACGAGTACGCTCTTCAACTTCAGCAGCAGCTGCGCTTTCTTCTTCGCGACGTTCGTTAACGACAACTTCTAATTTTTCCAGCATTTCTTGCAGCGTTTCAAGTGTACATTCTCTTGCCTGCGCACGAAGAGTACGGATGTTGTTCAGAATTTTAAGTGCTTCGCTCATTGTAGTAATCTCAAACTTATATTTGGGTGGTTTGTTGAGGTAATAATAGAGCCTTAAATTCAGTTGTGCAATAGCCAGGAATGTAAGGAATTCAAAAATGTTCTTTATTTTGTACCGACAATAAATATCTTTTCATAAAATTAGCCAGAAATGACGTGGCATATAGCCCTATTTACATCGATGCTTTCGCATCACTTAAGGTTAAAACTTCCTGATTCATGTCACATTTTATGTGGAGATTAACATGCGCCAGAGCCTTTTCACTCTTGTGTATTAGTCCTGTTTATGAAAATCCACTATTAAGCGAATGATGAAAAGTAGAACAGTCGCAATAAGTGCAAGGACTTCGTATTGCTCTATCCAGGAGGCCAGCAGGGGTTATTACGTGCGCAACAAGTTAAAGATTGTGAATAGTTACCATGAATCATTTACGCGTTTATAACAAGCAAGGCAGTTGCAAAGATAGCTCTGAAGGATTATGCCAGCCATTCGTAATGGATGACGAATATACTACTTCTATGCGCACTGTTACGCTGTAAAACTGACGAATTATGATAAACTTCAGCCAACTTTATTTCATATCATTGAGGGCCTGTGGCTGATGGCGCAGCTATATTTCTACTATTCCGCAATGAATGCGGGTAAGTCTACGGCATTGTTGCAATCTTCATACAATTACCAGGAACGCGGTATGCGCACTGTCGTATATACGGCGGAAATTGATGATCGTTTCGGAGCGGGGAAAGTTAGCTCGCGTATAGGTTTGTCATCTCCTGCAAAATTATTTAACCAAAATTCATCATTATTTGATGAGATTCGTGCGGAACACGAACAGCAGACAATTCATTGCGTACTGGTTGATGAATGCCAGTTTTTAACCAGACAACAAGTATATGAATTATCGGAGGTTGTAGATCAACTCGATATACCCGTACTTTGTTATGGCTTGCGTACCGATTTTCGCGGTGAATTGTTTGTTGGTAGCCAATACTTACTGGCATGGTCAGACAAACTGGTCGAATTAAAAACTATTTGTTTTTGTGGCCGCAAAGCAAGTATGGTGCTACGTCTTGATCTGGCGGGTAGACCTTATAACGAAGGTGAGCAGGTGGTTATTGGTGGTAATGAGCGTTATGTCTCGGTTTGCCGTAAACACTATAAAGAAGCGTTAGAGGTCGGCTCTTTGACGGCGATTCAGGACAATCATCGGCACGACTAATCAGTTTTTCTTTACTGACAGGGTGAATAGGGCGCTTTTATCCTGTCAGTCCGTTTTACTAACTTCTTCTGAGTCATAATCCTTTCTCTATTCTTAATCATCACTCAACGTACCACAGAACGATTTTAGTGCATCGATGCTTAACCACCTGCGACGTAGAGTTGTTTGTCGATTATAGTGGTTTGTGCACGTTATCCGTCAGTGCAAACATGATGAATACTAATACAGCTGGATTATTTGAGTTTACATAGCCGTTCTTTGTCTGAAACAAAAAAACGGCCCCAGAAGGGACCGTTTATGTTGCCAGACAGCTCTACTGATTAAGCGGATTTCTTCGCTTTTTTCTCAGCTTTAGCCGGAGCAGCTTCTTTTTTCGCTGCAGTTTCACCTTCTACATAATCACGACCGTAGTAGGTATCCAGCAGAATCTGTTTCAGCTCGGAGATCAGCGGGTAACGCGGGTTAGCGCCGGTGCACTGGTCATCGAATGCATCTTCAGACAGTTTATCCACGTTCGCCAGGAAGTCTGCTTCCTGAACGCCAGCTTCACGGATAGATTTCGGAATACCCAGTTCAGCTTTCAGCGTTTCCAGCCATGCCAGCAGTTTCTCGATCTTCGCAGCAGTACGGTCGCCCGGTGCGCTCAGACCCAGGTGGTCGGCAATTTCAGCATAACGACGACGTGCTTGCGGACGGTCGTACTGGCTGAATGCAGTCTGCTTGGTCGGGTTGTCATTCGCGTTGTAGCGGATAACGTTACAAATCAGCAGGGCGTTTGCCAGGCCATGCGGAATGTGGAACTGGGAGCCGAGTTTATGTGCCATTGAGTGACATACACCCAGGAAGGCGTTAGCAAACGCGATACCAGCGATAGTTGCTGCACTGTGAACACGTTCACGCGCTACCGGGTTTTTAGAACCTTCGTGGTAGGACGCTGGCAGATATTCTTTCAGCAGTTTCAGCGCCTGCAGAGCCTGACCATCAGAGAACTCAGAAGCCAGTACAGAAACATAAGCTTCCATGGCGTGAGTGACTGCGTCCAGACCACCGAAAGCACACAGGGACTTCGGCATATCCATAACCAGGTTGGCGTCAACAATCGCCATATCCGGGGTCAGTGCATAGTCTGCCAGCGGATATTTCTGACCTGTTGCGTCGTCGGTTACAACCGCAAACGGAGTAACTTCAGAACCTGTACCGGAAGTGGTGGTGACGGCGATCATTTTCGCTTTCACGCCCATTTTCGGGAACTTGTAGATACGTTTACGGATATCCATAAAGCGCAGCGCCAGTTCTTCGAAGTGAGTTTCTGGATGTTCGTACATAACCCACATGATTTTCGCGGCGTCCATCGGGGAACCACCACCCAGCGCGATGATCACGTCTGGTTTGAAGGAGTTCGCCAGTTCGGCACCTTTACGAACGATGCTCAGAGTCGGGTCAGCTTCAACTTCGAAGAAAACTTCAGTTTCTACGCCAGCTGCTTTCAGTACAGAAGTGATCTGGTCAGCATAGCCGTTGTTGAACAGGAAGCGGTCAGTCACGATGAGCGCACGTTTGTGGCCATCAGTAATCACTTCATCCAGCGCGATTGGCAGAGAGCCACGGCGGAAGTAGATAGATTTCGGAAGTTTGTGCCACAACATGTTTTCAGCTCGCTTAGCAACGGTTTTCTTGTTGATCAGGTGTTTTGGACCAACGTTTTCAGAGATGGAGTTACCACCCCAGGAACCACAACCCAGAGTCAGGGAAGGCGCGAGTTTGAAGTTATACAGGTCACCGATACCGCCCTGAGAAGCCGGGGTATTGATCAGGATACGGGCAGTTTTCATTTTCTGACCGAAGTAAGAAACGCGTGCCGGCTGGTTATCCTGGTCGGTGTACAGGCAAGATGTGTGACCGATACCGCCCATAGCAACCAGTTTCTCTGCTTTCTCTACCGCGTCTTCGAAATCTTTCGCACGGTACATTGCCAGAGTCGGGGACAGTTTTTCATGAGCGAACGGTTCGCTTTCATCAACAACAGTCACTTCACCGATCAAAATCTTAGTGTTTTCTGGTACAGAGAAGCCTGCCAGTTCAGCAATTTTATAAGCTGGCTGACCAACGATAGCTGCGTTCAGCGCGCCATTTTTCAGGATAACGTCCTGAACAGCTTTCAGCTCTTTGCCCTGCAGCATGTAGCCGCCGTGGGTGGCAAAACGCTCACGTACAGCATCATAGACAGAATCAACAACAACAACAGACTGTTCAGAAGCACAGATTACGCCGTTGTCGAAGGTTTTGGACATCAGTACGGATGCAACTGCGCGTTTGATATCAGCAGTTTCATCAATAACAACCGGGGTGTTGCCTGCGCCTACACCGATCGCCGGTTTACCGGAGCTGTATGCGGCTTTAACCATGCCTGGACCACCGGTCGCAAGGATCAGGTTAATGTCAGGGTGGTGCATCAGTGCGTTGGAGAGTTCAACAGACGGTTGATCGATCCAGCCAATCAGATCTTTTGGTGCACCAGCAGCGATAGCAGCCTGCAGAACGATATCAGCAGCTTTGTTGGTTGCATCTTTAGCACGCGGGTGTGGTGAGAAAATGATGGCGTTACGAGTCTTCAGGCTAATCAGAGATTTGAAGATAGCGGTTGAAGTCGGGTTAGTTGTTGGAACGATACCGCAGATAATACCGATTGGTTCAGCGATAGTGATGGTGCCGAAAGTGTCGTCTTCAGACAGAACACCGCAGGTCTTTTCATCTTTATAGGCGTTATAGATATATTCAGAAGCAAAGTGGTTTTTGATCACTTTATCTTCAACGATACCCATGCCGGATTCGGCAACGGCCATTTTTGCGAGTGGGATTCGAGCATCTGCGGCAGCCAGAGCGGCGGCGCGGAAGATTTTGTCTACTTGCTCTTGAGTGAAACTGGCATATTCACGCTGGGCTTTTTTTACACGCTCTACGAGTGCGTTAAGTTCAGCGACATTAGTAACAGCCATAATGCTCTCCTGATAATGTTAAACTTTTTTAGTAAATCATCTGCTCGAATACGAGAGTATAGTCAGTGCGATGATGATTTGCTTAACCTTTGAAAATCAAAATCTTACTTGTGCTCACACTCACTGTGATTTACTAAAAGAGTTTAAACATTAGAGTTATTAATCTCTAATGCGTCACTTCCAGGTGGCGTAAGCAAGATTACTCACTTCTGGGTACCGATTAAGTGATCCAGATCAAGATTTCGCGAAGCTGACACCTTTCAGCTCCGCTTTTAGCCATAATAGCTAATGGTTAATAAATTGTAGTATTAATTGTTGGCTACCTTAGCATGTTTTGTACGACTAGATAACAATAATGAATGATAGGAATTTTAGATAGTTAGGAGGTGAAAAATGCTGACAAAAGGCGTATTGTCAGCACGTATTTTTACCCTTGTTCAAAGATAACATTATCCGGCTTTTGCTTCGGAGCTAACCGTGATTCAGACACTTTTTGATTTTCCCGTTTATTTTAAGTTTTTCATCGGGTTATTTGCGCTGGTTAACCCGGTAGGGATCATCCCCGTGTTCATCAGTATGACCAGCTATCAGACAGCGGCAGCGAGAAACAAAACAAATCTGACCGCCAACTTGTCGGTAGCCATTATTTTGTGGATCGCACTGTTTCTCGGCGACACGATTCTGCAACTTTTTGGAATATCTATTGATTCATTCCGCATCGCGGGCGGCATACTGGTCGTGACAATTGCAATGTCGATGATCAGCGGTAAGCTTGGCGAGGATAAACAGAACAAACAAGAAAAATCAGAAACCGCAATTCGTGAAAGCATTGGTGTTGTACCGCTCGCATTACCTCTGATGGCAGGACCAGGGGCAATCAGTTCAACCATCGTATGGGGAACGCGTTATCACAGCGTCGGTTATCTGTTCGGTTTTTTTGTGGCAATCGCGCTGTTCGCTTTATGTTGCTGGGGTTTATTCCGTATGGCTCCCTGGCTGGTGAGGGTTCTGCGTCAGACAGGCATCAACGTCATTACCCGTATTATGGGGTTATTGCTAATGGCATTAGGGATTGAATTTATCGTCAATGGTATCAAAGGGATTTTCCCTGGTCTGCTCAATTAATTCCTTTCATATGAAACGGAGTCACGATGCTCCGTTTCTTTCATCATTATTTCTACTTAAACCAACACAGTTAACAAAAGAAATAGATAATTTTTTCAATTTTACAGATAGTTATAAGACTATCCTTATCTGGTGATCTGCATCATCATGTTATTTTCATCACATCATAATCCAGGGCCTTGCTGAAGAATAATTGAAATGATATTAGTAATTCTACTGCCTTTGGCAGAGAAAAGTGCTAAATAGTATTCAATTGTTAAATTATTGTGTGTATTTCTATTTGGGCTGTAACCAGAAAAGATAGTACGACATTCCATAATCTTATCTCTTTGTTTTTAAATAATTTTATTTGTTTTGTGATGAGGTGTATACGTACTGTTATGGTTAGAAAAGAGAATTGCGTAACAATTTTGCAAAATGTATTGGCGAGCAAGAAGGGCATTTGATACTTTTCGGCCAACCGTCTGGCGATTTTTATTGGCAATGAGAATTATTTGCAATTAAAAGACGCTGCAAAAAATAATGTGTCTCGACAGGGGAGACACAGTAAGAATCGACATAAGGTGGTCATCTGAATCACCAGAATAAATAAAGTCGGTGATAGCAATGAGTAACGATAAAGCAACCTGACAGTAAAAAGTCTCCGAGCTGTACAGGTATCCTAATCCGGGATAACACATGCTGGTAAAAACCAGTAATTATAATGAGGGAGTCCAAAACACAATGACCAACATCACCAAGAGAAGTTTAGTGGCAGCAGGCGTTCTGGCTGCGCTTATGGCAGGGAATATCGCACTGGCAGCTGATGTACCCGCAGGTGTCACACTGGCGGAAAAACAAACGCTGGTTCGCAACAATGGTTCTGAAGTTCAGTCATTAGATCCGCACAAAATTGAAGGGGTTCCTGAGTCTAATATCAGCCGTGACCTGTTTGAAGGTTTGCTGGTTAGCGATCTTGATGGTCATCCGGCCCCTGGCGTGGCTGAATCCTGGGACAACAAAGACGCTAAAGTCTGGACGTTCCACCTGCGTAAAGATGCTAAATGGTCCGACGGCACGCCGGTCACGGCACAAGACTTTGTGTATAGCTGGCAACGTTCGGTTGATCCGAATACTGCATCTCCCTACGCAAGCTACTTACAATACGGGCATATCGCGGGTATTGATGAAATACTGGAAGGGAAGAAACCGATTACCGATCTCGGTGTTAAAGCCCTCGATGACCACACATTAGAAGTCACCTTAAGTGAACCTGTTCCGTACTTCTATAAGTTACTGGTTCACCCGTCTACTTCCCCGGTGCCAAAAGCCGCCATTGAGAAATTTGGCGAAAAATGGACCCAGCCAGGCAACATCGTTACTAACGGCGCCTATACATTAAAAGATTGGGTCGTTAACGAACGTATCGTTCTTGAGCGCAGCCCGACCTACTGGAATAACGCTAAAACGGTAATTAACCAGGTGACCTATTTACCGATCGCTTCTGAAGTCACCGATGTTAACCGCTATCGTAGTGGCGAAATCGATATGACTTATAACAACATGCCGATCGAACTGTTCCAGAAACTGAAAAAAGAAATCCCGGACGAAGTTCATGTTGATCCATATCTGTGCACTTACTATTACGAGATTAACAACCAGAAACCGCCATTCAATGATGTACGTGTTCGTACCGCACTGAAACTGGGCATGGATCGCGATATCATTGTTAATAAAGTCAAAGCGCAGGGTGATATGCCGGCCTATGGTTACACACCGCCATATACTGATGGTGCAAAACTGACGCAACCAGAATGGTTTGGCTGGAGCCAGGAAAAACGTAACGAAGAAGCGAAAAAACTGCTGGCAGAAGCGGGCTATACCGCAGACAAACCGCTAACGATTAATCTGTTATATAACACGTCCGATCTGCATAAAAAGCTGGCGATTGCCGCCTCTTCACTGTGGAAGAAAAATATCGGCGTGAACGTTAAATTGGTTAACCAGGAATGGAAAACATTCCTCGATACCCGCCACCAGGGCACATTTGATGTGGCCCGCGCAGGCTGGTGTGCAGACTATAATGAACCAACTTCCTTCCTGAACACCATGTTGTCGAACAGTTCGATGAACACCGCGCATTATAAGAGTCCGGCCTTTGACAGCATTATGGCGGAAACCCTGAAAGCTACAGACGAGGCGCAACGCACGGCGCTGTACACGAAAGCAGAGCAACAGTTGGATAAAGATTCGGCCATTGTTCCGGTTTATTACTACGTGAACGCGCGTCTGGTAAAACCGTGGGTTGGGGGCTATACAGGAAAAGATCCGTTGGATAATACTTACACCCGAAATATGTACATTGTGAAGCACTAATGGCAATGCGTGGGGCAGGTGTATCCTGCTCCACGGTGTCTGCTTTTTATCGCATTACAGAAGGCACAGGCCAGAAGGTACGGCAATGTTAAAATTTATTCTACGTCGCTGTCTGGAAGCGATTCCGACGCTATTTATTCTCATTACTATTTCGTTCTTTATGATGCGTCTCGCGCCGGGGAGTCCCTTTACCGGCGAGCGTACGTTACCGCCAGAAGTAATGGCTAATATTGAAGCGAAATATCATCTTAATGATCCAATCATGACGCAGTATTTCAGCTATCTGAAACAACTGGCTCATGGCGATTTTGGTCCTTCATTTAAATATAAAGATTATTCGGTCAATGATCTGGTGGCGTCTAGCTTTCCGGTTTCGGCAAAATTAGGGGCTGCTGCGTTTTTACTTGCGGTTGTGTTGGGCGTTAGCGCGGGGGTTATTGCCGCATTAAAACAAAACACCAAATGGGACTATACCGTCATGGGATTGGCTATGACGGGAGTGGTTATACCAAGCTTTGTCGTTGCGCCGTTATTAGTCATGATATTCGCGATCATTTTGCATTGGCTACCGGGCGGTGGCTGGAATGGTGGGGCGCTGAAATTTATGATCCTACCGATGGTTGCCTTATCACTGGCATATATCGCCAGTATTGCGCGCATTACGCGTGGATCAATGATTGAAGTTTTACACTCCAACTTCATTCGTACCGCACGCGCGAAAGGTCTGCCCATGCGGCGCATTATTTTTCGCCACGCATTAAAGCCTGCGTTGCTACCGGTGCTTTCTTATATGGGACCCGCATTTGTTGGCATTATCACCGGTTCTATGGTTATCGAAACCATTTACGGTTTGCCGGGCATCGGGCAATTGTTTGTTAATGGTGCGTTGAACCGTGACTATTCATTGGTGTTAAGCCTGACCATTCTGGTTGGTGCTTTAACCATTCTGTTCAATGCTATTGTCGATGTGTTGTATGCGGTTATCGACCCGAAAATCCGTTACTGATACTGGAGCTCGCGATGATGTTAAGTAAGAAAAACAGCGAGACGCTGGAGAATTTCAGTGAAAAGCTGGAGGTCGAAGGCCGCAGCCTATGGCAGGACGCACGTCGACGTTTTATGCATAACCGTGCAGCAGTGGCCAGTCTGATTGTACTGGTACTTATTGCACTGTTTGTTATCCTGGCGCCGATGCTCTCGCAATTTGCCTATGACGACACCGACTGGGCGATGATGTCCAGCGCCCCGGATATGGAATCCGGTCACTACTTTGGTACCGACTCTTCCGGTCGCGATCTGCTGGTGCGCGTTGCAATTGGTGGGCGCATCTCATTAATGGTTGGTGTTGCTGCTGCGCTGGTGGCAGTAGTCGTAGGAACGCTTTACGGTTCGCTTTCCGGTTATCTTGGCGGCAAGGTGGATTCGGTAATGATGCGTCTGCTGGAAATCCTCAACTCCTTTCCATTCATGTTCTTCGTCATTTTGTTGGTGACCTTTTTCGGTCAAAACATCCTGCTGATTTTCGTGGCGATTGGGATGGTTTCCTGGCTGGACATGGCACGTATCGTGCGTGGTCAAACCCTTAGTCTGAAGCGCAAAGAGTTTATTGAGGCGGCACAAGTTGGCGGTGTATCTACGCCCGGCATTGTGATTCGCCACATTGTGCCGAACGTGCTTGGTGTGGTGGTGGTCTATGCCTCTCTGCTGGTACCCAGCATGATCCTCTTTGAGTCTTTTCTTAGCTTCCTGGGACTGGGTACGCAAGAGCCGTTAAGCAGTTGGGGCGCATTGCTTAGTGATGGCGCGAACTCGATGGAAGTCTCTCCGTGGTTGCTGCTATTTCCGGCAGGTTTCCTTGTGGTGACACTGTTTTGTTTCAACTTTATCGGCGATGGCTTGCGTGATGCCCTCGACCCGAAAGATCGTTAAGGAGTGCAGCCATGAGCGTAATTGAAACTGCAACCGTGCCGCTCGCACAGCAACAGGCTGACGCACTGCTGAACGTGAAAGATTTGCGAGTGACATTTAGCACCCCGGACGGCGACGTCACGGCGGTCAATGATTTAAATTTTTCCCTGCGTGCCGGGGAAACGCTGGGTATCGTTGGCGAATCCGGTTCCGGTAAGTCGCAAACCGCGTTTGCTTTAATGGGACTGCTGGCAGCTAACGGACGCATTGGCGGATCGGCAACCTTTAATGGGCGCGAAATCCTCAATCTGCCAGAACGTGAACTTAATAAACTGCGCGCTGAACAAATTTCGATGATTTTTCAGGACCCGATGACCTCGTTAAATCCCTACATGCGCGTCGGCGAGCAGTTGATGGAAGTGCTGATGCTGCATAAAGATATGGGTAGGGCTGAAGCGTTTGAAGAATCGGTACGAATGCTCGATGCGGTGAAAATGCCAGAAGCGCGTAAGCGCATGAAGATGTTCCCTCATGAGTTTTCTGGCGGCATGCGTCAGCGTGTGATGATTGCGATGGCGTTACTGTGTCGACCTAAATTGCTGATTGCCGATGAACCCACTACTGCGCTGGACGTGACCGTACAGGCGCAGATCATGACGCTATTGAATGAACTGAAGCGGGAATTTAATACTGCCATTATCATGATCACGCACGATCTCGGCGTGGTAGCGGGGATCTGTGACAAAGTGCTGGTAATGTACGCTGGGCGCACGATGGAATATGGCAACGCGCGCGATGTCTTTTATGA
Organism: Escherichia sp. B1147; assembly: GCF_001660175.1. Lineage (NCBI taxonomy): Bacteria > Pseudomonadati > Pseudomonadota > Gammaproteobacteria > Enterobacterales > Enterobacteriaceae > Escherichia > Escherichia sp. B1147. The sequence continues at coordinate 333,172 of NZ_LFHY01000011.1, forward strand.
GCCCGTTCATCCTTATTCTATTGGTTTACTCAATGCGGTGCCGCGTCTTGATGCGGAAGGTGAAACGATGTTGACCATCCCGGGTAACCCGCCAAACCTGCTACGTTTGCCGAAAGGTTGCCCGTTCCAGCCGCGTTGTCCGTATGCGATGGAGATTTGCAGTAGCGCGCCACCGCTGGAAGAGTTCACGCCCGGTCGTCTGCGTGCCTGCTTTAAACCGGTGGAGGAACTGTTATGAATGCTGTAACCGAAGGAAGAAAAGTCCTCCTCGAAATCGCCGACCTGAAAGTGCACTTTGAGATCAAAGACGGTAAACAGTGGTTCTGGCAACCCGCAAAAACGCTGAAAGCGGTCGATGGCGTTACGCTTCGCCTGTACGAAGGAGAAACATTAGGTGTCGTAGGGGAATCGGGATGCGGAAAGTCCACCTTTGCCCGTGCCATCATCGGTTTGGTCAAAGCCACTGACGGTCGTGTTGCCTGGTTAGGTAAAGAGTTGCTGGGCATGAAACCCGATCAATGGCGTGCCGTCCGCAGTGATATTCAGATGATTTTCCAGGATCCGTTGGCGTCGTTGAATCCACGTATGACCATCGGTGAGATTATTGCTGAACCGTTGCGTACTTATCATCCGAAAATGTCACGTCAGGAAGTTCGCGAACGCGTGAAATCGATGATGATGAAAGTTGGGTTATTGCCTAACCTGATTAACCGTTATCCGCATGAGTTCTCAGGCGGTCAGTGTCAGCGTATCGGGATTGCGCGTGCGCTGATCCTCGAACCGAAGCTGATTATCTGCGACGAACCGGTGTCGGCCCTGGATGTGTCAATACAGGCGCAGGTGGTGAATTTACTCCAGCAGCTGCAACGTGAGATGGGATTGTCATTAATCTTTATCGCTCACGATCTGGCCGTTGTAAAACACATTTCCGATCGTGTACTGGTGATGTATCTCGGCCATGCGGTAGAGTTAGGGACATATGATGAGGTCTACCACAATCCGTTGCATCCCTATACCAAAGCATTGATGTCGGCAGTTCCCATTCCAGATCCTGATTTGGAGAAGAATAAATCTATCCAGTTACTGGAAGGGGAATTACCGTCGCCCATCAACCCGCCTTCTGGTTGTGTGTTCCGCACTCGTTGCCCGATTGCCGGTCCGGAGTGTGCCAAAACACGGCCAGTACTGGAGGGAAGTTTCAGACATGCCGTTTCTTGCCTGAAAGTCGATCCGCTTTAAAACAAAAAGGGCTGACAACCGTCAGCCCTTTATCACGCCCAAAGCGATTATTTATTCGCGCCAGATGATATGGCAAAGTTTGTGATCTTTTTCGCGGCATAACAAAATACGGGCGAAAATATCGTTGATTTCGCCGTCTTCACTGTCCGCCAGACCAATCACCACTTCGGCAAAGAAGTCTGGATTCAGATCGTAATCCACATGTTCCAGCCAGTCTTCCGCCGGATCGAATAACTCTGCGCCGCCGCGTTCTTCAAACTGAAGATTGAACAGCAGAATATCAGCCGGATCGAGATTATCAGCGGCCAGTTCGAGAAAAATATCATAGGCCTGCTCAAGCGTTTCATCTTCAGTCAGGCGATTGTTTAAATCCATATCCATAGTCACTACCTGTTTAACATCTGTTGGCCACGTTTTACAGTAACGGACTGAAGAAGTAAAACAGTCGCTCGGCGACACGCTGCCAGAGTGGACGTTTTAACCACAGCCGCTCATCAAGCAGACGCGAGCGCGAGATATAGTCGTCCTGAACGGCAGCCAGATCGGCCCCAAAACCTTTATCGTCGATAGCCAGCGTGATTTCAAAATTCAGCCATAGACTACGCATATCGAGATTAACGGTGCCAACCAGACTTAATTCGCCATCGACCAGCACGCTCTTGGTATGCAGTAACCCACCTTCAAACTGATAAATTTTAACCCCAGCAGCAAGTAGTTCAGTAAAGAATGCGCGACTGGCCCAGCCTACCAGCATTGAGTCATTTTTCCGGGGCAGAATAATACTGACATCAACCCCGCGTTGCGCCGCCGTGCAGATTGCGTGAAGTAAGTCATCGCTGGGGACGAAGTAGGGCGTCGTCATTATTAAATATTCCCGAGCTGAATAAGCGGCAGTCAGCAAAGCCTGGTGGATCAGGTCTTCCGGGAAACCTGGGCCGGAAGCGATGGTATGAATCGTATGACCGCTGGCCTGCTCAAACGGCATAATATTGACATCAGGCGGTGGTGGTAAAATACGTTTCCCCGTCTCAATCTCCCAGTCGCAAGAGTAGATAATTCCCATCGCGGTGGCGATAGGGCCTTCCATGCGTGCCATCAGATCAATCCATTGTCCTACGCCCGCATCCTGTTTGAAGAAACGGGGATCGACCATATTCATGCTACCGGTATAGGCGATGTAGTTATCGATCATGATCATCTTGCGGTGCTGGCGAAGGTCCATGCGGCGTAAGAATACGCGCATCAGGTTAACCTTTAAGGATTCGACTACTTCGATACCGGCATTTCGCATTAACTCTGGCCACGGGCTACGGAAAAAAGCAACACTCCCCGCAGAATCGAGCATTAATCGGCAATGAATACCGCGTCGTGCGGCGGCCATCAACGATTCTGCCACCTGGTCTGCCATACCGCCTGGTTGCCAGATATAAAACACCATCTCAATGTTATGGCGAGCGAGTTGAATGTCGCGGATTAACGCCTGCATCACATCATCAGACTCGGTCATCAGTTGCAGCTGATTACCCTTGACCCCGGCGATCCCCTGACGACGCTCGCAGAGTTTGAATAACGGCCCAGCGACGCTGCTATTTTCTTCAGCAAAAATATGCTTACAGGCTTTAAGATCGTTAAGCCATTTTGCCGTGGAAGGCCACATCGCTCTGGCGCGTTCGGCGCGGCGTTTGCCTAAGTGAAGTTCGCCAACGGCCAGATAAGCAATAATGCCGACCAACGGCAGAATGTAAATGATCAACAGCCAGGCCATAGCGGAGGGAACAGCGCGTCGTTTCATTAGAATGCGTAAAGTTACGCCTGCAATGAGCAACCAGTATCCCAGAATGGCCAACCAACTCACCAACGTATAAACGGTTGTCATAGATTAGAAATCCTTTTGAAAGCGCATTGTTATGAGTTTACGCATATGGATTCATCTGGCAAATAAAAACGCGGTAAAAGCACTGGTCAGCGTCGGGACCGGGGGTATAATAACCGCTCTGTTATTGCATAGAGTAGTTAACATGAAGCGGAGTAGAACGGAAGTGGGGCGCTGGCGCATGCAGCGTCAGGCTAGCCGACGGAAATCGCGTTGGCTTGAGGGGCAGTCGCGCCGAAATATGCGTATCCACAGCATCAGGAAGTGCATTCTAAACAAACAGCGAAACTCGTTATTGTTTGCGATCTACAATATCTAAATGTTCTGGGCACCAACGCGGTGCCCATTAAGATTATTTTTCCGCCTTTAAAACCTATTTTTGCGCAGATTCAGTGTTGTCAGTTTTGGTTTCGTCGTCATTGTTATCGCTGAAAATGCCATGCCCGGAGTTCAGCAACATCGAGACGAGCATATCATTATTAATTTCTTCGCCATTGAGAATACGCGCCAGTATCTCGCTACCAAATAGCTGCGGTGAAAGAATGATATCCGGATGCACCATCTTAATCTTATTCAGGTTTTTGCTATCACTGACGGCAAGCACGGTTTTAACATCTTTGCTCATATCTTTAGCCGACAGAACGACAAAAGCGTTATCAGCGTCATTATCACTTAACGCCAGAATAGCCCGGCAGTGATCAATTCCCGCTTTCTTTAATACCGAACTGTCATTACTGTCTCCGGGAATAACATCAGCATTGTCGCCTAATCGTTGCTCAAGTTGTTTGATGTCATCTTCTGGTAAGTTGCTGATAACAGTTACGTTTTGTCCACGTTGATTCAGTTGCAGAATCGTGTTGATTGCCAGAATAGAGTGCCCGCAAACAATAAAGTGATCTTTACGATGCATTGTATGATTATTTCCTTTCACAAGTTTATTGAATCCTCCGCGGATAAGCGGGCCGAAAATCGAGGTCATGGAGGTGGCAAAAACGGTAATACCGGAAATAATGACCGAAATAGTAAACAGGCGCGCTGATTCAGAAACCGGGACGATATCGCCGTATCCCACGGTCGACATAGTCTCTATCGAAAAATAGAACGCGGTCATTAGGCTCTCTATTCGCGGGTTAAAACCTTCGCTTAAATAAAGTGCGCCGTAGGTAGAGTAAAACAGTAACGTCGTAAAACTAATAAAAGCAAAAATTGTCCCGGCTGCGGCGCTACTGTGGGAGAAGTCTTTGCGCAGTATCAGCAAAAACACCAGCGTAAAAATGCAAAAACCAATGCTGAATTTCAGCCAGGGATAAAAGTGCAAGGTGTAAATCAGCGTTATCAGCAATAAAATGATACTGATAGCCCATGCCAGCTTTGCCCGGAACAGTAAGCCAATAGAGTTCAGGACAAGAAAGACGCCAAGCATAAATAGTGGGGCGTTGGCCAGCAAGGAGAGATCCAACTCTGAAAATGCTTTGATATGAAAAATATCGAGCAGATTGACCGACATGCCATAGATTGTTTTAAAAATAAGCAATCCATTTAAAAGGACCGCCAGCGCGATAACATCGTGCCGCAGGGTCACCCATAAATTTACCGCTGTTTGCTTGAATGTAGCCCAGTGACTCACTGATACCTCTGTAACCACAATTTTGTTTAATTATTTTCACGCGAACAGAATGTGAAAAAACATGCAGCACGTGAATGTGTTAAACCATAGTAGATGACTTTATCCGCAGCAATCAAAGGTTTTGATTGATCAATACCGTGTCAGGCAGAGAAATTTTGTCATTTTTCGGCGGAGATGCCGAGGGTATATAGGGAGATACAGATAAAGTTATTATCTGTTTGTGGTGGTGGATTGGGACATTGGTAAATATAAAGAAATAACAAGAGCACGGTTTCTGTCACCGCGCCCCTGGACGTTGATATTCAGAACACTTTCTTAAAGGGTTTCACGGAAACTTGCTCATAGACACCCGCCGCCACGTACGGATCGGCGTCTGCCCAGGCCTGGGCTGCTTCCAGCGATTCAAATTCAGCAATAACGGTTGAGCCAGTGAATCCTGCAGCACCTGGATCGTTACTGTCTACCGCTGGCATTGGACCGGCAGTCAGCAGACGCCCTTCATCATGCAGTAACTGCAAACGCGCTAAATGTGCCGGACGAACGGAAAGGCGTTTTTCGAGGCTATCGGCTTTGTCTTGAGCGTAAATAACATACAACACGGGCACAACTCCTTGTTCGGAAAAGTTATAAAGTACGTTATTTGAAAGGGCGAAGATCTGCAACGGAAAGATGATGTCTTTGTTAAGGCTGCACTAAAAGTAAGGTTAATAGCGCCAAAAATTGCGTTTTCACTGATCCTGATCGCCTTGCCTTATTGAATATGATTGCTATTTGCATTTAAAATCGAGGCCTGGTTTTTTTACTGAAACGATTATGACTTCAATGACCCTTGATTTACCTCGCCGCTTTCCCTGGCCGACATTACTTTCGGTCTGCATTCATGGTGCTGTTGTGGCGGGTCTACTCTATACCTCGGTACATCAGGTTATTGAACTACCTGCGCCCGCGCAGCCGATTTCTGTCACCATGGTTGCCCCGGCTGAACTTGAGCCGCCTCAAGCCGTTCAACCGCCGCCGGAACCCGTGGTGGAGCCTGAGCCGGAGCCTGAGCCGATACCAGAACCGCCAAAAGAAGCACCGGTGGTCATTGAAAAGCCGAAGCCGAAACCTAAGCCAAAACCGAAGCCGGTGAAAAAGGTGCAGGAACAGCCCAAACGCGATGTTAAACCGGTCGAGTCGCGTCCGGCGTCACCGTTTGAAAATACGGCACCTGCGCGCCCGACATCAAGCACAGCAACGGCAGCAACCAGCAAGCCGGTAACAAGTGTGGCGTCTGGTCCCCGGGCATTAAGCCGTAATCAGCCGCAGTATCCGGCGCGCGCGCAGGCACTACGCATTGAAGGGCAGGTTAAAGTTAAATTTGACGTCACGCCGGATGGGCGCGTGGATAACGTACAAATTCTTTCAGCCAAACCGGCGAACATGTTTGAACGCGAAGTGAAAAACGCGATGCGCAGATGGCGTTATGAGCCGGGCAAACCCGGAAGTGGGATTGTGGTGAACATTCTGTTTAAAATTAACGGCACCACCGAAATTCAATAACCAGAAAATCAAAAGCCTCCAGCCTGGAGGCTTTTGATTATTACTCTACAGGTAAGACACGAGGCTTTCCTTCTGGGTCGACGGCAACATACTTAAATAACGCTTCTGTCGCTTTATAGCGCTGCCCAATTGGTTCAGACGCCACTTTCTTCACCCATACTTCAATATTAATGCTGACTGATGTCGTCCCTTTTTGGACACAGCGCGCATAGCAGCACACCACATCACCAACCGCAACTGGCCGTAAGAAAGTCATTCCTTCAACCCGCACGGTCACGACACGACCGTGGGCAATTTCTTTTGCCAGAATGGCACCGCCAATATCCATCTGCGACATCAACCAACCACCAAAGATATCGCCATTGGCATTGGTATCGGCAGGCATGGCTAAAGTACGTAAAACAAGATCGCCCTGAGGGACGTTAGGTGTTGTAGACATGGTAAAACCGACATAAAAGGAAAATCACAGGCGCGATGCTACTATGATTTTCCAAATGAGAACAGAGGAGATACAGTGTGGCAGTTCCAACAGGAAGGTCTATTTCAATCTGACCAATGGAGTTGGTAAATGTTTTGCTGGCGACCATCCCAAAGAAATACAATTTAATAAGCTGTGTTCCTAAAGCACAACAGTGGCAAATCACGGCGACAGTTCGAAAAATATGTTCAGAACGCACTTCTTTCCAGGGGGAGACACCAAAGAAAGAAGAGATTGTGCTCGCAAGCAACGTCGAGTTGGAGGGACCAGTCGAACTCCCTCGTCATTACGAACTTCCTATAGGTGGCCGTCTTCCAGATTATCCGGTTGAGCGGCACATATCGCCAGAAATGGCAAAGTATTTTGACTTACGATACTGTGTCGAAGGTAAGCACGCCTATGTAGATCCGTACACAGAGGAGTTTGCGGATAACAAACGGGTCAAAGTCAACAGTGACGGCAATTTCGTTAATGATGTGTCAGGAAAAAAGTATTTATCAGACCGGGATACGCACTAAATTTGCTGAGGATAATAGTGGCTACCTGAGCGCCAACTATAGCCACGGATCTGATGTTGAATCTCCGTGGCGTACAGCGGCAAGCATTAACTGATTTTTTTAAATAATCGGGGATGGCGGCGATTTGCATATTGCCGCTTCCCGGAAAGTGTTAGAAAACTGTATCATTCTCCTGATAGGTGCTTAACAGGCGATAACACATTTTTATTTTTCGCTCACGTACACATTGACCGAAAATGATTTAACTTCAGTATTGAAGTTGTCAGTCATAACAGCAAGGTAGGCATTCTTGGTATCTCTGAATTGCTTCAGGATGATTTGAACGTTATTAGAGCAAACAAATGTTGTCGCCAGATTGCCTCCTTTCTCTGAAAAATCTTTCAGGAAGGTACAATCAACTTCTCCACCATTGGCAGTGAATATAGCGTCATCACCTTGCCAGGTAAATGTTGCGTTAACGCCCTGATCAATTGATTTCGCAATGAGTCGCTGTGTTCCTGCAATCTGTGTATTATTCTTGGTTTTATTTTCTTTCGACGGAGCGTGATATTTGCCTTCTTGTTTCATTTCGGCAATGGCAGAGCAACTAGCTTTCTCTCCCTTATCACATGCAGCTTTATAAAGGTCACTTGCTTTCCGGTAGTCTTTTTTGACACCTAGACCGTTAAGATAGATGTAGGCAAGGTTGTTCATAGCATTTTCGCTACCTGCAGCAACCGCTTTTTCTAAATAGCTTCGTGCCTTTGCGTAGTCGCCTCTACCACCGATAGAATTTGTAAGCATAAATCCGAGATTAGTCATTGCTGGTACATAATCTAGGTCTGCTGCTTTTTGGTATAGTTGCCGTGCCATCCCATGATTTTGCTCCACACCTAGCCCATCCTCGTACATCTTTGCAAGATGATATATCGCTTTTGGTTCATGGTATCGTGAGGCTTTTTTATAGTAATCAAACGCTTTTTTATCATCTTTAGGAACTCCTTTCCCGAACTGATATAAAGTTCCCAAATAGACCATGGCGGAGGGATTTCCAACATCTTCCGCAAGTTTTAAGTATTTTTGGGCACGGTCAGGATCAGCTTTTCCGAGTAGTCCTTTATTATAGATGACACCCAAATTGTAATAAGCATTACCTTGCGCTACGTCTCCCGCCTTTTTAAAATAATCGGCTGCCTTAGCGATATCTAGTTCAACACCTTGTCCAAAAGCATACATTATTCCAAGTGCATTAAACGCTTCTTTATCGCCTTTTGATGATGCCTGCTTAAGCCATTTTAGGGCTTCGCCGTAGTTCTGATCAAAACCATTAATGCCCTTCATATAGTCGATGCCTAACTGGCTCTGGGCAGAGATATCCCCAGCTTCAGCAGCTTGTAGCAGCGTTTGCTTATCGTGGGCATGAACGCCCCCAGTTCCCAGTAAAAGCGATAGCATAAGTAAAGACGAAGGTTTTATGAGTTTCATATCTTCTTTTTTTCTAAAGATGTTACAAGTTGAACAATTAAGGCACAGCAAGCGCCATGCGAGTGAAAAAGGGTACTTTAATTTAGTTAGTCTGTCAGCTTTGTTAAGTTAGTTTATGGATGATAAAATTAACAGGAAACTAATTGCCATAAGAAATGATGAGTAATTTAACTATTGTGACGCTGCACGTGATTTGGTTAACTAATGTCTGCGATAAATATAAATAAAGGGAAGTCAAAATGAGCAAAAATAAGCTGGTTTTAACAGGAGCTTTATTATTTTATTTGCTTTAGTGGGTTGCAAGTCCACCGACGAGAAGGCTATTACTCTTGTAGTGGTCAACAAAAATTGGCCACGGCTTTAGAGTTTTTCCAGAACAATCGTTCTGATTCATTCGGCGTCAAACCACCGTTATATTGATGAGATCTGAGCTGGCTGTAATATCCCGTGATGTAGTTTGTCATCGCTGCGCTGGTTTTGCTAAAATTAGCGTATCCATTATCCGGTACCCACTCCGTTTTCAGGCTTCTAAAAAAACGTTCCATCGGGCTGTTATCCCAGCAATTTCCCCAGCGACTCAGGCTTTGTTTTATCTGATTTCTCCACAGTAACTGTCTGAAATTTCTACTGGTATAGTGGCTACCTTGATCCGAGTGATACAGCAAATTAGCGGGCTTTCCTCACGCTTCCCTGGCCATGGACACAGTGCAGAGTCCGGGAAAAATGATATCGCCCAGCCAACCGGTTTACGGGAAAACAGATCAAGCACAACGGCTAAATAAGCCCAACGTTTACCCGTCCAGATATAAGTCACATCGCCACACCAGACCTGATTAGGCTCTGTTACTGCAAACTGGCGATCTCTACGTGTTCCTTAGACGCCTTTCTATATCGATGGCCAGGCAGCTGACAGCTGATGAGATTAAGTTCTTTCATCAGTTTTGCTGCCCGCCAGCGACTCAGTTTTACGCCTTTAGTTGTGACCATCGCGGTAATATTACGTGCACCTGCGGAACCATTACTTTCGCGATAGCTTTCACGAACAAGGCTCAGTAATGCCACTTTCGTGGCGTCAGGCTTCCTGGGCTGCCGCCAGTATTTATAGCTGCTGCGATGAACCCCAAACACGCTGCATACAACGGCAACAGGAAACCGCGCCCTGAGTTTCTCAACTAATGAGAATTGTTCAGGGAGTCTG